>DATEDU010000131.1:0-11194 GCA_035281525.1 Pyrinomonadaceae bacterium | reverse complement strand
CCCTGGGTTATATGACCGGTCATTCCTGACCCCCGGGACGGGGGTATAGCGCAAGACAGACCAGGTCAGGATGTTTTCCTGGTAACGGTCAAGAACCCGGACGGCTCTGAACAATCACCCGAGATCCTCGCGAACTTCGATTGCTTGCAACAGACGGGCGACTTTTGCCCGAGTTCCGGCCCCGGTGGCGGCATGGCGAGCTTGTTTTTGAATCGCCACAACGTGGCCATTAACTCGGGGCGTAAAGCCCTGAACTCCGCCGCTAAGGACAGAGGTTCAGGTCTGAGACGATAAGGCGGGAGCGCTTTTCGTGACGCTGGGAATAAAAGCGGGAGCAAAGGCAACGGCTCACGGATAACTGAAATGGTCCGTTGCCGCCCGCTTCAACTTGAGTACGTTGTTTCGGACTAACGCTCGTTTCCGAATTCGCTTCGTAGCGAGAAGTCACAAACAAGGGATTGAGCTGAAGCTGAAAGGAGTCGTAATGCTGAGACCGGCGTCTCCATTCCTAACTGTTTTCCGTGGGATCGAAACAGGATCGCGAATCGGAAAAATCATCGCGCTCGTTGGATTCCTTATGCTCGCGCTCGGCTATGTGGTCTATGGCTCGAATGAGTCGACAGGTAAGATGGAATCCGGGAACGAAAAGAACACCTATAATCTTCCCTTTGGTCCAAACCCCTTCGCCCCCGGCGAGGTGCAAACTTCCACAGGCACTTTCATAAGCGCGGACAAGTTCATACCTGCCTCCTACTGCGCGCGCTGTCACAGTAGCGCACACGCGCAGTGGGCTGAGTCACCTCATCGCAGCAGCTTCCGCGGACCTTTCTATCAAAAGAACATTGATCAATTTATGAAGCAGTATGGCATTGAGACTACTCGCCACTGTGAGAGCTGCCATAATCCGATAGCCCTGGTTTCCGGCGCTCTCACAACTGGGTCAAAGGTCGCCCGACCATTTGACGATGAGGGAGTTACCTGCACCGTCTGCCATTCAATTGAAAAGATCACCTACCTTGAAGGTATCGGCAGCTATCGTATCGCTCCGCCCGCGCTGCTCGTGGACAAAAATGGAAGACCGTTCCAGGGTAAGGTAACTGACGGAATGATCCTCGCCAACAAGAGTGCTCACAAGCGAGCCATGATGAAAGATTTTTACAAGATGCCGGAGTTTTGCGCGGTTTGTCACAAAGCAGCCTTGCCGCGTCAAATAGAGAACTATAAATGGCGGCGTTCTTTTTCCGTCTACGACGAATGGCAGATGAGTTCGCACTCAAACGAATCCCCGCTCCCCTTCTACAAGAAACGACGCAATACCTGCCAGTCGTGCCACATGGGTCGTGAAACTGCTGCTGCCGATTTAGCTGCGAAAGAAGGAACAATAGCTTCGCATCGCTGGCCTGCGTCGAATACGGCGCTCCCACACTTCTATGGTTACAAAGATCAATTGCAGAGGGTCACAGATTTTCTGAAAGCTGGTCACCTCGGCATCGACATCTTCACATTGAAGAGAGGAGCGGCTTACCCCACTCAGCGCGAGGGCACAGATCTAACCACGCTTCGCAAAGGTGCTGCGGGTCTCAAAGTTGGTGAAGGCTTCGCCACTATCAACTCAATCAATGCTGCGCTTTATCCTGGATATCAGAAGCCGGACGATACAATCATAGCGCCAATTGACAAGAGTAATTTCTCACTTGCTCCCGGCGAAACAGTGACTTTGGGCGTGGTCGTATCCAATCGGGGTGTTGGACACTTCTTTCCTGCCGAGTTGCGAGACTTCTTCGAACCGTGGGTTGAGTTCAAGGTGGAGGATGCGAGCGACCGTATTGTCTATCACAGCGGATTTCTCAAACCCGACGGAACGGTTGACGAACATGCTCATAAATTCCAATCAATCCAGGTCACGGAAAAAGCTCAAGCGGTGCGCCACCACAATATTTGGGAAACGCGAGGTAAGGCCTATGACAACTTCATAGCTCCTGGACGGAGCGAGTTGGTCCGCTACCAGTTCACGATTCCAAAGAGTGTGAGTGGGCCGCTGCGCGTAAGCTCCCGCGTTCTCTATCGCAAATTCAATCGGTTTTTTAGCGACTATGCCCTCGGCAAAAGTGTCGATCTCCCGATCGTCGAGATGGCCCAACAAACAATCACGCTTAATCTCGGCGAGAATTGTGCTACCACGAGTACGCTCAACGAAAAAGATCTGATTCGCTTCAACAATCTGGGCATCGCGCTTTTTGATCAGTTTATGTATGCGGATGCGAGACGTGCGTTTGAGAAGGTGACGCAAATCAATCCCACGTACGATGATGGTTACGTCAATCAGGCACTGGCGAGTTTCTGGCGCGAGAACTTTCCGGAAATTCATCAGCTCCTTGATAAGGCACTCGCTATCAATCCAAACAACTGGCGGGCGACCTATTACAAGGGCGCATTACTGAGATTGGAGAATAAGCCGGCAGAGGCGCTCAAACTCTTCAGACAAGTAGAGTCACACTACCCGCGAGACCGACTGGTCCTGAACCAGATGGGCAAATCCTACCAGGATCTCGGAATGCAGGCTGAGGCATGCAGAATGTTTGAACGAGTGCTGGCTATCGACCCGGATGACACCATAGCGCTCTTTTTCGTGATTGAGGGCTACCGACAAACAGGCAATGCAAAGCTGGCTGCGCACACTAATGTGACTTACCTCGATAAATTCGAAGATTGGCGCATCCACTACCTCGCGAATGAGTACATCAAGAAGGACCCGGCAGCACTGGCCGAAGCGGTACCCTGGCATATCCACTCGGATGTCGACATACCTGCGGCTCAGAATGCGGATCCCATCTACTGGAGTTCTGAAGGTGTCCCCAAGAGAAAACAATGAGTCCGTGCGAACGGACCGTAGGTCGGAGGAACATCATGAAGAGAAAGCTTTTGCTTACACTGTTGATGCAGCACGATAAGAAAAACTCGGCTCGCCAAGCATAAGACGGTGCTCGTGATTACAGGACACACAGATATGCGAGAGAAGTCCATATCGCTGACGGCGATACAGCGCGTCCTCTATTTCGCGCTGCCCACATTGATTATTGTGGGAGCACTTATTGCTTACAAGAGCTCAACCGCGATGACAGTGATTGGAAAGGTCTCCGTTGCAGGATCATTTACTCCCAGAGGCAATGTAATTCCACTAGTTGGTGCTTCGGAGGTGAGTTTCCTTGGTCGAACGCTTAATTACTTTCAAGTCATCTGGCCCGCACTCTTCTTTGGTATTCTGGTTGGCGGGGCAGTGAGCACGTTTGTGTCTCCGCAGTGGCTGCTTCGAGCAGTCGGAAAAGGGTCTCTGCGGGCGCAGATAGTTGCTGGATTTGCAGGAGCACCACTAATGCTGTGTTCATGCTGTGTAGCCCCGATCTTCACCTGCATGTACGAGCGTTCTGCCCGATTGGGCCCGTCGCTCGCTTTGATGCTCGCGGCTCCTGCGCTGAATCCCGCAGCATTGATCCTCACGTTCCTGCTCTTCGACTACAAGATTGCCACCGGACGTGCCGCTGCCAGTCTGGTCGCGGTCCTGTTTATCGGCATGATCGCTAACAAAGTGATCGGTGAAGTTAGAGTGCCATTGGAGACGGATGATGCTTCGCCGAATTTTTCAGTGGGATCACATCTGCTGCGTTTCATGCGTTCGTGCTTTCAAATTGCCCTGCGACTCGTTCCGGTGATAGTTGTCGGCGTCTTGGCGTCTATGATCATTGCGCACTGGCTTCCCGTGATTGTTGTCACGTCGCCTCACGCAGAGTTGGTGGCGATCATAGTTATAGCCACGATCGCGGTTCCGATCGCACTGCCGACATTTTTCGAAATCCCACTTGCTATTGTATTACTCGGGCTAGGCGCTCCGGTTGGTGCCGCTTTGGCGCTCCTCATCGCTGGTCCAATTATTAATCTTCCTTCGTTGCTGACAATCATGCGATCAACCAACTGGAAGATCGCCGCGACGATCGCAGCTTCGATCTGGGTAATAGCGGTTGGCAGCGGACTAATTGTAAATTCATTTTGAAGTTTGAGCGGATACAAAGATAGCCTTAAGTTTTTGTGACTTGATTTCTGGTGTAAGTGCTTTGTTCGTGACGACAAAAACGGCCAATGAAAAGAACTTTGTGAATTGGGCTCACTGTGATACACGCACAGACAAAACGAGTGTGCCTTAAATGACTCGCCAAAAGTTTTACGTTGACATCTGAAAAATGTGTGGGTATGTTTTCGTCGCTACTCACTCACGCCCAGAACTCCCGACAATTTTTGCCAAAGTGAACTAAACCCGTAATGGCACCGCTCGGGCCTTCTTTCTGGCACGATCAGCGAGAAGACATCCCTGTCGCAGCTAGAATTGCAAAGGCCGAACAACCATCTACGGCAGCTTCATGAAATGAAATGATTTATCTAGAAAAAGAAAAGCTCCGCCGTCAGTTGGCGCTGACAAGCGGAGCTACTGAACAACACAAACTTAGCCGCTAGTTTGAGACTAAGAATGCGTTCTCGGCAAGGACCATCTTATTCCAAGCAGCGGCCGAGTCTCAAACATTCTCCGAGGTTCCCCATGAAGGCCGCTCTTGCGGGTTCGAACTGCTTTCCTCAGTTCAATCCCCTTCATTTCTCGGTATCGGCTCGGAACGTACTCCTTTCGTTTCGCTTTTTGTTTGGAAGGATCACGTCGCCGGTGCCTCGCCCTCTCTCGTTCTTCCCTTCAACTCAACACGCCAAATTCAATCGAAGGGAGACTCAACATGAGTTCGTCTGATTTCACACCATTCCCAACTGATCCGTCCGTTAATCTATCCACCTCGCCTAACACTACGCCGGATCGACAAAGTAGTACACATGACAAGCAAACGAAGAAGCGCGCTAATGCGTCCAGCCGACGCAAGTTTTTGGGACAGGCCGGAAGCGCCACGGCCGCTGTGTTGGCTGTCAGCGCAATCGGACTCGAACCGTTAACCGGCTCGAGACGCTCTTCCGCCCGCGCCATCGAAATCTCTCCGTTTACAGGCAATAACCCTAACCCTACCCGCGCTGATCGCGCGGGCCAAGCGGAGGAAATCCGCGAAGATGCGGCGAGTGCCGAAGCTGATCTCGGCCAGCCCGTGCATCCGACCAACGGCGATGAAGAACTCTATCCAAATCGCATCGGCAACTTCCACAAGACGCTGCCGCACAACTCAATTGGCGAGGTTAACCAAGCAGCTTACAATCAGTTCCTTGCCGCCCTCGCAAGTGGCACCTTCAGCGCTTTCGAAAACGTACCTCGTCATCCGGGCGGAACCGGCGAATTGGCAAACCCGTTAGGCGGTCTGGCCTTCAATATGGAGGGACCTGACTCTCCCGCGGTGACCACACCCGCGGCCTTCCTGCCGCCGCCCATCGCGAGCCGCAAGATGGCCGCCCAAGCCGTCGAAGTCTACTGGATGGCTTATCTGCGCGACGTGCCTTTCACCGACTACAACACCAACCCCGTAGTCGCGCAGGCAGCAGCCGATCTGAGCCGTTTCGGCAGTGACTACATTGGACCGAAGGTCGGTGGTGTAGTCACACCCGACGTGCTCTTTCGCTTCGACTTCCCCGGCGCAACGGTTGGGCCAATGGTGTCGCAATTCCTCTACCGAACCTTCTTCTACGATGGCATCGAGGTCATTCCTAAGATGCGGGCTCGACAACCCGTCATCAACTGGAATCCTGACGGGACGTTCGTCTTCGATCCGACCGGTCGTGACTTTCTCACTGCCTTCAGCGAGTGGTTGAACCACCAGAACGGCGTTGCGCTTGGTAACGCCAATGTGTTCGATGCGACGCCGCGCTTCATCCGCAGCGTCCGCGACGTCGGCCATCTCGCAGGCTCAGACACGATCCAGACTGCCTACTATCGCGCGGCACTCACGGGCCTCGGGGCGGCCGACCTCGGCAATCCTTACACTAACAGCACGCGGCAGGGCGGCTTCGCGACTTTCGGGTTGGGCCATCTAAACAACCTGATCGGTTCCGTGCACAAAGGTGAGCGCCACACCTGGTATCACAAGTGGTTCGTACATCGTTACCCGCGGCCAGACGGTTTCGGTGGACTGGTCGACAATCACTTGCAGGGCCGCGCCAATTATCCGCTACACGCCGACCTTTTGAATTCGCCAGTGCTTCCCCTGATCCAAGCCTACAATCAGCACCTGAATCTGGTGAGGTTCGGCTCAAATGAAGCGAGCTTCCTATTGCCGCTGGAACTGCCGGGCGGTTCACCGAACCACCCATCGGCTCCCGCGGGACACGCGGTCACTGCGGGTGCTTGCGTCACCATCCTCAAAGCGTGGTTCAGGGAGAACACCGTCATCAACAACCCGGTCCAGCCAAACCGCGATGGCACAGCTCTCGTGCCCTTCACAGGTGCGCAACTCACCGTTGGCGGCGAGCTGAACAAACTCGCACACAACCTGTCGCTGGGGCGCGACATGTCGGGCGTCCACTGGCGCGTAGCCGATGACTTGAACGGTCTTTTCCAGGGCGAGGCGGTCGCCATTCGGCTTCTCAATGAGGCGAAGGCCACTTACCCCGAGCCGAATGCGAGTTTTACTCTCACGAAATTCGACGGCACAACAATTACGATCTAGGGTTGGCGATTGCGCGCCGGAGTGAATTGCTCCGGCGCGCTTTTCGCGGGAAGTGATGCGACGAACCTCAGGCCTCTCCTAATCCACTTCCCGAGGTTCGCCTTTGAACGGTAGCCAGGAGGGCTGACCTATACAAAGCTTTCATCCGTTAGCCCATAAAACCCATTTCTCGCACATACGACTGAGATAATGTCTCCTCATGTTTCTCTGGTCCAATGCGGACCACAAGGTCTTCTCCGACGACGTCACTTCAACGATTCGGCTCTGCAGTTCTACTGCCGATGGCCGCGCGTCTTTATGAAATCTTTACGATTTTTATGCCATTCTGAGTCCGGCATGCACGTCAGGCATCGTCTACGGAATAACTATGGCCGATTCCCCGGTCATCCTCCAGTTTGTGCGTCGCGACGATAACTGATCCTGAGCGGAGTTGAATTCTGTGTCGCGGGCGAACATAACCGAACCAGCAGTTACCGACATTCACACGACAGCAGCAGGAACCGGCCATATCCCGCGCCGTGCGCCGCGCGGACGATATCTTTTCGTGCTGTCACTCGCGGCGCTCGGAGTGGTCTATGGCGATATCGGCACTAGCCCGCTCTACGCGATGCGCGAGTGCTTTCATGGCGCGCATGCGATTGCTCCGTTACCTGCGAACATACTCGGGGTTCTCTCGTTGATTTTCTGGTCACTGGTGATCGTGATCTCGATCAAGTATCTCGTGTTTGTGTTGCGGGCAGACAACCATGGTGAGGGTGGAATTCTATCGCTCACCGCGCTGGCCACTCCGATTAGGCCATCCGGGCGTACCGAGAGCGCGTTTCTGATTCTGATCGGAATCTTCGGTGCGGCACTCTTGTATGGCGATGGAATTATAACGCCGGCGATCTCCGTGCTTGGCGCGATGGAAGGATTGACCGTTGCGACGCCTATTTTTAGTCCGTTCGTTGTCCCGATCACAATAGTCATACTCGTCGCGCTGTTCCTTATTCAGAGCCGAGGAACTGCGAAGGTGGGGAGAATTTTTGGTCCAATAACGTTAACCTGGTTCGCGGCGCTGGCCGCGCTGGGTATCGCGCAAATTCTGCGTCATCCGGAGGTGTTGGCTGCGGTCAATCCGGTACACGGTTTGGATTTCTTCGTCCGAAACGGGTGGCATGGCTTCCTCATACTCGGTTCAGTATTTTTAGTTGTAACAGGTGGCGAGGCGCTCTATGCCGATATGGGCCACTTCGGAACACGTCCAATTCGACTGGTGTGGTTTAGTGTGGTACTTCCGTCACTCCTGCTTAACTACTTCGGACAGGGCGCTCTGCTTCTGGAAGATCCTGAGGCGGCCCACAATCCTTTTTATCGTCTTGCTCCCTCCTGGGCTTTGTACCCGATGATTGTTCTCGCGACCTCGGCAGCAATTATCGCGTCGCAAGCAGTCATCTCTGGAGCGTTCTCGCTCACTATGCAAGCCGTACAACTTGGATTCAGTCCGCGCCTCAAAATCAATCACACTTCAACGCGAGAATTCGGGCAGATCTATATTCCGGCTGTGAACTGGGCCTTAATGGTGGGCTGTATTGCGATCGTGGTTGGCTTTCGTTCGTCGAGTAACCTCGCCGCCGCTTACGGTGTGGCGGTGACTTCGACGATGGTCATCACCACAGTCCTGTTCTATATGGTAGCGCGTCGTGTTTGGGGTTGGGGGTTCCTGCCAACGGCCGCACTGGCGATCTTCTTTTTGATCATCGATCTGGCTTTCTTTGGAGCAAACATTATCAAAGTGGCCCAAGGTGGCTGGTTTCCGTTGCTTCTCGCTGCTTTGGTTTTCGTCGTAATGACTACGTGGAAGAAAGGACGGCGCATCCTAAACGAGCGCATTCAGACGGAAGCGAAGCCTCTTGAAGAATTTCTTCAGGAAATGAAGCGACGTCCACCAACGCGCGTGCCCGGCATGGCGATTTTTATGAATGGCAATGCTTCTCGAACGCCGCCTGCCCTACTGCACAATCTTGAACACAACAAAGTGCTTCACGAACGAGTCTTATTCTTAACCGTTAAAACAAAACAGATCCCATTTGTCGCTGCCGAGGAACGTGTAGAAGTCGAAGGACTCGGGAACGGTTTCCACCGCCTAAAGGTTTACTACGGATTCATGGAAGATCCTGATATACCAAACGTCTTGGAAAACCTAAGCCTGCCTGGATTTGCTTACGTTCCCCAGGACACAACTTATTTCCTTGGGCGCAAGACAATCATCGCCTCAAAGCGACCAGGCATGGCGCTCTGGCGTGAAAAGATCTTTTCCATCATTTCACACAACGCGACGAGCGCGACTGCTTATTTCTGTATTCCGCCGGATCGTGTAGTCGAGATGGGAGAACAGATCGAGATTTAGGCGTCAACGGTCTTACAATAGACCAATGACGCGAAATGTGTTGAATTTGCGATGGGCTGGTTATGTTGGCGCTGTGGGAGGTACGGCTTTCATTACGGCTGTACTTGCTCCCTTTCAACAGCAGGTGAATTCAACTACGGTCGCGCTGTCCTTCCTGCTTGTTGTGCTCTTTGTCGCTTTGTTTTGGGGAAGTCGACCAGCACTCGTGGCCTCAGTACTCGGGATGTTTTGCTTCAACTTTTTCTTTCTGCCACCCCTGTATACGTTAACCATCGCACATGGACAGAACTGGGTCGCTTTAATTGTTTTCTTTACCACCGCTTTGGCGGTTGGTCAGCTCTCAGCACGCGCCAAACAACGCGCTGAAGAAGCTGAGAGCCGAAAGCTTGAGGTGGAGAGTTTGTATACTCAGTTACAGGCCGCCTTTGAGCGCGAAAGTGAGGCCGAAGCAATTAAGCGAAGCGAGCGGCTAAAGTCGGCATTGCTTGATGCGGTGACCCACGACTTGCGGACGCCTCTTACTGCAATCAAAGCGTCGATCACGACACTCATAGATGAAACGCGCGGACAAACAGATGAAAGTCAACGTGTAGTACTCGACGCAGAATCGCGTTCTGAAATGTTCGAGATCATCGACCAGGAAAGCGATCGGTTGAATCGTTTCATCACCGATCTGATCGATCTCGCGCGCATCGAGGCGGGTGAGCTGCGTTTGCGGCGGCGGTGGGGCGCGGTTGATGAGATTATTTCAACGGCCCTGGCACGAGCAAAATCTTTAACAACCAATCACCATTTGCAGATTGATACTGAAAAGGAACTGCCCGTCGTGCGCGTTGACGCGAACGCAGTAAGCGAAGTCGTCTATACGCTTGTTGATAATGCGTCGAAGTATTCTCCGCCCGGCTCATCAATTGTCATCTGTGCGCAGCGAGGTCCGGAGGGGATGGTGACCATGTCAGTGGAGGACGAGGGAACGGGCATTCAGCGCGACATGCGGGAGCGCGTGTTTGATAAATTCTTTCGGGCCAGTCGCGATGGCGATGTCACCACGCATCAACCGTCAGGGACAGGCATGGGACTGGCGATCGCGAAGGGAATAGTCGAGGCACACGACGGAAAGATCTGGATCGAATCCGGTAGAAACGGCAAGGGCACGCGCGTTGTCTTCACTTTACCAATCGGGGATGACGATGCCCCGAGCAATGGCGGCACAATTCCTGGACCATGAACGATCGGGCACGAATTCTAGTTGTCGATGACGAGCCTCAATTGATCCGAGTACTGCGTACAGGACTCAAGTCACGTGGTTACGACGTCCGGGGCGCTTCGGATGGCGAATCCGGATTAGAAACCTTCAACGAATGGCATCCGGACCTTGTGATCACCGATCTCGCTATGCCGAACGTTGATGGTCTCGAGTTTTGCAGGCGGTTGCGGGCGATATCTCAGGTCCCAATCATCGTGTTGTCCGCAAAAGGCGAGGAGAAAACGAAAGTAGAAGCTCTTGATATTGGCGCCGATGATTTTGTAACTAAGCCGTTTGGCATCGACGAGTTATTGGCGCGAGTTCGTGCCTCACTGCGGCGCGCAAACACGCCACCTATCAACGAAGCGGTTCAGACGACATTGGATGTCGGTGACTTTCACGTGAATCTCGAATCTCGCGAGGTGAATGTACGCGGTAACGAGATCCATTTGACGCCGAAGGAATTTGATCTGCTGATTTACTTTATCAAACACTCGGGGAAGGTCCTCACACACCGAACATTGCTTGCCGCCGTGTGGGGCAGCAACTACGTAGAACAAAACGAGTACCTGCGAGTTTTTATTGGCAACGTGAGGAAAAAGATCGAACCGGATGCAACACCACGTTATATCGTGACGGAACCCTGGATTGGTTATCGCTTCGATCCAGGCTCCTAACCTCCTCCTTTCTCTTCTCTTCTTTATAAACTTTTTATGGAACCTTTACGCCCCTTTTATGCGGACGGGCGTAAGGTTCTATTGATGTTTAGAAGAGAACTCAAACGCACCGAGCCCACATGGCACGCTCCGGCGGCGGTCGCATGTTTCGTAGTAGCAGTTATAGCAGGCTTAGCTGGAAGTCTTCTCACAACGAACTGGATTTTGAGCGCGCAAGAGCACTCAACTCTTCGTGCAGTTG
>DATEDU010000130.1:0-3721 GCA_035281525.1 Pyrinomonadaceae bacterium | reverse complement strand
AACAGCGGCGTAATTCCGAGTTCTGAAGGATCAAACTGATCGAAAATGTAATGCGCGTCGTAGGTGCCGTAGTAGTTTCCAACGCCGGCGTGGTCGCGACCGACAATAAAAAGCGAGCACCCATAATTCTTGCGAATTAATGCATGAAAGACAGCCTCGCGTGGTCCTGCGTAGCGCATCGCGGCCGGCATCACGGACAATACAGTTCGTGAAGCGGGATAGTAGTTCGCGAGAATCTCTTCGTAGGAACGGATTCTGACATGAGCAGGCACATCGTCCGATTTGGTGTCGCCAACGATAGGATGAAGCAGAAGACCATCGGCAATCTCGAGTGCGCACTTCTGAATGTATTCATGGGCGCGATGCACTGGGTTGCGGGTCTGAAAAGCAACGACGCGGCGCCAGCCACGTTCTCGGAACAGAGTACGCGTCTCTGAAGGATCCAGGTGGTATTCCTGAAAAGGTCGATGCCGCGGACGATTCAGCAAACGAATCGGCCCCGCTAACAACCAATCACCTTGAGAAAACAGGGCGGCCACGCCGGGATGCGCGCGATCTTTCGTGCCGTAGACGGCTTGCGCCTCACGTTCTTTGTCGTACGTAAACTTTTCAGTCACGCTAAGAACACCCAGGAGATGATCGCCGTCGTACAGGGCCACGTTCGCAGGAGTATTCAGAGCATCTGCTAGGTCTTTGGTCACTGCTAGAGTGATAGGAATCGACCAGACAAGTCCATTTGCCAGTCTCATCTGATCGCGAACCGATGTGTAGTCGGCTTCATTGAGAAAGCCGTCAAGCGGTGAGTAACCGCCAATCGCAATCATCAACAGATCTGACATCTGACGGCTATTGAGCTGTACCCTCGGCAAGGTCTCCGCCGTCTTGATGAGTTCTTCGCGTTCACCACCTTGAATTTCGCGATTGATTAAGGTGCCTCCGTGAGGGCTTATCAGTTTCATCTACTATTCTTCCTCGCGTTTGAATTTAAAACTTAACTACTGATGTAATCCACATTCTGTCTTTGCGACGCCACGCCAACGACCGGCTCGGTCGTTTTCGCCGATTTGCACAAGCGTCGTACATGGTTGGCAGCCGATCGAGCGATAACCCAGGTCGTAAAGGGGGTTGTATGGAACATCGTGCTCCTTGATGTACCGCCACACATCGCGACTGGACCAACCAGCCAGTGGGTTTATCTTGATCAGGTCAAACTTTCGATCTCGCTCGACCACGCGCGCACCTGCACGCGCCGCCGTCTGCTCACGTCGAATTGCTGTGATCCATGCTCGCAATCCAGTAAGAATCTCACGCAGCGGCTCGACTTTACGCAGTTGGCAACAAACGTCGGGCTCCCTTTCCCACAGTCGCTCTCCATAACGGGCGGCCTGTGCAGCCAGCGACAATCGCGACGTACGCTGTTCGAAACGCACTCCATACCGCGTTTCCAGCTTTGCTATGAGTTCATATGTCTCTGGAAAAAGAAGATCGGTATCCAAATAAAAGATGCGGGCGTCGCGATCGATCTCTGAGAGCATTCGAATCAACACACAACCTTCCGCACCAAATCCGGTTGCCAGCGCCACCGCTGATCCAAACTCACGAAGCGCCCAACGCAGAACAGCCTCGGCTGAGTCAAGTTCAAGTTCATTTGCGATAGACTCGAGTTCATCACCAATTGCAATTGTCGTTTCTGTCGCAAGCATTCAATGAATTAACCGGCGGTCAAAACCGGTTCCGGTTCCATCCTTTCGGCAAAGTTTTCTCCAAACCAACTAAGACTTTCCTGTAGTTGTACTACTTCGCCAATCACGATTATCGCCGGTGGGCGTAGCCCCTCCGTGACCGCGGTGTCGGCGATGGTTTCTAAAGTTCCGGTGACAATCTGCTGCGATGCGTATGTCCCCCACCGAATGATCGCCACAGGAGTGTCTAGTGACCTTCCTAAGGCAACGAGCTGTTTAGTAATTTCTCGGAGATGCGCGGTGCCCATAAGGACAACGATGGTGTCGGCCTCACGAGCCTTGAACAGATCTTCAGACAACTTGCCATCGCTGGCATTCGCACCCGTCAAAATCACAATGGATGACGAAAGACCACGATGAGTTAAGGGAATTCCAGCATAAGCCGGGACTGCCAGTGCTGAACTAATGCCCGGTACAACCTCGAAAGGAATGCCGGCCGCTCGTAAAGTAAGCGCCTCTTCAGCACCTCTACCAAACAGAAATGGATCGCCACCCTTTAGTCGAACAACAAGCTTTCCTTCACTAGCTCTTGAAACGAGTAGCTCATTGATCTTTGATTGCGGAGTTTGAGTACGGCGACCGACCTTCCCGACAAAAATCCGTTCGGCATCCTCTTTCAAGTGAATCAACAGATCGGGGTTGACCAGGTAGTCGTAGATAACGACATCCGCTTTTCGCAGCAGTTCCAATGCTTTGACGGTCAATAGTCCCGGATCACCTGGACCTGCGCCGACTAGATAGACCTTTCCCAACGGTTCTTTATTTGAAGGACTGTTTGTCTCGAGAATTCGTTCGATCGAGGCGTCGATCACCGAAGGATGTGCGGCCAGTGGCTCCGTAATCTGATAGGTAACTCCGGGATGTCGACTCGCTGCTGCCTGAACATCAACGGGGATATCACCACGAGTATGTCTACCCGGTGAGAGAAAGTAAGGATGAACAATGACGTGATCGGCACTGCGTCTAACTAATTTGGCAAATCCTTCCTCGATAGTTGGGCTGACAATTTCCAAAAAGGCCGGCTCTACACACGCGAACGGCCCACGCATGGCAATAAGTCGCGCCGCCGCACGAACATCTTCATTTGCTTCTTCGCGGCGACTACCGTGCCCAACTACTAAGATGCCAACTCGTTTTTCTGTTGATTGATTGGAGGTGAGGTTTTGATGAGTGTATGGATTCAGATCGTCGTCAGCCCGCGCAACGCTCCATGTCGCCGCTCGGGTGATGTTGTTCTCTGAATTGCTGCTGATCACTGACGAAAACCTTTCTTTCAACCGCTAACTGTTTCGAACTGCGCGCGCGGAATTTCATGCCGCAACAACAGCAACAACAAGCGTTGAATGAAAGGATTGATGTCTTCATGTCAGAAGCATGACTGTAGACAAGTCGCCCCACATCGATCAAGTCAATTCGATTTACGATCAGTTAAATAGAATTAAATAGACAGCCCCAGGCGCGGTTTCTATAGTGCCGCCTTAGCATCCGAAATGAAAAAAATGTACTCATTGGAACTTAGCCATTGTTGCCGCTGTTGTTGCCCGACGGGTTCGCCGGCGGTTGAGGCTTTTGAAGTAACGTGAGTTAGCTATCATCAAAGCACAAATCCAGAGCCGGTTGCGAACCGTGAATGTCACATCGCAACCGGCTCTTTTATTTTCGAATAGCTCAAGCAGGTAACTACTAATGACAACAAGCGCAGTGCAGACTCGAACTTCAACCAGACATTCGATCGTGGCGAGTATCGGCAACACGCCGCTGATAGAGCTGCGTCATGTGACAAAAGGCTTGCCATCGGGCGTGCGCGTTTTTGCGAAGGCCGAACATTTAAATCCGGGCGGCTCAGTAAAGGATCGCCCGGCACTCGCGATGATTCTCGAAGCCGAGCGTAGCGGCAGACTGCGCTCAGGCAAAACAATTCTCGATGCCAGCAGCGGTAACACCGGAATCGCTTACGGCATGATCGCAGCCGAGCGAGG
>DATEDU010000129.1:0-10140 GCA_035281525.1 Pyrinomonadaceae bacterium | reverse complement strand
TCCTATTGGTCCTATTCGTCCTATTGGTCCAATTCTATTGGCCGTCGCGGCTAGCCACGTTGCGCTTCGGTCCCTGCAACTGCTTCATTAATTCTTCTACCGCAGCTTCCAACTGACGATCGCGTCCAGCGAGGTTATCGGCGGGCGCATTGTCCACCAGCATGTCCGGTTGAACGCCGTAGTTTTCCATGTTCGTGCGCTTTGGATCAGCCAGGAAGACGCCAACCCCAGGCGTGCGCACCGTCGAGCCGTCAATCAGACTGTAACTTCCAGTGCCAATGACCGCTCCCATCGTCGGAGTGCCAATCACTTTGCCCAAGCCAAGCGCTCGGAACCCTGCCGGAAACATTTCGGCGTTTGAAGCCGAGCGCCAGTTTTGCAGCACCACCTTGGGACCAAAGAAGCCTGCAAACGGACGTCCGACAGCTTCAGTTCCACGCGGCTGCCAAATCTGGTATTGCCGTTGGACCAGGATTGCCAGTAACTCCTGTTCGATATTACCGCCGCCGTTCCAGCGCTGGTCGATCACGAGCGCTTCCTTATTGCGAAACTCGCGAATCTCCTTTTCAAACTTTCTGAGCGACGGCTGGTTCATCGCCTGAATGTGGAGATAACCGACACGACCACCCGAAAGCTCGTCGACTTTCTTGCGGCGCTCCTGCACCCAACGTTCGTAACGCAACTGGTTGTAAGCATTCTGAGGAATCGTTTCAATCCTCGTGGTCCAAGCCCCTTCTTCAACCGCCTTGCTGTTGAAGGTAACTTCGCTCTTGCGATTGAGACGATTGTTGAGCAACTGCCAGTAGTTGTCGCCCGCGCGAACAGGCTTGCCATTGATCGCGATTAGGTAATCGCCGGTACTGACTTTCACCCAGTCTTTATCAGCGGGACCGGTTTCGTAAATGTGCGTCACGCGATAACGGCCCGCACTGCTGTCAGCTTCGAGCTCCAGGCCCAAATGCCCCGTCGTAATTCCACCACCGCCGGGACCGCGTGGAGGCGGCGCCGCACCTGTGTGAGAGGCATTCAATTCGCCGATCATCTCGTTGATGATGTTCAGCAACTCCTGACGGTCGCCGACATACTCAACCAAAGGCCGGTATTTCGCGCGAGCTGCATCCCAATTCATACCGTGCATCTGTGGGTCATAAAAGCGGTACTTCATTGTCCGCCACGCATCGTCAAACATCTCAGCCCATTCTGCCGGGCGATCGACGCGAACTCTGACATTGAAGTTGATCCGGCGCCGAGTCGCTTCACCGCGGGGCGCGCTGGCAGCGGCCTGCGCCGCAGCAGAAGAAGAACCTGGCGGAGGCGTTGCCGGCAAAGGCACCGAATAAACTGCATCACGCTCCTCGAAATACAGCGTTCGACCATCACGCGAGATGGTCAAATTAGAGATGCCGCCGCCAAAGCCGCCAAAACCACCGCCCTGTCCACTTTCTTCGGTTGGTGGTAAACCCGAGATAATGCGAGTCAATCGCTTGCCATCGTCCTGCACCGTGTAGATCACAGGCACGTTCGCTTGACCTGCCGGCTCACTGGTAATGAAAACTATCGTGCGGCTGTCAGGCGCCAATCTGAAATCGAAAATCGGAAACGGCATGCGCGTGATCTGCTTCGTACGCCGTTTGAGACCTGCCCAGTCCATCTTTATCTCTTTGGGCGGCTGGCGACGTTCTGCTGGTCCACGACGCGGCGGCGGAGCTGCACCTTCAGCCGGTGGTTCTCCCGATCCAGCCGCTGGAGTTTCCGGCTCGGGCCGCTCTTCAGGATCGTCCGGATCGCGGTCGAGGCGTTCGAGGGCCACTGAATAGATCTGGCTCGACGTAGGGGCATTGCCAGTGGAAGCTTCGATCCGCTGGAAGAAGAGCTTGCGGCCATCCGGAGCAAACATTGGATTCGCGTCAGGATAGGAATCGAAGGTCAACTTATGCGGTTCCTTTTCGGCTCCGGATGCTGCAACGACATAAATGTCGGAAGTGCGCGTCACGTCTGACTTGGAGTACGCAATCCATTTGCTATCGGGCGACCACACAGGCGTACCGATGTTCCCAAAGCTCGACGAATCCAACTGCGTCACTTGTTTGGTAGCAACATCGACTTTACGCAGCTTTCCATCAGACGTTGTGAACGCAATCTCTTTTGAATCAGGAGACCAGTTGTACCCGAATTTCAAAGCGTCGATGTCAGTGAGCTTCTTAGCTTCACCAGCACCGTCGGTTGACGCGGTATAGATTTCCTCACGGCCGCTGAGATCAGAGATAAACGAAAGGGACTTTCCATCCGGAGAGTACGCGACAGTTCGATCGCGAGCAGGACCCTCGGTTATTTGCCGCAAGTCGCCCTCTTCAACGGGCGCAGTAAAAATTTCCCCGTGAATCGACAACGCAATTCGCTTCGAAGACGGTGCCAGATCGTAATCGTCCACTTGTGAATTGAACGTCTGCATCTCGTTGAGGTTCTCTTGCGTTTCGGCGGCTATGTTGAGATTGATCGGCGTCGTTTTCCTGCTGGCGACGTCGAGCTTCCAAATGCCGAAGTCATGCTCAAAAACGATTACGCGACCGTCTGCACTGATCGCAGGCCACCGCACGTCACCGCTCTTGAAAGATGTGACTTTATCCGCTTTGCCTCCATCCACCTCGATGCGCCATATGTTGGTGAGCCCGTTACCATCGCGGTCGCTCACAAAATAGACCGCGCCGTCATTGCCCCACATGGGCCATGAGTCGTGGCCGTCAAAGTCAGTCAGCTGAGTAAACTTTTTCGACGCGACATCCAGGATCATGACGTCACTCTGCATAGAACCGCGATAGTACTTGCGCCAGTACACTTGCGATTTCGGGTTGTACGCCAACCGCCGGCCGTCGGGTGAATAGGCGCCTTGCACACCCATGTCGGTGCCAGCTTTCGTTGGCAGCCCGCCGTCCACGTTCACGACGTAGAGCTGAGCGGCAAAGTCTTCACCGCGGCTGCTGCTGAAAAGTATTCCCTTGGAATCTGGCCGCCAACCCAGCACGGTATCGTCGGCAGAGTGATAAGTCAGTTGCTTAGCACCACCACCCTCGGCCGGAATGATAAAGACGTCGAGGTTCCCGTTTCGGTCGCTCGAGAATGCGATCCATTTGCCGTCTGGAGAGAAACGTCCAAAGACGTCGCGAGCGCGGTTCACCGTCAGTCGCTGAATGTTTTGTCCATTTTCGTCCGCGGTCCAGATATCGCCGAGATAACTGAAAACCACACGTCCGTTGTGGTAATGGGGATATCGTACGAGCCTCGCCTCGCGAGAAATTGCGATTGACGAGAGGCCCATGATCAGAGCCAGCACGGCCAGGGAGATCTTTTTCATGTCTCTTGAACCTCGGATTCTTAAGTTGTGGAATTCCTTGCGGATGCGCAGGCCGTGATTATAGCACCGGAACTGTTTTATGGCATGATACGGGAACGGAGCGAAGTCTGGAGTCTGGAGTCTGGAGTCTAGAGTCTAGAGTCTAGAGTCTGGAGTCAGGAGTCAGCAGGCAGGAGCTAGGCGTCAGTATCAGATCTGTCTCAGCCATCATCGAGGGTAGCCAGAACCCAGAACCCGACTTCTGACTTCTGACTTCTGACTCCAGACTCCAGACTCCCAGCACCGAAGAGAGGAACATCATTGGTCACTTGCCGAAAAATGACGGCACCGGACGTCACGGACGCGTTCCACATGTTGAGTGCGTTTCTTAGCGAGGACGAACACTATCTAGCCAGCAGTAAGGCGTACGGCGATCGTGGCATCCAGGGACTCAACGATGCGCTGTACTTGTTTTTGGAGCATCCCGATCTTGGCTTTGTCTGGATGGCCTACGACGAACAAGGATGCGCCGGCATATGCGTGATTTGTTATGCCGTATCGACGTCAATGGGTGCGTTAGTCGCCAAGCTCGATGATGTTTCGGTCAAGAAGGATCGGCGTGGGCAGGGGATCGGGACCGCGCTCCTGGACCAGTTAAAGGCGCAGCTGAAAAAGGAATCTGTTCAGCGGATTGACGTGGCTGTGCACGTCGACAATCCCAAGGCTCGAGAATTCTACGAACGAATGGGCTTTCTGCCCCTCCACGAAGAACGCCTCGCCTGCGTGATTTAAAAAATTAGCCGCGGATTACGCGGATGACCGCGGATTAGAAGAACAAAAATATGGCCGGTGTCGATACGACATTCGGAACTGTTTTTTGATTCTCTGATCCGCGTTTATCCGCGTAATCCGCGGCTAATTTTTGTTACCGCGGTAGGTTTGCGATCTCCTCAAAGTACTTCGCGAAAGCGACCATACCGCCCGAAGCCTGCTGCCAGTCGAAATTCTCATTCGGCGCATGGTAGCCATGCTCCGGTAACGAAAGACCAAGAAACATTATCGGGCATTTCAAGACCTTCTCAATACTCGTCATCGCGCCAATCGTTCCGCCGTCGCGCACAAACACTGCATCGCGCTTGAACGCGAACTTCACGGCGCGCTTCAATGCCTCGGGCAGTGGACCTTCCACTGAAGTTCTGAAAGCCGGCGCCATCGACTCAAAGTGAATCTTCACATCGGGATTGCGCTGCTTCACCGTGCTCTCGATCAGCCGAGCGATCTTCTTCGGATTCTGTCCCGGTACGAGACGGCAAGATGCCTTCACTTCAGCTCGCGGAGGCACAATCGACTTCAAGCCTGGACCTTGATAGCCACCGGCTATGCCATGAATTTCAAGAGTGGGCATACCCCAAATGCGTTTCATCACTGCGAGATCATCTTCAGTGCGCATCGACTTCAGCTTATGAGCTTTTTTGAAAGCCTTAGTACTGAAGCCAGAGTTGACCCAGTCGTCTAATTCTTTTTTCGAAGGAGGAATGGCATCGTCGTAGAAACCTTTGATCTTTACTTTGCCTGATATCGGGTCGTAGAGGTCACAGACAAGCTTGATTAATTCGCCGATGGGATTGCGAGCTGCGCCGCCGACTTCTCCTGAATGCGAATCCACCGTTGCCGTTTCGAGCCTGAGAATGAAACCGAGCAAGCCCCGCAAGCCGGCCGAGTTTGCCGGACGTTGTCGTGATACCCAAACCGTGTCAGACACGACGACGGAATCAGTTCGTAAGTCAGGCGCAGCCTTTGAAATGATCTTTTCGAAATTCGGCGAGCCGATCTCTTCTTCAAACTCCCAGAGGAACCGAATGTTGATCGGAACGTCCGCTTCGCGAGCAGCGCGCGCACCAAACAGGGCTGCCAAAGCCGGGCCCTTGTCGTCGGTGGTTCCGCGACCAAAATAGCTATCACCCTTTTTCGTAAATACGAAAGGCTCAGTCTCCCACGGTTCGGTCTCCTTTGAAGCGGGCTGTACGTCTACGTGGTTGTAAACCGTGACGGTCGGCAAGTTCTTGCCGCCATCAAAAACTCCATGCACGACTGGATTGCCTTTTTCGATGCGATAGACATCGGCTTGTCCGCCATAGGCCTTGAGCGTCTCGACAGTCAAATCAACCCCTTTGCGGATATCTTCCGCGTGTGCCGGATCTACGGAGACTGTGGGAGTTTCGACAAATCGACGCAGCACTTCCTCGTATTCTTCACGATGCGAGCCGGCAAAAGAGACAAGTTGGGCACGGTCCAGTTTTTGAGCCATTCTGATCCTCCGGAAACACGTCTTGGAATCGTAAAACCCTGATTGCTGTATTTGCGCACCATAGTGCACAACTAACCCCACATTTGTCACGGGGAAACGTGCCTTGGAACCTCGAGCGGGCAACGTTTATTGGCGGTTTTGGCACTAAACCCGCGTGCGCACAATCAGGATTGTTCGAGAACAATAGCCGTCGATTCCCCGTAATATTTCTAGCCTTTGGTTGTTCGTGCTATGCTGGCAGCCCTCAAGAGCGGTATCGCCGTCTTCGAGGGCCGAAACGGTAGAAATCGTGGGGAGAACAAGAATTTGGAGGGTTGCGTGAAAAAAAGATCTTTGCTGCTGGGTATTACGTTCCTGGCTTTTACAATTTCACTTCCGGCTATCATTTTCGCCCAGCAGAGTCGGTCGGCAAGCCGCCAGCCACGAATTACAACTGAGCGTCCTGTGGCTAGTGCTCCCGCGTCAGCTTCCAGCGGCCCGGTCACGCCGGGCGTGGTTCGAACCGACCTTAGTGAAGCGCTTTCGATCATTCAATCGAACTACATTGACGGCAAAAAACTCGACTACAACTCCGTTTTCAAATCATCAATCAACGGCATGTTGAATGTGTTGGATCCACATTCAACATATTTCGACCCGATTGAGTACGCTTCCTTCCGCACCGAACAACGATCTGAATACTTCGGCATTGGAGCCACCATCGGAGACCTTCGTCAGGGTAACGAGGTCAATACATATATTCGTGCAACTTTTGAGAACTCTCCAGCGGCCCGTGCCGGTCTTCGATTTGGCGATCGCGTACTTGAAGTCGACGGGAAGTCGATGAGAAACAAGACCTATGGAGAGGTTCGCAAGTTCTTGTTAGGCCCCCGGGGCACTGTTGTGAAGGTGACCGTCGAGCACGCCAATTCGAAAGAGCCTGAAACTGTAACCATCACGCGCGACGCAGTGCCGCTTCCGTCGATCCCGCAGGCGTACATGGTCAGACCGGGCGTCGGTTACGTCGCGATGACCGGCGGCTTTAATCTGACGACTAACGACGAGTTTCAGGAAGCACTCCAGGATCTACATTCAAAAGGTATGAACATGTTGATTCTGGACTTGCGTGGCAACCGCGGTGGGCTCTTGATCCAGGCGGTGAAGGTGGCCAACACATTCTTGCAACGAGGGCAGCTCATCGTAAAGCAAAAGGGACGCATTCGTGGAAGCTCAGAAAACTTCCCGGCTTTCAACGATAATCCTGACACTACACCGTTGGTCGTTCTCGTCAATGGTGATTCAGCATCTGCGGCAGAGATCGTCGCAGGCGCCCTGCAGGATCACGATCGCGCTCTGATTGTCGGCGAAAACACTTTCGGCAAGGGTCTGGTGCAGTTGCCGATTCAACTCGAGTATGACTCGGCTCTATTGCTAACCATCGCGAAATATTTCACTCCGTCGGGAAGGTTGATTCAGCGCGACTACTCTGGTGGTGGCTTCTACGACTATTACATTCCGGGCGGCGTCGGCAGTGAAAAGGGCAACGAACCGAATGGTCAACAGCCGCCAACGGGCCCTGAGAGCCAGACGGATATGGGCCGCAAGGTTTACGGAGGCGGCGGAATCGCGCCGGATGAGATTGCCAAACCGCGCAAGGGAACTATTGCCGAGGCGAAGTTAGTAGACGTGGTGTTCGCTTTTGCGATGGAACTGGCTACGGGACGCGTAGCCGGATTTGACAGCTACAAAATTCAGCGGCCAATTGAGTTTAGGCATACGGTAATCGCGAGCGACTATCCCATTACCGATGGATTGTTCCAGGAGTTGAAGAAGTTTGCCGCGGCTAAGCCGGAGTATAAGGCTACCGCAGAGCAACTGGAGCGCTCGAAGCCTTTTGTCGAACGACAACTGCGGTTCGAGTTGGCTACGGCAGCTTATGGAATGATGGCTGCGGTCCAGGTTTTAAATGAGACTGACCCGCAGATCGCTCGTGCAGTGGATGCGATGCCGAGGGCTCGTGAGCTGGCTCAATCTGCGCGCCGCGCCCGCGCCCGGTCGTAACATCAACGGACTATCCAGAGTGGATAAGGCCCGGTAACCCGCTGGGCCTTTTTTGTTTGCCCGTGACGGACGAACAACACAATCAGCCACAGATGAACACGGATAACACGGATCAGAACGGAGCTTTTAATGGGATTTTGTTTATGATTTGTCTGATCTGTGTCCATCTGTGTTTATCTGTGGCTTAAATCAAAAGCACCACTTTTCCAAAACTTTCATTTGACTCGAGTCGCCGGTGCGCTTCGCGGACTTCGTCGAGTTTGTAAACCCTGTCTATAACTGGTCGAACAGTCGTGTCTGCTAGCAAAGGTACAACGTGTTTAGCAAACAACCGCGTGGCCCGCGCCTTTTCTTCCGCCGAACGCGAACGCAGCACTGTGCCTTTGATAGTCACGCGTTTCCCCATCACCACACCAAAATCAAGCGTCGCTTTTGACCCCGACGTGGTGCCCACCAGCATCATTCGTCCCTGAGGTGCAATCGCGCTCAGATTCGCATCGAGGTATCTTGCCCCGACCAGATCCAGAATTACGTCAACACCCCGGCCACCACTCCATTCGCGAATAGCATTTACCAGGATTGAAACGTCATCCTGAACGACCACCGAGCCGTCGAGTCCATATTGTTTCGCTTTTTCCAGTTTGCCGGCAGTGCGCGAGGTGCCGAAAACTTTCGCATCGGCCGCGCGCGCGAGTTGGATTGCTGCAGTACCAACTCCTGAGCCGGCCGCATGGACCATCAATGTTTCGCCGGGTTGCAGACGGGCTTGCGTGAACAGAGCGTCATGAGCAGTGATAAAGACTTCGGGCACGGCTGCCGCTTCTGCCCAATCAAGCGTTGTGGGAATCTCGGCTAATTGATTCTGCGGGACTACTACAAACTCGGCTTGTGTGCCGCCACCGGTAATGCCAAACACCCGTTGACCCGGTTTCCATTGGTCGACTTCAGTCCCAATCGATTCAATTTCGCCGGCGAATTCCAGCCCCGGTATGTCTCGAGGAACACCAGGCGGAGCAGGATAATGGCCCATCCGCTGAAGTATGTCCGCGCGGTTCAATGCCGATGCGCGCACTCGCACACGGACGCGATCTCCTACCGGGGCAGGTGGAGTCTCGACCTCGCGTACCTCGAGTCCTTCAACACCGCCGTATTGGACGATTGTGACTGCTTTCATGGAGGTAAATAGTAAATCGTAAATGGTAAATCGACAGAGGTCAGTCGTCCGTCGTCAGTCGCCCGTTGCGAGGGCTGACTACTGACCATTCACCATTTACCATTCACTATTTACTATTCACCATTTACCATTCACTGGTGCCACGAAAACCATTAATCATCATCAACAATGTCGCAGCCAAAGCACGACAGTTGTGGCCCATCATCCGAGCTAATCTTGAACAACGGAACCTTGAATACGACTCCTACGAAACTAAAGCTGCGGGAGACGCTACTGTCCAGACTCGCTCCGCGCTGAAAGCCGGAACGGAAGTCATTGCGGTAGTCGGTGGTGACGGCAGTCTGAGCGAAGCTGCAGCAGGTTTCTTTGAATTAGGATCCGATCTTCGTTCGCCAGTTAACCCTCAGGCCGCACTTGCAATTCTTCCATCGGGCACGGGCGATGATTTTGCTCGTGGCTTGAGAGGTAGACGTGAACTTATCGAATATTGGATTGAGATTCTGGTGTCGTACTGCCGCGAGAATTCTGGAGTGCGAGCCGTTGATGTGTTGCATGGCGCATGCGACAACTACTCAACTTCGTTCATCTGTTTGAATGCGTCCACGATGGGCATCGGTGGAGAGACTGCGGCGCGAGTGGCGGCGCAGGGCAGTTTCATGCGTCGTTTTTCGGGCGAAGCACGTTTCGCTGCCGCAGCGGTTGGAGCGCTCGGCGCGTGGCGCGAGCGCCGCGTTCGCGTAACTGTCGATGATGACGAGGTAGTCGACGGTCCGATGAACCTGGTCGCGGTCGCAAACGGTCTTTACGCTGGCGGTGGAATGATGCTGTCGCCACGAGCACGGATCGACGATGGCAAACTGGATGTTGTCACTGCGAGCGGCTTTTCTCGAGCGATGGTCGTTCGCGAGCTGCCGCGAATACATAGTGGTGGTCACGCAGCAAATCGAAGAGTGCGAATAATGCAAGGCGAGAGAGTGCGGATTGAAACGTTTTCGGCAGAGGATGCGATGTTGATCGAAGCTGATGGCAACGTGCGAGGAAAGACTCCCGTAGAGTTCCGTATTCTGCCTAAGGCTTTGCGCTTCGTTGCTTAGATTGTAGGGGCGGACCTCCGTGTCCGCCCCTTTTGTGCAATTGAATTCTCTTGACGCAAGACCATCGCATCGAAGGGGCGGACACGGAGGTCCGCCCCTACAGGTCTTCAATTTCTGTTATCTTCTTCAACCTTCTTTTGTGACGCTCCTCGCCACTAAAGCTCGCCGCGACAAACGCCCTCACAATCTCGAG
>DATEDU010000128.1:0-14643 GCA_035281525.1 Pyrinomonadaceae bacterium | reverse complement strand
TGGGTGAGAGCAACACACTGTTCTGGAACTTGTTCACCTGATGGTGTTCGAGTGTGCCGTGAAACCAGTCCTCAAGCGGAGAATCGGTTGCCCACGGGTGCCGCGAGCCAACATGGTTGGCAACTTGATCCTGAATTACCTTTATTCCAAGGCGATGCGCCTTTGTCACGAGTTCTTGCAGCGTTGCCAAATCGCCAAACCGGTCTTCAACTGCGTAGTAATCGATCGCGTGATAACCGTGGTAATAGGTGTTCGGGCACCAGGGTTTGTCGCACGTGTTTACCCCATTCCAGTTGTCATACCACGGATTCAACCACAGGGCAGTTACGCCGAGATGTTTGAAGTACGGAAGATTGTTGATAATGCCGCGCAGATCGCCACCGTGATAGGCACGAGCATTCTTGCGATCGTTTGCTGCGGCAGGCGCGTCGCGAGGAGCGTTGTTCGATGGATCTCCATCTGCAAATCGATCGGGCATTATCAAGTAGATTACATCGTCGTTAGTAATGCCCTGAAAATTCGCCTGCGGATTCAGCGGAGCTTCAATGGTGAACGGAATCGTAGCTTTACCCTGCGCAGTCTCCACCAGCAATGGATACGATCCAGGCCTCGCTGCGGGTGCGATATGAACATTGACGAAAAGATAACTCCCCTTGCTGTTGACTCGGACATTTGAGGTTCGAATTGGACCTCCCATCGCACGCACCCGAGCCCCGTGCAAGTTCGCGCCGCGCACCAGTAGCCGCACGGGATTGATCGAGTGGCGCGACCACCATGATGGTGGCTCTACTTTAATGACAGAAGGTGGTCCACTGTCGGGCGTTGCACGGACGACAACGGCCGCAATAAAAATCAAACTCAGGAACCAGATTATCTTTAAACCGCACTTATTCCGTGGATCGTCTTTGATATCCGTGCCCACCCTTAGAAGTTTAATTAGAAGG
The DNA here is from genome assembly GCA_035281525.1 of Pyrinomonadaceae bacterium. Taxonomy (GTDB): domain Bacteria; phylum Acidobacteriota; class Blastocatellia; order Pyrinomonadales; family Pyrinomonadaceae; genus PSRF01. The sequence goes on along the minus strand of DATEDU010000128.1, from coordinate 13,699 downwards.
CCTGACTCTGTTTTGAGTAGCTGGGGCCGGTAGCGAATCACTTTTCGGCGGCGGCAGCTCGTCCGGCCGGGTCATGCCCGCATCGCCTTGCTTGCGGGCCTCCTCGAGCCTCTTGAACACTGCCAACTCGCGGTTTGCATCGTCCTTACGTTGCAGTCGCGAATAAGCGATGAACAACTGATAACGAATTCCCGGATCGTCTTTACTTAAAATTATCCCCCTCTGGAGAACCGGCAGCGCCTCTTCATATCGCTTGAGACGTACGAGTAGGCGCCCAAGATCGTAGTGGGGCGGATAGTTCTCAGGGTCGAGCTTGATTGCTTGCCGCAACAAGCGTTCGGCCTCTTCGTTGTTACCTCGCTCAGCAGCAATGAATCCCAAGTTCGCTAGTACCGCCGCATTGTCCGGCTGAAGTTCGAGCGAGCGCTTGAACGATTTGAAGGCATCGTCGTACAACCCCTGCGCACGCGCCGCGTAACCCGCGAGATAGTGAAGCACGGGACTCTTGGGAAAGCGGTCCAACGCGGCTTCGAAAACGGTATGAGCGCGACTGTAAGAACGGCTGAGGAAATGCGCCACACCTAAACGAACGTGATAAATTTCTTCAGTGGGCCGCTGCTCAATCGCCTTTTCATAAAAGGGGATGGCTGTCGCCAGACGTCGATTCTTCACCAATTCTTCAGCGATCATGAAATGCGCTTCTGGATAAGCAGGTTGGAGCTTGATTGCACGTTGCCACAGACCGAGCGCGTTCTCACTTTCGCCTCGCAAAGAGGCGATTAAGCCGAGGCGGTAAAAGGGGGATGCCTCCATTGGCGCCAGCGTGGCAACTTTTTGAAACGCAGTTCGAGCCTGCTCCATGCGGTCGAGGTTATAGAGTGCAAGTCCGAGGTTGTAGAGCACTTCATTATTGTTGGGTCGCAACGCATCAGTGCGCTCAAACACACGAGCGGCACGCTCGTTATCACCAGCTTCAGCTGCGTGGAAGCCCAACGTGAAGAGAATTCGCGAGTCATCGCCGGCTTCAGCTTCAACTAGATCGAATAATTTGGCAGCTTCGCGGCTCCGGTTAGTCTTAGCATAAGAGGTCGCTAACTTTAGAATTAGGATCGTATCTTTAACCGCGGGCAAACCGTCTTTTCCGATACCTGCCACGCGCTCGAAGAGCGGCGCGGCGCGCGAATAATCTCCTCTGCCGGCATAAATTAAGGCGAGATTCAACGACGCCTGCGAGTGGTCAGGTACGACGCGCAATGCTGCTTCGAACGACTTCACGGCCTCATTTGGTTTTCCGGTGCGAACAAGAAACACGCCAAAATTCGTGAGCGTGAACGCGGAGGTAGGATTCATTTTTAAAGCTCGCCGGTAAGCGTCTTCGGCCTCCTTCAGCCGGTCACTTTGATCAAGCACAACGGCGAGCAACGCGAGTGCGTGCGCATCTCGCGGTCTTGCCGCGACTGCTTTGCGCGCAATCGCCTCGGCTTCTTCAAATTTGCCGGCTTGAAGAAGCGCCGCAACTTGTTGTTGCGTTGATGCGTCGGGGTCTTGCACCTGATCCGCGAACGCAACCGCCACAAAGGCCAACAAGCACACGCCACAGATCAGTCGCGAGACAGCAGCACGAAGTTTTGGAATCTTTACTTTCACAAATTAAGGATTACGTGGCGCGCCGGATGCTCGCCGAGCCTCGTGAATTCGTTTAACTGCTGCTGTAGCTTCGGCAGCTTTATCGTAGCGGCGCAACTTCCGGTAAGCCAGCGAGAGCTGGTATTGAGGCTCGGGATTTTTCGGCGCCAATTCCGCAGCTCGCACCAGATGGTCGATCGACTCCTTCGCGCGGCCGCGCGCGACGAGAGTGCGGCCCAGCGTTACGCGTGCCTCGTAAAGATTCGGTTCAATAGCGATGGCCCGTTTCAACTCCTCGATGCCTTCTTCTGCTAAAGTGCCACCTCGTCGTATAAGCAAAGTGCCGAGGCCCAGATGACCTTGTGCTGCTTGCGGCTGTTTCTCAACCAGTTGACGATACGTTTTCAGCGCGCCTTCGAGATCCCCGGCTCGCTCGAGTGTGGTTCCCAGAAAAAAAAGTGCGCGTTGATCTGAAGGGTTCAACGACACAGCAGTCCGAAATGCTTTCACTGCCGCAGCCATATCACCGGCACTATAAAACGCTCGGCCCAATGTGAATTGGGCGTCAAAGTGATCGGGCGCGACTTTTACGGCTTGCTGTGCACTCTTCAACGCGCCGGGATCGTCGCCTCTTACGGCAAGAACTACTGCCAGGAGTACGAGCGCGTCAGCGGCACGCGTTCGCTCCGCTGGTGTACTGCTTTTCGTATCGCCGGCAGCCGTTGCTGCAACGGCAGCACGCGCCAAAGGTTCGGCTTCGGCCGCTTTACCTAAATTGAAGGTCGTTAGAGCCGCACCGTAAAGCGCAATTGGATGAGCCGGGTTCTTTTCAAGGACTGCGCTGAATAATTCATAGGCTTCAGCGAAACGTTTTTCATTAATAAGCGATTGACCTAAAGCGACGGCGTCTGATACCGCAGTATCGTCTGCGTCGGTCGACCTCACGCGCTCTTTCAACTGCGAAACCTGGGACGCGGAAACCGCAGAATTCTGCCCAAAGCCGACAATGAAGTACGAGGCGAGGAAAAAACCTGCCACGAGAACGCCAAATGCGTATTTAAACCAAACTCTATTTCGCACTTTCAGTGCTCTTGTGATCTTATTCCACCCTACCAGGGGCGTCGTGCTTCGCTTCGCTCCGCACTTGCCCCTGGCTATCATATTCCGCGCCTTCGGCGCTAATCGCTTTCGCGGCATCTATAACGCGCAAGACGAAGCCTCTCACAAGTTCAAAGTGGCGGGCATCCGCAAACGGAGACCCGCCACCTCTGCTAACCCAAGACCTGACTAAATCCTTAGAAGATCAGCCTAAGCCCAAACTCCAGTTGGCGACGGCGTTGTTCAGCAGTATCTCTCCCAAAGTCGCCGCTGTTCAAGTCGTTCACCGGACGGAAGCCGTTAACGTGATTGAACAGGTTATAGGCCTGCGCGCGGAGTTGAACCGTAAACGTTTCACTCAACCGCATATTCTTAAAGAGCGACGCATTAACAAATTCCTGACGCTCCCCGCGAAACACGTTCCGACCAGTGTTGCCGAATTTCGGTCCATTGGGATCGTTCGCAAATATCGGCGTTTGCGCAGCGCAGAAAAACTGGCCCTCGAAGGTCTTCGACGTCCCCGGGCAAGCTGCCGCACTGCTGATAACGTCAACACGCTTTCCGTCGGCCAGGATCGAGAACGGTGGACCACTCTGTATCGTCACGTCTGTATTGAACTGCCATCCGCCTACTACTAGGTCCGCGGCGCGTCCTATGTCACTTCCGTATCGACGACCCTTGCCAAAGGGCAACTCCCAAACCATCGCAAAGTTATATCGATGCCGAACGTCGATATCGGCGTTACCCTTATCAAGGTCCGGCAGCAATGGATTTCCGAAACCGCAGGTAGAAGGTCCGGTGCCGCCAGTGCAGAATGCGCCAGGTGAATTGTCGATAGCATGTGCCCACGTGTAGCTGGTGATAATCGACAAGCCCTGATGGAATCGCCGTTCTAGCTTCGATTGGAGTGCGTCGTACCAGGACTTCCCTATGTATTCAATTGTTTGAACCGTACCTCGGTTTGGTACTTCGCGTGAACCCGGAAAGCCCCCACCCGAGTTCCCGATATTCCTAACTACCAACAGATTGCGGCCGCGTGTACCTACATAACCGACTTCACCCAACCAATTCGACGCAAACTCCCACTGCGCCGTCAGGTTGAACTGATGAAACATCTCGTTATTAATATCCGGATCAACGAAGACTAGAGTTGCGTCGGCAGGCGGAACGAAGCTTTGCCCCGGCCCAATACTGGAACTCACGGCCGGGAACGGAATGCCTGTATCAAGGTTGAACGCATTCGGAAGCTGCGGACAAGACGCCGTACCTACCTGGTTGAAGGAGCAACCAAATCCCGCGCCGCTTGGAGGATTAGCTCGAAGAATGCCGGGAATACCGGGAGTGTCTACTGCATACTTGATCGCGTAGCCACCACGAAGCACCACCTTTCTATCATCTCTCAAACCGCTCCAGGCAAAACCAATCGATGGTCCAAAATTGTTCAAATCACTATTGACAAGGTCACGACCTCCCGGAGCGCCATCGCCTGCTCGGGTCAACCTGTCGGTTGCTGGGTCGTAATTGGACTGAGCATCAAAGCGCTCGGTCGGTTGAGTAAAAAGATCCCAACGCAAGCCGGCGTTGATCGTCAGTGTCGGGCTGACTTTCCAGTCATCCTGACCAAAGAATGAGATCTCTTTATTGGACAAGAACGGCGGGCTGCCCGGATTGCCTCTGCTGGTAAATCCAGGAGTGTAGCCGAGCAAGAAGTTCGCCGCCCCTGAACCCGAGTCCTGTGGGCCAAGCGAAATACCGCCATAGTTGCCGGAAAGAAAACCACCAGCAGAAGTTCCGTATTGATACTGCCCTTTGATAGCGCCGGATCGACCGCCATCAAGATTCGAGTTCTGACGTATACGCATGTCGCCGCCAAACTTCAGCGAATGACTGCCACGTACCCACGTCAGAGCGTCGGCAAAGCTAAAGTTGTTCGACGTGAAGTAAAAAGGACCACCGTCGCCGATGAACTCCAACTGATTTTGTCGACCGCCTTGGAACGGTTCTTCAATACCCAGAAGGATCACACCGGTGCAGTCGCCGCATATGTTCGCATTGGGAATGCCGAGATTACTGGAGATATTTGGATCGAACCCCAGTGCGCCGTTGACACCGGTATTAAAAATGCCGATCTCGAGTCGAGTGGCACCGAAGCGGATGTCATTGATTACGGTCGGCGAGAAGATATGTGTTTCACCCAACCGTACACCACGGGAGTCGCCAAACTCGTTGCCGGCGCCAAACCCCGAGGGCAAATCCTGGCCAGTCGGCGATGTGCCGAGTGGGAAGTTATTGTCGCGGGCTCGCGAGCTCTTGTCAGAGGCGTATGCGAAGAAGAACTGATCGCTATCGCTGATTTTGTGGTCGAACTTCAGACCCCAACCGTCGCGATTGTATTTTTCCTTGCGATTCGTTTGGAAGTTATCGAAGATGCGGCCCTGTACTGTGGGCAGCGGGTAGGCTTGTAACACCCTCAACGCCGCTGGCGATAGTGTCTGACCGCAATTGCGGATGTCGTTCGACGGCGCCGGATTCCCACTGGCGCAGAAAACTGTGCCGATTGGTGCGTTAACCACGCCGTTGATGGTGTTGAATTCTCTGCTGGTGCCAGGCCGGAGTAGCTCGCCGAAGTCGCCAACACGCATCCGTGCAGTTGGCACGCTCACAAACCCGAAGTCGCCGGTCGTTGACGGCGTCGAATTACGTTGTCCTTCATAGTAGAAGAACCAGAAGGTGCGGTTGCGTCCGTCCCAAATCGAAGGACCGCCTTCGCCGAACCGCGGCAGAAACATTGGACCACCCACGGTGCCGCCAAACTGGTGCGTATTGCGATTGGCAATGTTGCCGAGATTGAGGCGCTCCCTGCGGTTGAGCGCACTGTTCACGCGTCCTTGATAATACTCGTACGCAGTGCCATGCACCTCATTACCGCCTGATTTAGTGGTTGTGCTGATAATGCCGCCACCTGCACGGCCACCTTCCGCAGCGGAGACGCTTGTCTCGATCTTGAACTCTTGAATCACATCCGGCGGTGGATAAAGTCCGATCTGCCCAAACTGCCCTTCGTTGTTATCGACGCCATCGAGTGTAAAGTTGTTATTCGTAGCTCGCGCGCCGTTCACTACTAATACTGAACCGCCAGATTCGCGGAACCTTGTTGACTCCGTCGACGTGCCGACGGGATTGGCCCCTGCTTCGAAATTCCCGCCACCCCCAATCACGCCTACGAACGGGCGCACCACGCCGGGACTAAGCGTCGCAAGCAGCGTAAAGTTGCGTTGAGGTATTGGCAGATCTGTTACTTGCTTGCCTGAGATCACCTCACCGCGGGCACTGGTCTCGCTCTCAACCAGCGGTGCACCTTCGGCCGTAACGGTCACCGATCCGGCGCTTCCGGAGACCGCAGTGAACTTAATATCAAGCGGCAACCGAGCATTAGTTTCTAGTTGTACCTTTTCGACAGTGACCGTCTCAAAACCTGGAGCATTAACGGTAAGTTGATACTCTCCCGGGTCGAGATTCGGAATGGTGTACACACCTTCTTCACTTGATTCAGCTTCGCGCACCTCGGACGTTGAGGTGTTAATCGCAGTAACCTTGGCGCCGGTGACTAAAGCGTCGTTCGGATCCTTCACGGTTCCGACAATGGTGGCTTTGTTACTCTGGGCGAATGCGGCTACTCCAATCGCCAGAACTATCAGTAACAGACAGCAGGTGTGCACAGCGACTCGAAACATTTTCATGGCTATCCTCTGAGTAAAGGTTGAACGAAAAGGTGCGACACCACGCTACTGGGCTGCGCGGTGTCAGATGTTGTGGTGGCCCGACGCGAGGCAACCAAAGGCATATGACGCATCTGCCTTGTACTGACTTACTTGCTTGACTTACAAAAGTGCTGATTTGTGACCTCCCAAGCACGGTTGAACGGCTTGGGACAGTTTGTTGTGAAACTGAACTAAGTTTCTAATACAGTTTTGTGAGACTGTCAATAGTTTTTCTGATTTACGATTCGACGTGTAGCGCCGTTGACTGGAGGCTGCCCCTTCATGCCCCGACTAGAGCCATTAGAGCCGCGCTGCTTCCAAAAGCGACGCGTAGCGGCGGTTGACTCTAGCCCGGCCCTTCAGGGCCGGGATAAAACCGTCTTATACGGTGATGCGCCGCGTAGCGATGCAATGAATGCGCGTCGACCCGGCGTATCACCGCGTCGCTAACGCGACGCGCCGAATCGATCATCCTTCTCTTCCCCGGCCTTAAAAGGCCGGGCTACACTCAACGCGACGCTCCGCGTCGCGTCGGAGCCCGACGAACGCTACAGGCGCGTCGGGTTCTCAAGCTGCAAACGCCGATGCGAATTTGCGCGCGAGCACTAAACTCAACGCGCCCATCAAAATCGGCTGGGGCCCAAGCGTGGACGCGAGAATACGCGCCGATGGCAAACCGCGCCGTACACTTCGCTCCATTGTTTCGCTTAACGCACCTTCAATTAACGACCATGCTCGTGTGATCTCACCACCTACAATGACAGCCTCGGGACTAAACCCGACAATCAAATTCGAAATTCCTATCCCGAGATAATTCGCCGTCTCTATCAGAGCGGTTCGCGCGTTCTTTTCACCTTCGAGCGCCAGGTCGACCAAACTCTTAATGCCCAAATTCCTCGAGGGCGCGATTCCCTTCGCATTGAAATAACGCGTGATCGCTGCGCCTTCCGAAGAAAACGCTTCCCAACAGTCGTAGTTTCCACACGAACATGCAACCGGAGCGTCAGTGCCTACGATCATGTGACCAAACTCACCTGCGGCGCCGCGCTCGCCGCGATATACCTGGCCATCGAAGATGATCCCGGTGCCAACGCCCTCAGCCACAAATACCAAAATGAAATCGCGCGCATCACACACCTCGGGCCGGCCAAACCACAGTTCCGCCAGCGCGAGAGCGTTGGCATCGTTGTCGATGGTCACAGGCAAACCAGTTGCGGCGATGATTGTCTCCGCCACCGGTACGTCGCGCCACTTGAAATAGGGAATATAGATCGCAGAACCAGTGGAAGGATCGACCAAACCTGGAAGACTTATTCCGATTGCTTCCAGCGAGCCCTTGTTCTTTGCCGAGAACTCTTGGACCAACTTAATGATTTCATACAGTGTTTTGTCCGGATCAGCATCGGTAAGGAATTCTTTCTGTTCGATCACGCGTCCCGCTAAATCGCTGGTGGCTACGATCGTCACAGTAGGCGTTATCGCAACGCCGATAGCCATCGCGCCGGCTGTCCGCAGCCTGAGGAGAGTGGGTCTGCGTCCGCCCGTCGATTCACCTTCACCAATTTCCTCAATCAAGCCTTCGATGGTGAGGCTGTCCACGATGGCCGAGATTGTCGATCGTTGGAGTTCGGTCTCGCGGGCTATCTCGGCGCGGGAGATGGGCTCGCGCTCACGCACATAATTCAAGACTATCTGCCGATTGATATCGCGGATGGTGTTTAAGCGGGCCGCTTGAGCTTTTCTGAGATCAATGCGTCGCACGGGGGCTCTCCGATTCGAACAGTGAGGCGCGAAAAGTCAATTCATATTACATGTTGGAGAGGTGAGTCAATGCGATCCACTAAGAGGTTTGGGTAATTGTGTGTGGCAACTCGGAAAAATGAACCGCCAAGACGCCAAAGACGCCAAGCTGCGTTAAGAACGAAAGCAGTCGAACAAGGAGGTGTCTCGCCATTCGACAAAGTTCTTTTCCATTCTTGGCGTGCTTGGCGTCTTGGCGGTTCATTTACACATTCCGGTGAGCCGCACAGAATTCCCAATCACTTCGTGGCTTTTCCCTGGGTGATTTTGATTTTCTTGTTGACTGACGGGACGGGGACGGTCTCGATGCTGCCGTCGGGCCAATGAATCTCCAACTTGTCCACTTTCGTCGCAGTCCCCAATCCGAAATGCAACGTCATATCATTCTGCGAACAATAAACTCCACCACTCACAACGTCTGCACGTTGCCGCACTTTCCCAGTAGTCACGTAGGCAATACTGCCAACCGCATCTTTCGGACTCTTCTTCGAAACGTCACCAATCAATTGAAGATCCAACCAATGACCGGCGCTACCGACATTTCGCAAGAGCGTGGGCTTTTGGTCGATGTTATTCATCACTAAGTCCAAACGTCCATCCCCATCGAGGTCACCAACCGCCAGTCCTCGACCTGGCCATGCATTCGCCAATGCACTCGCAGGCGGTGCAGCCACGCGTTCGAACTTTCCATTCCTCAAATTGCGAAACAGCAGCGGTTGTTGCGCGTAACTCGTGCCCCACTGGTGCGCATCGACTGCGGGGTATACGTGACCATTCACCACGTACAAATCGAGCCAGCCGTCATTGTCAAAGTCAATGAAGCTTGTGGCCCAGCCCAGAAACGGAATGCTCGGCTCACCCAAGCCGGCCTGGAAAGTCATATCCGTAAAATTTGTCTCGCCGTCGTTGTGATAAAGGACATTTGAATCGTCGGAGAAGTTGGTGATATGAAAATCGACGCGACCATCGTTATCATAATCACCGACAGCTAAGCCCATCCCTGCTTGCTCGCGTCCATTTTCATTCAACGCAACTCCGGATGGATAACCTACCTCTTCGAAAGTGCCGTCTCCTTTATTTATATACAGCTGGTTTGGAGTGGAGTCATTGACGACAAACAGATCGAGCAGCTTGTCTTCGTCCACATGAACAAAGGCAGAAGCGAACCCATAGTATTTTTCAGGATCGTTGACACGTGCTTTTACGCTGACATCTTCGAAGCTACCGTCCGATTTCTGGCGGTATAAGGTGTCGCCCTCTCCCGTCAGTCCTCGTGGACCACACATCACAGGAACACCGCGGAACTGACAGAAGTTCTGGCCAATGCCGCCGGGCTTGCTAGCTTCGCTCGGACTGGGTGGAAGGTTTTTTAGATCGATTTCAACATAACCTGGCACGAAGAGATCGAGACGCCCATCGCCATCGTAATCACCCCAACTCGCGCCAGTGCTCCAGCCTTTGCGAGCCACGCCGAGTTTCTCAGCCACGTCGGTGAACGTGCCGTTCGCATTGTTGTGATACAGCCGCGAAACACCAAAATTGGTTACGTAGAGATCGGGCTTTCCATCGTTGTCGTAGTCGCCAACAGCAACGCCGGCGCCCCACCGTTCATTGGCGACACCGGCTTTGCTTGTCACATCTTCAAACTTCCAGTTCCCAAGATTACGGTACAGCGCTGACCGCGGCGCTTTTTCCTTCCCGTCGAGCGCTGCCATGGTCAAACCATTGACAAGATAAATATCAGGTAGTCCATCGCCGTCATAATCGAAAATTGCGGCACCGCCAGATGGCGTTTCGAATATGTACTCCTTTTGCGGGCTGCCCGACCGATGAATGAAAGCTGCCAGGGCGGTTTTGTCGGTAACGTCTTCGAATACTATCGGCGCTTTTGGATCGGTAACTCCGACCGTGCGGCGTGAAGAGTAAGTCAAAGGAGTGCCGGTGGAGACTCCAGCACCCTGTTGAGTCGTCGCGCGCAGCGCTCCGGCAATTACAAGCGACACCACAATCAACAACAGGCCTAATGAACGAGTCCGAATCGTACTTCTTCGCGAATCAGAGCGCCGCGTAGCGGCGAAATGTTTATAGCTTGGCGACATAAACATTCTCGTCTGTAGGGATGAGCGAAATGCTGAGCATTTCGCTCATCCCCGCTTCAAATCAACTTAATTTCAGGTCTATAAACATAAGCGCCTACGGCGCTTTTCACAACAAATCATCAGGTTACGGTTCAGTCACTAAAAGATAGCGATCGATCTTTGGATAAGTGATCGTCTGAACGGTGCCACTGGGCCAGCGTACTTCAACCTTTCGCACTCCGGAACTCGCACCAAGACCGGCCACAACTCGACGATCATTCGAAGACAAATAACTCCCCGCGCCACTCACATCGAAAATCTGATTCCTGCCGTTCGCGTCGGTGATGGTGATCCGTGCTCCAATCCCATCGCGATTGGATTTCGATCCTACGAGAGCGACTCCTAACCAATGGTTTTTTGTGCCCTTGTTTTGCAACACTACCGTTCCACTATCAAGTACTGCAATAACTGCATCAGTCTGCCCGTCGTTATTGAGGTCGCCAAACGCGGCACCACGTCCGGCCAATGGATTATTGAAAACAGCCCCGGCACTCGCCGATACGTTAACAAATCCTTTTCCAGTGTTCAGCATGAGCAATGGGGTCTGTTTGAATGTCAGATAAGGGTTCGTCTTTTCGATCGTATCGAGCACATGACTCTGCGCCACAAACAAATCGCGCAATCCGTCATTATCTGCATCGATGAAGCGCGCGCCCCAGCCGGAATAGAGAATGCTTATCTGGCCTACCCCGGTGGTGTTGGTTGTATAAGCGAATGTGAGATCCCGCTCATTGCGATAGAGCGGATAGGTTTCATTTGAGAGTGTCGTGATAAAAACGTCCATGAAGCCGTCGTTGTCATAGTCGCCGGCATCGACTCCCATTCCAGCGAACGTCTTACCATTTTCGTCATAACCAGCGCCCGACGACACAGCAATGTCACTAAACGTTCCGTCACCGTTATTGCGAAAGAGCGTCTGCCGCACGCTGTCATTCGCGACGAAAGTGTCGATGTGCCCATCATTGTCAAAGTCAGCGAGCGCAATTCCTAAGGCCTTGCCTTCGACGTCAGCAATCTTCGTCTTGACGCTGACGTCTTCGAATGCACCGTCCGCTCGTTGGCGGTAAAGGATGTTAGTGATTCCGTGAAAGTTATCGGGATGGCAGAAGGCTCGATACCCCGGCCGGTTCTCACCGCAGTAAAGCGCGCCGGCTTCAAAATCCCACTGGAGATAGCGTGCGACAAACAGATCGAGCCTCCCGTCGCGATCGTAATCAAGCCAACTCGCGCTGGCGGACCATCCTCCGCCTTCCACGCCCGCCTTCTTTGTCACATCGACAAACGTACCGTCGCCACGGTTTCGATATAAGCAATTACTGCCATACCCCGTCACGTATAGATCGGTAAAACCATCATTGTCATAGTCAGCCGCGGCGACACCCATGCTGTAGCCGTTGCCTTTCAGGCCGGCTGATTCAGTTACGTCTACGAAACTACCATTCGATTTTTGGCGATAGAGCCGGTTCCAATACTTCCGGTCCTGTTTATCCGGCATCTCTATTCTTGCCATGGCGTCTTTCAAGGCTGCGCCGTTCGTAAAAAACAAATCCAATCGTCCATCGTTGTCGAAATCAAGCATCGCAACTCCTCCACCCATCGCTTCGAGCAGGTACTTTGCGGACGTGAATGAGGCTGCGTGTTTGAAATCGACGCCGGTCAAGCTCGTGATGTCGACGAAGGTTACGGGAGACTGTGCTTGAGGGCCGGGCGGAGGAGGTTTTCGTGCAGGCACCCCTGCGCTATAGGACTTGCCAGTGCGTTGCGGTGTTGCAGCAGGCTGTTGGCCTTGTACATCAAGTGGACCAACGAACGACCAGAAGAGAATTACTAGTAATGAAAAACGTGACAATTATTTTGTCTCTATTTGCGCATAATCTCTTCCGCGGTAGAGACGAATTCCGCTCCCTGATTTGCTCATCATCAGTGGACGAGGCCTTCTCAACTGTGGATCTTTGGTGGTTGCGATGGACGCTAACTGGTTACCGGCAAGGTCAAGGATATTTAACTTGCCGTCCTTGCTGAAGCCAAAGCCATACGCACCTGTTCCCAAGTCCGTGCCGTTGATTGAGATTGGGGAATCCGTTATGAGGAAGCCTTCGTACTTCTCTCTTACGTCGGCTGAATACCCGGAAGTGTCGACGAGTCCAGCGATCACGAATCGGTTGGTACCGAATCGGGTCGCTGCCGAGTTGCGCATCTGGGTTGGCGCAGATAGTCCCTGAAAATAGAAACCGGGCGGCACAACTCGAGTGAGCTCGGCTCCGGCCAGCACCGCCGCTTGATCTTGAGCGAGTGCGGGTAATGAGAAACAGCCGATCGAAAGAATGATGGCTACTATGATCGCATAACGCCGGCAACGTCTCATGGAACTACCTCCAGTTCACTCAATGAGATTTTTTAGCGGCCCATTATGCTACATCAGCGAACTCAAGCACCACCCGCGAGAGCATTGAAGTCAGTACCACCCGCGGTAGCGGGTGGGTCTCTTCAGCAGCAGTGGCTTGCAGGGACCCACCCGCTACCGCGGGTGGTACTGACCTCATCAATCGGAGAGGACTTCTTACCGTCTAATTAGCGCGATCTCGCGGCGCTCTGGCATTATCACACCGATTTCACGATGCTCTTTCGCAACTCGAAGCTCTTGCTTCGTCGGAATCACCTGGCGTCCAGAGTCCTCAGTCAGCCATATCTGCGAAATGAAGAACTCCTCACCGTACCTGTTGAAGACCACCCGCTGACCCGACTTTGAATCGCGTGCGCCGACCGTCAATGGCGCGTTAATGAGCGCAATCTTCTTTCCATCAACTCGCCGAATTCCGAGCGCGTTGTCCGACATTCTCTTCACCACGTAAGTGCCGGCCTGCATCTTTTCCGTTCCGGCGTAAAAATCAAAAGGAATTTTAACTTCTCCCGACAGTGTCTGCGCTTGCACGCTGACCACAGCCATTATCAAAAAAAGACCCAAAATTGCGATGTTTCGTACCTGATTTTTCATATCAACCTCCTAACAAGCTTTCTGAGGCACCGCCCTATTGCTGCCTCCATTCAATAACGCGACATTCAATGGAAAACGGGCTCACGCTTGGAAGGAAGTTCTGAATTGACGGCGAACGAACCGGATTCTATGCTCGCACGTACAGCAAAAAAGCTTGCGAATAGAGGAACAGCGCGAGAACCGGCAGAGGAACGGCGTATGCCATCAGCTCCACAAAATGTAACGCAGTTATTGATTAGCTGGGGCAACGGCAACAAGGAAGCACTCGATAAACTGCTTCC
>DATEDU010000127.1:0-3413 GCA_035281525.1 Pyrinomonadaceae bacterium | reverse complement strand
TCTTGATTCTTCGTCCAGGAACCCTGCGTGCGTCAGCTTCAACTGGGCCCCACTTTCGCGCGGCGTGAGCTCCACCGTTACGACGGTTTCCGCTCCTTTCGTGCCGGCGGCACCTGACACCCAGGTCATCTCGATAAGGGCGTCGCGCTCTAAACGAAGGAACCTTCCGTAATGTGGGTGGCGTTGACCTTCGAAATGAGTTTCCCAAAACAGTGGCGCATTTACTTTAGGCGTCATCAGTAGTGCGCCAGGTGCGGCGAACCAATGATCCAACTGTTCTGTCCAGGCTCGAAAGAGAATGCTGGGCGACGCAGTCATCGTACGTTCAACTGTAAGTTGATAGGGTCTTTCAGTCAGGTCAGGGGGACAAAAGATTGATTCGCGGGCTTCCGATGTTTTAGAGACCATAAACAACTCCTTGTATCGTTCAACTTCGTCCGGAAGCAGATGCGCGACGTGTAGTCCATTCTTTAGCGAGCGCATCGGGTGCGTGGTCAACGACGATATTGGGCTCGATGCCGTGTTCGAGAAACACTTTCATAGCTGCGAGCAGGAACGTGAAACCTCCGGTTGAATCAATCGCCTCGGCTACGACTTTATTGGTATCTCCATTGAAACCCCAGTTCTTCACCACTACGAAAGTCCGGTTATCGCCTTTGTCCTCGAATATCCACTCGACCGTGCTCGGATTCTCAGGTCCGTTCCATTCGATGAGAATTCGTTTGTTCGTTTCAACCGCCTTCACGTCAACGTCAGTGTGATGACCATACATCTCCCAGTCCCACCTGATGTGCTTCCCGGTTTCGAGTCGTTGGCTGCCTTTTGAAAACCAGAAGCGAGATGTGATCGCCGGATCTACCAATGCTTCGAACACCTCTGCGACCGGTTTGCGGATTAGCATTTGCGCTCGTGCCACCGGTGTCTCGATTTGGTTTGTCATGAAGTATCTCCTCCCGTAGTTCGAGAGTCTACGCGGCTTATTTAATAGATTTGTTGTTAGATTCAAACATATCCGTTCTCTTTCGGACTTTACGAGTCACCTTTCAGGGGGTATCGTGAAGTTGTTCCTCTGTCCCTCATTTAGTCCAGTCCCGCTGGTCGTGATGTTGCACGGAGAACACATTCAATGATCAGAAAACTGAAGTCAGGTAAATACCGTCTCTACTCACGCAAGGTAGATGCAAAAACAGGGAAGCGTAAAAATCTCGGGACATTCGACACTCGAGCAGCAGCAGAAAAACATGAGCGTGCAGTCCAGTACTTCAAACGCAAAGGATGACCCAGACCGGTGTAAAATCGCTATGTGACCGAGGCGCAAGTTGTAATAGCGATGTGCTATCTCTCGTTGTAGCATCTGAATGAGATAAACTGTGTCCAAATTCCGGCGATGGAGTTCGCCGTATAACCATCCCCTTGATGGGATTGATGACTCCTGATCACCACCGCAACCGGCGGGGTGGTTGGGAGTTTTGATTTAGAGTTGTTGCGCGCGGAAGCAGCATCAAGAACACTCGCGAGTTCATTATGCAGAAAACAATTCTCGTTGGTTTGGCTGGTCTGGCAGGAACTCTGCTGAGGTATTGGTTGTCCGGGGTTGTTGCCAGGCGGTTTGGCGAAACCTTTCCCTGGGGCACCATGGCGGTAAACGTCATTGGTTGTTTCTTAGCCGGCGCCACATTTTATCTGACTGAGGAGAGGTTCCTGGTTAGTCCCACAGTGCGCACCGTAATTCTTATCGGACTGCTGGGAGGATTTACTACGTTCTCATCATATGGCTTGCAAACTTTTACTTTGATCAGAGAGGGCGAATTCGGATGGGCGACTTTGAATGTTGCAGTGTCGAATTTGCTGGGCCTGCTCATGGTATGGGCAGGTTATGTTTCCGTCAAAGCACTTTGAGGTGACGTATGACAAGTGAAGAAGGATATCTGTTACGCATTTTTATCGGCGAGAGTGATCGCCACGGTCACCATCCGCTTTACGAAGCAATTGTCTTGAAAGCAAGGGAAGAGGGGCTGGCCGGCGCGACTGTGCTGAGGGGACTGATGGGCTTTGGTAAACACAGCGTCCTTCACACAGCAAAGATTCTTCGGTTGTCCGAAGACCTTCCGATGCTGATAGAAATCGTCGATAGCCGCGAGAAGATCGACAAGTTTCTACCGGTGTTATCAGCAATGATCGGCGACGGCATGGTAACACTCGAACGCGTGAGCGTTCTCCACTATAAGGCTTGACGGCGTCGAATGGATGCAGGCCACCGTCAATCGTTAGACAAATACCGTCAGGTGGAATGTGGTTCTAATGCCGGTGTGACGTCGACACAGCGAGAAGTTCACGAGCATTCCTAAATAGATTCAGCCCGTAATCAGTACTCGAGTCGCCCGTCGTACATCATGTCGGAGACTTTGTAGCGCGCTTCGAGTTTGATTTTTTTGCTGAGTTCGGAATGGAACTTTAGTTGTCCACTCCCGGGCGCGAGGAAGGGTTCGTTGTTCAGCGTGCGCGGGAAGACGAACTTCGCACCGAGGCCGTCGGCAACCGGAGCTCTGAAATCTGCCAACAGCACCCGCTGTCCGTCGGCCCTTTCAAGATAGGTCGACTCCTTCAATGATTCTAGAGTTGCGACTTTGAATGCTTCGGACGCCTCGGCGCCCATCGATCGATCTTTCGCTTCCGCTACGACAGCGACAACGATGAAGTCTGACGTTGGTGCGTCGGCGAATGTCTTCAACTGCTTCTTACGCTCCTCATCCATGTCAGGTGTATCCAGCATCAACTTACGAACAACAGCTTGTCGAACTGGTTTAGCTGACAACAAGCGAATGTAGTATTTGATGTAAGAAGTGATCGCTCCCGGTGCGTCTTTGCTTGCATCTCTTGGGACCATGTTGCGCGAAGAGCCGGTGTTAGTGATCGCCGCAGACGAGCTGTCTGCTTGTTTCGTTTCCAACTGCGTTTCTGCCCACGCCGAATCGTTGAGAATCTTCGTGGTCTCTTTCATGTTCCATTCCAGCCACGACTTGCCTGTTTGCCCAAACACAACTGAGATCGCGAAAAGGATTAAGACTGTTCTCGACATATCACTCTCCACTAACGAAAGGGAGAAGGGCACGCAATGCGCCCTTCTCCCGATAACCAATCAGCTCTCCAGGTTAGAAGTTGAAGCGAAGGACGAACTGTATCAACCGGCCGCCGGGATCCGTCGTGGTGGACGTGTCCTGATAGGCGACTGTCGTCTGTCCGAACGTCGGCGAGGCGTACGTACCCGCCAAGCTAACGGTATCCGCCGCAAAACTTCCGACTTTGAAGTTCTGGTTGTTGATTACGTTCAGCGCCTCCACGCGGAACTCCAGATTTGTGCTTTCCGTGAAGGTGACTTTCTTTACCAGGCTCGCATCGATTCTGGTGAAGCG
>DATEDU010000126.1:0-4953 GCA_035281525.1 Pyrinomonadaceae bacterium | reverse complement strand
CGCCGGTCTGCCGGCATGGAGGTTCCCCCTTGAAACTTGCCCTTACGCTTATCGCATTGTTTGCGTTTGCCATCCCAGTTATTGCCCAGGATCCAAAACCGGCTGAATCGCCGGCGCCGCAGGGAGAAGCTGCCAAGCCCGCAGAAGCGCAGCCGACTGAGTCACCTGCCCCTGCGCAAAAGCCAATCATCTATTTTTATCGAATCAAACAGTTTGCCGGTTCAGCTCTTGAACCAACTGTTTTCTGCGACGAAAAGGAACTCGCGCGAATGGACAATGGCCGTTACTTTGGAGTTACGCTCGAGCCCGGAAAACATACTTGCCGGATGGGTGACAAACAGACGGGGTTTGAAGTCGATATGAAGGCGGGCCAGGAATACTACGCGAAGATAACCATCGATGCTGGCTTTTGGAAAGGTCGCGGACGATTGGCGCTGCTACAGCCGGAGCAAGGTGCTTTTGAGATCAAGAAGACTAAGTTACTGGGTCCGGAAAAGGTGAAGAATCGCGAGATGGTGACGGTATTTGAAGGTAGCGCGACGCATTAACATCTGCAACGCCGGCCACTAGTGTTGCCATTCATCGTAATGATTTCTGCGGCTCCGGCGGCTGCACCACCAGAAGAATGCCAAGGTTCTGACTTTGGATTCCTGACTTCTGACTCCTGACTCCTGACTCAACTGGCGCTTGCCTAATGTGACTATTAGCTAACCGCCACACTCGCAAACATAGACATTCGATCTACAGGTAAGCTTGCGCTCGGCACATTGATTGCCGAGCGCAAGTTTGGCTTTCACCACTCTTTTACGCGGAGCACTCGGGAAAATGCGAAGTTTGACTTCAACATTGCTCATTTTCTTCATTTCGACGGCGATACTGTGTCAGCCAATCGCTTCAAGTGTCGCGGCTCAAGCTGTACAGCAGTCGCAAAGTTCTGACGCAACCGAGCAGAAATCCGACGCGGCTGGGGTCGTGCAAATTCCTGATGGCACTCTGGTTGAAATTGAGGCTCCTTACACCTATAGCTCGATGCATTTCAAGCCGAAGGATGAGATCAGTTTTCGTGTCGTCAACCCCATCAAGGTGAATGGAGTGACCATGATTGAGCAAGGAGCTACGGCTACGGGACGTATTGAAAAGTCAAAAAGAGGTGGGCACTTTGGCAAAGCAGGGTTGCTCCTTTGGACTATGGAAACGGTTACTGCAGTGGACGGATCACAGATTCCCTTGCGGACTACTTCGGTGCGTCTGCGAGGTGACAGTAAGGGCGCGAAGGTAGCGACTCAGATGATTATTACCGGCGCGCTTCTCTGGCCCATCGCACCGGTGACGTTATTGCATGGCTTCAAGAGAGGTAAGGATGCCTTCATTCCCGCCGGCAAGCGCTATGAAGTGTTTATAGATGCTCACCCGAGCGTCAAAATCAACTGAGTGTTTTATCGGACGTATCTCCGGTCGGCCTCTGCACTTGACGCAACTGGCCGACGATATCCCGTAGGCGGATAGCAAGGCTTTCGATCGTCTCGACGCGTTTACGTGCTTTGTCGCTTAGGTCTTCACGTAACAGAAGTTGAGCCTGGCCTAACACGCCCGTAAGCGGGTTATTGATTTCGTGTCGCACGCGCGCCACCAACTCGGCCATCGCATCCAGTTGCGCTTCGAGATCAGACGCTTCGACGTTTGAGTCCATCACCTTCGCGTCAGATCCAATGATCTGCGCGCCGGGACCGATGCTATTTGAGTCGGAAGTCGTCACTTTTGATGACTCGTCGTCACCACGTGAAGTGTGTTTGTTTAGGTCGGTCATCAGATCTCCTGCCAGTGCACAATGTCCTCCATACGCACTCAGGGACAATGTTGTTCTAAGGGCTCCTGGACGTAGCTGTAGAACTCAAATGTGGGAGGAGGTTTGCGGCGATGCCCGCGACCTGTGCCCGCCGAATTGAGTGTATTGTGCACCGAACGCCGCCAGTGAACAAGAAAAATCTCAGTGCTTTGCTCTTGTTGACAACACCGTCGCGCAATTCGTAAATTGAATTCCTTCTTGTTGGGGACTCGGATTCCCCATTGTTGGGAGGTCGTCTAACGGTAAGACTGCGGACTCTGGATCCGCCTATCGGGGTTCGAATCCCTGCCTCCCAGCCATCCCTCAACAGCATGACCCCTGAACGTTTTCGTTAATAGGATGCATTACGGGTCATGCGACGAAAAGCCCCGTATATGTCAGATGATGTTGAATCATTGGAGCCGTGGACACGACCGCACTACGCCTTTGAACCTGATTATCCCGGTTACGATCCACCTGAAGACCGGACGATTCCGATGTGGCGGTATATGGATTTCACTAAGTTCGTGTCGATGTTGGAAACTCGGTCGCTCTTCTTCGCACGAGCTGACTTGCTGGGTGATCCGTTCGAAGGTTCTCTCACGAGAGTTGAAGCTGAGCGACGAAACGCTCTTGAGGCGCGTTGGAGAGCCGAAGGGCAACCAACCAGATTACATGCGACAACTCAAGCGAAGATCCGCAGTGAGGTTAGTAACAGCATCGTCAGTTGTTGGCACATGAATGCGGTCGAATCAATGGCAATGTGGCGGTTGTATTTGACCGGTCGCGAAGGTCTGGCAGTAAAAACTACATTCGAGCGGTTTGCGTCCTCGTTTGCTAAATTTGATGGTCACGACAAAGGTTTTAACGAAGACCTGACCGATCGCGAAATTCTCGTCCACGTTGGGATCGTCCATTACGTAGACTATGACCAAGTTACTCCTCAGCGTGTGCCACGAATATTGCTGAAGCGCCGGAGCTTTGAACACGAACGTGAGATCCGGGCAGTAGCGATGGATCGCTCATGGGGCAACAGTCCACGATTTGGCCCGGACGGTCAGGTGTTGACGCGATTCGCGGCAGGAGGTGACTGGATACCGGTTGATTTGGCTGCGCTAATTACTGCTGTTTACGTCGCGCCTGAAGCAAAACTTTGGTTTGCCCAGTTGGTTAAGGCCGTTGTACGCCGCTATGGGTTTCAGTTTTCGGTGGTCCAGTCAGATCTGGATCGCGATCCGGTATTTTGAGAGTACTATTTCGTGCTGTCTCGGCGTTCAACTCATTCTTTCAACCTTTAGCACGAGACGCGAGGACGAGAATGGAGCTTGGGACGGATGTTATTCTGTTTCTGCGCTCATTCGCGAAAACTGAAATTTGTCACTCGTTGGCGAGCTTGATTACCCTCCCCTATTCAGACTACAACCGCTGCGCGTCACTCCATTCCTTATCAGTGATCAATGCCGCGGCCGGTTTTCTGCTGTAGCTCTTCTATGCGTTTGGATGCCTCAGCTTTCGTGAGATTGAGCACTACCTCTTCACCCGCCTCCTCCGCGAGAGTTTGAAGATATGAACGCTGCGCGCCAGTCATCTCTTCATCACCCGTCTTCCAATCGTCCGGATCCTTAATAGCGTTTGAAGTCTCCTTGTCTGGTACCGCCGGTTGACTCATCGCGAAAAACCTCCTGGAGCAAACGATGCCAAGTCTGTTTCACAGAGCTGTTTCAGAAGTGCAACAGAATTTCAACTGTAGGCAATTGTGAGTCAGACAGTACCTTGTTGCTGGAGAAGCGGAGCCGTGAGGTCCGAGAGCCTCGTCCTTTGCTGCCCTTGCTCGTCGAAATTCGAAGGGTCGAGCCAACGAAGGTACACCTCT
The DNA here is from genome assembly GCA_035281525.1 of Pyrinomonadaceae bacterium. GTDB lineage: Bacteria > Acidobacteriota > Blastocatellia > Pyrinomonadales > Pyrinomonadaceae > PSRF01. Next base: position 1,255 of record DATEDU010000126.1, on the reverse strand, counting down.
TTAAGCGCGGGCCAATCCTCGTCTATCACCGCATACCACGCAGTGTCGCGGTTGCGGCCCTTAATAACCGCAGCCTGCCGGAAGATGCCTTCGAACGAAAATCCCAGCCGACGGGCGGCGACCCGTGAAGCCTCATTCAGCGCGTTGCACTTCCACTCGTAGCGCCGGTAGCCAAGACGAAACACGTATTCCATCATGAGGTACATCGCCTCTGTGCCGGCCGGCGTGCGTTGGAGTAACGACGAGTAGTTGATGTGACCGACCTCAATCGAGCCATTGGCGGGATCGATCCGCAGGTAGCTCGCGACACCCGCGGCACTGTTTGTAGCCGAATCAACGATCGCATAGAAAAGTGGATCGCTGCCGCAGCAAGTCTCTTCTATCCACGCGCAGTACTCGTGCAGCGTGTCAAATGGTCCATACGGAAGGTAAGTCCAGTTTTTACCTTCCACGTCCATGTTATTGGCGGCCAAGAGCTGTGCAGCGTGACGCGCGGGGTCGAGTGGCTCGAGCCGGCAGAAGCGCCCTTCCAATGTAACCCGACCCGGGATGAGCGGCGGGCTCCAGCCAGTTACTGGGTAACCGACTAACTGATTTAAGTGATTCCGCTCGTGCTTCATAAGAAGCTCCATCGGCGCCCGAATTAGCCTTCCAGATTCTTGAGCTCTCGTGTTGCCGCTGCCTCAATGCGTGTTCGCGTTTGAAGATCGAGCAACGGGTCAGAGTCTGTCCCAAGTAAACGCAGTGCCTCTTTGAAATGTTTCCGCGCGGAATCAGTTTCGCGTAGCTGAAGAAATACTTGGGCCATTGTGAAGTGGGCCCGAGCCGAATCCGGGTAACTGTCCACTCGAAGCAGTGACAAAGCTCGCCGGCCCTTCCAGTCAGCATCACGTTGAAAAGAAAGCCAGGTGTAAAGCGATACGAATGTCTCCTGAGAAAACGGCTGGGGATCTTTCTCCTTCAGACGCTGATAGACCGCGACCACGCTTTCCATCCCGCTCTGCCGAACTAACGACTTCAATTCACTTAACCTGGGCGGGGATTCGAGCGCAGGCTTTATATCAACTGTTACTAGTCCAGTGGGAACCCCAGTTGGCGGCTGACGAAGGAATTCTCGACTTTGCTGATCCCCATTCAAATAAGCTTTGAGAAAATTCAGTACGTACAAACTCGCCCATTCGAATCCTGCCTGCGTGTCGCCGGGCGGCTTTCCAATGATTCCCGGCGCGAATCGTTCCAACATCCCGTAGTTGAG
>DATEDU010000125.1:0-5221 GCA_035281525.1 Pyrinomonadaceae bacterium | reverse complement strand
ATTGACTCACTCGCCGTTTTACCAGTGCGCAGCGATAGCGAAGATCAAAACGTCGAATATCTTTCAGACGGCATTACCGAAGCCATCATCAACACCCTGTCTCAGATCCCGAAGCTTCGTGTGCTGGCTCGCAGCACTGTCTTTCGTTTCAAAGCAAAAGACGTTGACCCTCAGGAAGTGGGCAAGCTGCTTAGTGTCAGGGCCGTGATGCTAATTCGCGTCACGCAGTGGGCGGATAAGCTGATCATTAGAAGCGAAATGGTCAGGGTCTCCGATGGAACACAAATCTGGGGGCAACAGTACAATCGCACCCCTTCGGATCTTCTTGCTATCCAGGATGAGATCGCAAAAGCCATCTCCGAGAGTTTGAAATTCAAGCTGACAACGCAACAGCAAACGCGCCTCGTCAAGCGCTACACAGACAACACCGAAGCCTACAATCTCTACATGCGCGGGCGTTATTTCTGGAACAGGTACTCGAAAGAGTGGGTACTGAAGAGTATCGAGGCTTTCAAGCAGGCAATAGCGATTGACGCTTCTTACGCGCTGGCATACAGCGGCATGGCCGACGCGTATTTCCGACTTTCAAACATTCACATGCCTCCCCGTGAGGTTTTACCAAAAGCCAAGGAAGCGGCGCTTAAAGCAGTCGAAATCGACGAGGATCTGGCTGAGGCTCACGCGTCGTTAGGCCTGGTGCGAGTCTATTACGATCACGATTGGACTGCGGCTGAAAGTGAGTTTAAGAAGTGCCTGGAGTTGAATCCCGATTTCGTTCCAGCTCACCAGCGCTATGGCTCATACCTGGCTTTCATCGGCCATTTCGAGCAGTCGCTGAAACACTACAGACACGCTCTAGAACTCGATCCGTTCTCGCTGCAGATCAACATGAATATCGCCACCGATTATTATTTAATGGGGGAGAACGACACGGCTATCAGGCATCTCGAGAAAACTCTCGAACTGGAACCTGATTACATGCCTACCCACTTTGTCATGGGCTGCTCTTACATCCAACAAGGCGAGTTGGTTAAAGCGATCGAGGAGTTTCAGTACATATATAAGATGGATGAGGAGGCCTACATGGCCCTGGGATTCATGGGATATGCCCATGCATTGGCAGGCCAGATGGACGAAGCAAGAAACCTCCTGGATATCCTGAAGGACATCTCACTCAGAAGCTACGTTTCCCCTTATAGCTTCGTAGTTATCTATCTGGGGTTGGGACTAAAAGATGAGGCGCTCGAATTACTCGAGCACCTCTATGTAGAGAAGAACGACTGGCTGGTATGGCTGAAAGTAAGCCCCGAACTCAAGAGCTTGCGCGACGATCTCCGTTTCAAAGATCTACTCAGCAGGGTCGGGTTTCCCAAATGAAGTTAGAACCGAGTTAGGCGTTCTTGCCATTCACCGAATGAGCGCTTACCACACTCCTCATCGACTCACTCGATGGAAATTGCACTCCGAGAACATTCAAACAATAATCAATCCATTCCACGGTGACGTTGTCGAAGATGATGTTCTCGTCGACAAAGATGCTGTCCGTCACGGTGAAATCCTCTTGCAGGTAGAGGTAAGTTGAATCAGTAAGATCTCTTTGCACTTCTACCATCTCGCCATTAACCTCTTGCCTGACTCTCCTGGCGTTCTTGCGGTTTTCAGTCCAACGGGGGAATTGGCGAAATAGCTTTAGGGGATAGCCTTTGCAATGTTTTCCAAGGGTCGACATCATGGGGTCCTCACAGTTACGAATTTTCCGTAAATCAATTGTTGACGGCGAGCTTTCTGAGAAACGCTCTTTCGATCATCAGGCGTCCCTGATAGCTGACTGACGAAAGGAGAACCACAACGTAATCCTGGTCCGGGTTCGCACGGGCGACGGTGCCTTCCAATCCTTTGAACGGACCCTTCTCCAACGCCACCCTATCGCCGGGATAGAGTGTTTGCATGTTTACCAGTCCGCCTTCGCCCATCTGCGACTGAATGGTCTCGATAATGAAATCGTCGATCGGGCATGGCTTCAGTCCGATCGAGACCACTCCACAAACTCCTCTTGTATAGTTGACGTCGTGAAGCGATGCTTCGCAGTTAAAGTGAGCGAAGAGATAACGAGGAAAGAGATTCTTAATCGCAGTTCGCGGCTTGCCTGAACCGCGGCTGTATTCCACTTCCTTGAATTTCGGCATCAGGGTCTTTAGGCCCCAAGCCCGCAGGTTGCTTTCGGCGCGTTCTTCTTCTCGGGGTTTGGTATAGACCGCGTACCACAGAGGGCTGTCGCTCGTTGCCACTTGGTTCAATGGATTAGTCCTCCTTCCGAGTCGTTTTCACCTTTGACTGCCTCCCATGTATCAGGTTCTGAGTTAGCGAAGTACAGCGTGCGGCCATCGGGCATCGTCCGTTCGTGGACCAGGCCTGCTTTTTCCAGGTGACTTAGCACTTGCTGAACGGCGTTAATAGATTCGTTAATTCGTTGCTGCATTAACCACCACTTCGATACGCCTTCCACGGTGTCACCTGAAAGTGGATGGTCCCGGAGGTACGCTAGAATTTCTCGTGCTATTTTTTTCTCGTGCATGGTTTTGCTTCCGTCAAGCCGTAGCATGATTTGAGTTTCAATCCCGCGGAACCTTTTATCCACGTCACGTTATGGCAATTTCGAGGCCGCAATTTAACGGCTCAAAATGCCCGTAAATACGCACTTATAACGGTCGTTTGAAATGCGAGGAGCTAAAACATGGGCATCAATGCCCTAGGTCTACGAGAGTTCAGTTGAAGTTGGGCTATAACTAAGGATTGCTGGGAGGGTAATTTGTGCCTATCTGTACAGGTAACGCAAAAGTCGCAAAAGGCACAAAGAAAAGCGGTGCCAGGCACCGCTTTTCTAAGGGTTGTGTGAGGCAAAGTGTGGCCTTAGGCCATACTTTGTTTCGGGGTGAGATCGTATTTCTTGAGTAAGCCAAAAAACGTGCGACGATCTTTTCCAGCCAGCCTTGCTGCTTTACTGATGTTACCTGAACACGCGGCCAGCATTTCTTCCAGGTAGGAACGCTCAAACTCTTCGATCATGTGAGCCTTGGAAGCTTTGAGCGACTCGCCGACTGGCTTCGACGTTTCAGCATCGACTGTGAGTTCAAGATCGCCGGCCCGAATTACCGGACCACGCGCCAACACTACCGCCTGTCGAATAACATTTTCTAACTCTCGAACATTCCCTGGCCACTGATACGAGCTCAGCTTCTGTATAGCGCCAGTCGAAAGCTCCTTCGCCGGCCGTTTGTATTCTTCGGCGGACAATTTCAGGAAATGAAGCGCAAGCGGCACGATGTCTTCACGTCTGTCGCGAAGGTCTGGCAGGTTCAGAGAGACTACCTTTAACCGGTAGAACAAATCTTCCCTGAATGTTCCAGCTTTCATTTGCGCATGAAGGTTGTGATTCGTAGCAGCTATCACGCGCACGTCGGCCCGTCGATATTGTCCACCAAGCGGTCTGTACTGCCGGTCTTGCAGAAAACGCAGCAGCTTGACCTGCGCTGACAACGCCAGCGAATCAACTTCGTCAAGAAACAACGTGCCGCCTTCAGCTTCACTAATCAAGCCGCGCCGGGAATGACGAGCATCGGTGTAAGCTCCTGACTCATGACCGAACAATTCATTTTCAAAGAGCTCGGAAGGAATCGATCCGCAATTAAGTGGCACAAACGGCTTCTGGGCGCGCGAACTGAGATAGTGAATAGCGCGAGCGCATAACTCCTTGCCTGTTCCCGTAGCTCCAACCAACAACACCGTTGCGTCACACGAAGCAACTACCGGTATCTTCTCAACCGCCGCCAGGAACGCAGGAGCACTGCCGATAAATTCCTGCGCGGCAAAATGAAGGAACAATCCTTGCCGAGCGTCTTCGAGTTCTCTGCGACGTCGATTACAACGTCCCGTTAGACGATTGACTCTCAACAGCAAGTCATCGAGGTTCAACGGAGCGAGAAGGAAGTCATCTATTTCAGTACGGAGCGCACCTTCCATTCCGACCGGGCCGCTTTGCAGCAAATAAACCAGCAATGGCACGTCATACCTGTCAGGACAACAAGATTTGATCGACTCAATCAGACTGGATGTTTCGTTTGTCGCAGAAGCCGCCAGCAGGAGCTCTGTTTTGACAGTCGAAACTGTTGCTCCCATCTCGGAAACTCCGTCTCGCAAGAGACAACGATGTCCACTTGATTCCAACGCCTCAACGATCTGATCTAACTCGGTTGGTTGAAAGCCATCGGTGAGAATCTCGACGATATCGTGTGTCATGATGCCTTGCCTCCCGGCTCTTGGTTGGCTCCGAACTCGCGGAGTCGTTTCATGTTCGCTGTTTAGTTAGTGACGCTCTCCCTTGGTTTCGTGATCGACGAGCACTGTTTTCACACTAGCAAGATAAGGCGGTCTCGAATGGAAGTCTTTAACTAATTGCTAACTAATTACTAATTAGTTACTAACTCTGAAGTGGGGCACTTTTGGCCAATCAGTCACCAAAGATGATGCCGTCGCCGAAGATGATCCCATCGCCGAAAATGATCCCGTCGCCGAAGATGATTCCATCGCCGAAGATGATCCCGTCACCGAAAATGATCCCATCGCCGAAGATGATCCCGTCGCCGAAGATAATGCCGTTCGACACGACGATGTCTTCGAGAATCGTTAGATTGGTTGCGACGAGATCGCCAGTTCCCATAAGCACTCCGTCGCCAAGCAGTTGCCCTAGAATGATTGAGGAACCATCGGAGAGTACCTGGCCTGTCGATAACAGAACTGAGCCCGGCAGCAGCACTCCGTCATAGGTTCCGGTTCCCACAACTGTTCCTTCTCCGTTCATTAAGTCATCAGACAAAACGCTTCCATCCACGGTTATCACCTGACTCGAGATATCGACTGCATCGGAGATCAGAGTGGCGGATGAAATCGTCAGGCTGTCGGCAGTGAACGAACCATTCGTATACAACGCGTTTCCATTCGTTAGCTGCGTTCCACCTGAGTAGAGCGCGCCCTTGCTGACGATCACGCCGTCAGAGAGCAGGAAGCCATCGCCCAGGAGCATGCCGGTGCAGTATGGTCCTTGCATCTTCGTGATCAGGTTGGTTCCAGTCATCGTGTTGAATTTCCGGACGATGGCGCCGCTCCAGTTGAAGCTGCTGCCGGCGAAAGCTGATGATTGAGTCGGAGCTGAACCGGTTAAGAG
>DATEDU010000124.1:0-2531 GCA_035281525.1 Pyrinomonadaceae bacterium | reverse complement strand
AGCCGTGCAAAACCAGTGAATTTGCGGCGTTTACGTTGTCGTTCGAGGTTTGTTGAAAATCCAGGCTACAAAGATGGATATCAGGTAAAGAACCATCATCGGAGCCGCAAATAACATCATGTTTGCGATATCGGCTGTCGGCGACAAAACCGCGGCTGCAATTAGGATAACAATTAGCGCGGTCTTCCATACACGGGCCAGAAATCCCGCTGTGACTAGTCCGATTCGGGCCAGCACGTAAGTTATAGCGGGCATCTGAAATACCACGCCCATGCCCAACATGATGAGGATTATGAAATCGAAATAATCGTTGGCTTTCAGCAAGAGCCGGAAGTCGCTTCCCAGCCCGAGAAGGTATTTCGCTGCCGGCGGAAAAATCACGTAATAGGCGAATGCCGCGCCCAAAACGAAGGAAATCGAAGACAACGTGATGAATGGGGTTACGTAAGCCCGTTCATGTGGATAGAGCCCAGGGGCGACAAATCCCCAGATTTGAAACAGCAGGAATGGCACCGACAAACCTATCGCTGCATACAGAGATACTTTTATGTAGAGAGAGAATGGTTCCAGAGCAGTGGTGACGATCAGTTTGTCGTTGATTCCCGAGAAGGATTCTGTAGTCGCACCCAGATCAGCGGGAAGGCGCACGCCTTTTGGAATGACCGTGTTACCGGCGAAAAGTGCTTCGTCAGTAAAGAGCGCCAATTTACCTTCGGCGTCTTTGAAGACACGAGCTGTAACAGAAGCACCGGCAGGAATCAGACCCGTACCTAGCTTTGTCTCTTCGGCGAATACATAACGGCCGGAGTCGTTCTCCTTAAGGGAGTTCAGGGCGGCGATCATCTCGGTGCCTGTTTGACCCGCGATCGGAACTTGGCGCCGCTGCGCCTCCGCTAATGCGCGTTCCACAGGCGCGGCGAGGAACGCGTAGATGTAACCAGATAAAAACCAACTCGCCGTACCGGCGATAAAGATGAAGATGAAGCAACGAATCAAACGGCGGCGCAGCTCGTCGAGATGCTCGAGAAAGCTCATCTGACCACCGAGCTCTTCTTCTTCCCCCCTGGTTGTAGAAAGTGCTTTTAAAAATGCAGACATTGGAATTAATCAGAGCCAATCTTGTTTTCTGACGGGCTGTGGTTCCGGCTGAGTAGTTTCGGCGGGAACTTCTATCGGTTCAGCTGATACTTCTGAACTGGTATGAGTTTGAGCCTCGCGTGGCACTACGAGTTCGGAGTTTGGCGTTTCGATGACTGGTTCGTCAAATGTCTGTGAGGGTTCGTAGGTGGCCTGCTGCTCTGCATCGAGTGATGAGCTGTCTTCGGCCCTTGCGGTTTCTAAAGCTACTTCTCGTTCCCAGGTCCGCTTAAAGTCGTCAGAAGCTTTTCGAAACTCGGCAAGGCCTTTTCCCATAGAACGGGCCAATTGAGGCAGTTTGCGTGGGCCAAAGAAGATTAATGCAACCACGAGGATGAAGAGTAATTCGGTACTACCAAGACCTTCGAGAATGAATGCAAACACAGCTAGTAGTTCTACCTTCCTGTCGAATTGCGGACGCTGTAAACCTCGCCGGAGCGGGAAAGCCGGTAAGAGTCGGGTTTCTTGGTGACAGCGAATTGTAGCGCGTCATGACCAAAAAGCAGAAGGCGCGCAGAGCGTTAAGAGAGTTTGCCCGGATCATCTAAAATCGACAAGTCTGATGAACGACGAAATCGACAACGCGGAACGATCGATCGACTCTGCTGGAACGCTTCAAGCTTTTGCCGAGTGTGCAGAGGCAGTCGCGGCAACGACGAAGAAGCTTGAGAAGGCGGCGATACTCGGAAGTTATCTCGAGTCGCTTTCCAATCCCGATCTGACTCGTGCTGCCCGATACTTCGCGGGCCATCAGTTTGCGATGTCAGATGCGCGGACTACGAATGTTGGTGGCAGTATCATCAGTGCCGCGTTGCGTGAAGCTACCGGATTTGAGTCGGACGATCTTTATGCGCGTTACGTTCGGCTCGGAGATCCGGGTGATCTGGCTGCTGAGATAGTCAAAGAGAGTAAGCAATTCTTTAACCCCACCATTACGCTTGCCGAAACCGAATCGCTTATAGCGCGGTTGAGTGAAACGCGCGGGATCAAGAACAAGACAGCTTTGCTGGCGGCGGTGTTGCATCATGCTTCACCACTTGAGGCGAAGTATCTGGTGAAGTTGCTCGCTGGCGATCTGCGCATTGGTCTAAGGGAAGGGTTGGTTGAGGATGCGATCGCTCGAGTGTTTGGTCAGCCATTGGCTGACGTCGCGTACGCGAACATGCTTCTGGGTGATATTGGGGAAACGGCAACGCGAGCGAGGGTTGGTGATCTGCGCGATGTCGACATGCGTTTGTTTCATCCGATCAAATTCATGCTGGCGACGCCTGCGGCTGATTTGACTGATGTGGCCCGGACCATGCCGGAAGAGTTTTTAATCGAAGACAAGTTTGATGGTATTCGGGCGCAAGCACATGTCGAGTCGGGGAGAGTTGCGATCTACTCCAGGACCA
>DATEDU010000123.1:0-24811 GCA_035281525.1 Pyrinomonadaceae bacterium | reverse complement strand
CGTGTGGGCTGGGGTTCTGGCGCTATCGGGCTCTTTTGATCAACTAACTGACCTCGCAGTTTTTGCCTTCTGGCTTTTCTATGGAATGGTGACTGCGTCTGTGTTTGTCTTTCGCCGGCGTGAGCCTGAAGCGCCGCGGCCTTATCGAACGTGGGGATATCCGGTTGTGCCTGCGCTGTTCGTACTAGTAACGATTGTTCTTATTATCTTTTCGATAAGGAACGCTCCCGTCAGATCGGTGATCGGTTTGGCGATTATCGCCGCCGGCCTCCCCGTCTACTGGTACTTCAAACGCAATCTAGCTTTGTCTGAAAATAAGTGAGATCGCGACCCACGACACACCAAGTTAGCGACGCGTAGGGTCGCAGTTGATGTTAGCCCGGCCTTTTCAAGACCGGGATTCAGTAGTCGGTAATATGCGCGTCGCGTCAGCGACGCATGAGATCTGCTGTTCCTGCTTGTTCACTGCGTCGCTACGCGACGCAAATCAGTGAGGCTCCGTAACCCGGCCTTGAAAGGCCGGGCTAAACTCGATGCGACGCTACGCGTCGCCTGCTCGCTATTGACATAAACCAAACCGGGACCGCGAGTGTAGCGAGCAGGTACCGTCGGTGCCTGGCTACTTTATTCAACCCGCTACGTACGCAAGCGAGAAACTAGGCTTACTTGGGGCTATGCATCCCTAGGGTTTGATGGTGTATTTCCTCAAGATCAGATAAATTCGACTACAACTAAGCAATGGCCAGTATTCAACTTCATCCGGAAATCGTTCAACGGAATGGCAAGAGCGTTGTAGTGCTGCCTTACGAAGAGTTTGTTGTTCTACAAGAAATCTTGGCGGACTATGAAGACCTGCTCGATCTCCGGGCAGCAAAGCATAATGAGCACGATGCCCCTTCTGTTCCTCTCTCTGAAGTCCAGCGCGAGTTCGGAACGTAATTCAGAGCCTCCGTTTACCCATTACTTTTGCGCGACTTGAATCAGTGGCGTCGGTAGTTTCTCGCTAGTCGCCAGCAATGCCTTTCCATCAAGTCGATACGTAATCGATTCACCTTGTTCGCGATCACCAAGCGCGACGGTTGTCAAACCTTGTTTCCAGATTGACTCGAACCGTTCTCGACCAGGCAGGGCGATTTCGAATCCCTGCGCGTAATCGCAAAGAGCAACTCGCCGGCCATCCGGTGAAATCGCTCCGCCGGTCACACCAAACAAACTAGGCACGTTGAGCACTCCAATATGCGATAGTGTCGTAATCCCATTTGTCGCTAAAGGTGCCGGAGCCTGATAGACACCTGGATATGCCAAGCGCGTCTTAATGACGATGTAAAGAGTTCCGGTAACAGGGTGCACCAACAGCGCTTCAGCGTCGTGCGCTCCATCAGGGTAACGCAAGTGAATGATGTCCGCGGATTCCGTCATCGCCGGCTTCGCTTTCGAAGATACCGCGCCACCCTGCGACACATTCGGTTCGGCAACCCTATAAACGATGATTTCGGAACGTCTGCCTTGGTTATCCCCAATGTCGCCCAGATAAAGGTAATGACGCTTGCGGTCAGGTCCGGGGCCGGCGGCCATGTCCTCCCAATCGCGAGCTTGAGCTCCCGACACTCTCCATACCCCTCGCTTGTTGCCTTGACTATCAAACGCGTAGATGAATGGCCCATCTCCTGAATCGTTGTGAGTCCAATAAATGCCGGGGTTGGTACGAGAGGCTGCCAATCCGCTGCTTTCATTGATTGACGTGTCTTGTAACTCAGCAAGCTTACCCGGCGGACCATACGTCGAGCTCGCAGGAAGTTGCTTTGGCGTTTGCTGTTGTACGGTCGGGGTCGTGTCTCTCGAGAACAAGCGACGGTGATGAGCCATCACCGCAAACAAAAGTGCGATCAGAAACCCGACTATCGCAATGTGTTTCCAAATCAAGATCATCTCTTGCCCGTGAGCGCTTCGCGCGCCACTTCTTTGTCGTCAAAATGAAAAACCTCGCGCCCAATAATCTGATAATCCTCATGACCTTTGCCTGCAATCAACACCAAATCAGTACTGCGGGCTTGGCCCACTGCTTCGTGAATCGCTTCGCGGCGATCGGCGATCTTCCGGTACGGCTTGCCTGTTTTCTGGATTCCTTCTTCTGCGTCCGAAAGGATCCTGTGCGGATCCTCGGTACGCGGATTATCGGAGGTAAGAATTACAACGTCGCTTAAACTACCGGCTGCTTCTCCCATCGGCCCGCGCTTCGATCGATCGCGATCGCCACCGCACCCAAAGACCGTGATGATCCGCCCGCGAGTCACTTCGCGAGCTGTGCGCAGAACATTCAAGAGTGCGTCGTCTGTGTGCGCATAATCAACTACAACCGCGAAGTCGCCGTCGTGACCGACTCGCTCAAATCTCCCCGGAGCGCCCGTACATTCAGCGAGCGCGCGACTTATGACTTCCAGATCGTAACCGAGCGCAAGTCCGCTCGTAACCGCAGCCAGAGTGTTATAAACGTGCGGTGGGCCTACCAAAGGAGAGCGAAACTCTCGCGTGCCCGCGGGAGTGTGCAATTCGAACCGCATGCCTTCGAGCGAAAACTGAGGCTCACGCGCAGTCACGTCCGCGTCCCTTCTGACTGCATATCGAATCACGTTAAGCCCTTCCGTTTCGAGCTTATTCGCCAACTCGACTCCATACGGATCGTCCACATTGATAACTGAGTGTTTCGGCTGAGTGCCGAGGCGCCCGTCGAACAAGCGCTGCTTGGCGTACCAGTAGTTCTCCATTGTCTGGTGGTAGTCGAGGTGATCTCGCGTCAAGTTGGTAAAGACTGCAACGCTGTACTCAAGCGCATCGCAACGATGAAAATCCATCGCCTGTGAAGAGCATTCCATCACTGCCGTTTTGCATCCGACATTCACCGCCTGTCGTAACAGACGCTGCATGTCCGTGGCTTCGGGTGTAGTTCGCTCAGCCTTTCGTCGCTCTTTACCGATACGGTATTCGACGGTTCCGGTCATGCCTACGGGTTCGCCTGCGGCTTCAGGAATTGAAGCGATGAGATAAGCCGTGGTCGTTTTGCCGTTCGTGCCGGTGATTCCTCCGAGCTGCAGTTCGCGCGATGGATGATGATGGACTTCGGCAGCGGCCAGGGCCATTGCGCGACGTGCGTTTTCGACTTGCAGCCACGCGCCGTGAAAGTTTTCAGGACGTGCTGATTCCGAAATGATGCCTGGCGTCCCCTGCTGCATGACTTGCGGGATGAAATCGTGTGCATCGAGCAGTGCGCCTTTGATCGCCACGAACAGTTTGCCCGGTCCAGCTTGACGTGAGTCATGGGTGACATCGGTGATGACTAATGTCTCGTCGCCAATTAACTGCCCACCTGTTGCATTGGCAATTTGTTTAAGTGTTACGGATTGAGTGGACACTGGTTTGATTCTACATCATGAAAATGAGCAACACACAGAACCGCGAGCGCAGCGAGCGGGTTGACCTGCACAATGTACAACCCTGCGAGCACCACGAAACCGGGAGCGCACGGAAACCGCGAGCGTAGCGAGCGGGTCGACCTGCACAATGTACAACCCTGCGAGCACCACGAGCGGGTTGACCTCCACAACACGCAATTGGGAGCAACGGAACCGCGAGCCTAGCGAGCGGGTTGAATTCAGGTAGCACTCACCCGACGGTTACCCGCTCGCTACGCTTGCGGTTCCGTTCAGCCTTCCACGTGCTTGAGCATTGATTCATCTTACCCGCTCGCTACGCTCGCGGTTCCGTGTTATTCGCTCTGGACAACGACGACCGTAATTACTACGATGCGGCGCAAAGTTCAGAATCCATTCGAGGAAAAATGCTGATCAAAATCATCGCTAGTCTGACAGTCTGTGTCATGGCCCTGTCTTCCTTCGTCTCAATCGCCCAAACTGCACCTCAATATGATCTCCTTATAAACAACGGGACTATCATCGACGGGACGGGGCGGCCGCGCTTCAAAGCGGACCTCGCAATAAAAGGCGATCGCATAGCCCGCATCGGCAATCTTAAAGGCGCAAACGCAGCGCGTGTCATTGACGCCAAAGGACTGATTGTCGCGCCCGGCTTCATTGACATGCTGGGCCAGTCAGAAACGTTCGTACTCATCGACAACCGCGCGATGAGCAAGGTGATGCAGGGCGTGACGACTGAGGTCACGGGCGAAGGCGAGTCAATTGCCCCCATGAATGATCGATTAATAAAGGAAGGAGAAGACTTCTTCCGGCGATACAACCTGAATGTCGACTGGCGGACGCTCGATGATTATTTTCGTCGTCTGGAAAAACAGCGTATCGGTGTGAACATGGCCACGTTTGTTGGCGCCACGATGGTTCGTGCCTACGTTATCGGCTTTGATAATCGAGCGCCGACCGCCGCTGAGTTGGACCAGATGAAGCAGCTTGTCGCCGACGCGATGAAGGATGGCGCTTTAGGTCTCTCAACTTCCTTGCAATATGTGCCGGCGCGTTTTGCCAAGACCGATGAGATTGTCGAGTTGGCCAAAGTCGCTCGGCAATACGGCGGCATCTACGCTACCCATCAACGCAGTGAAGGTAATGCACTTGACGAATCGCTCAAGGAAGTTTTTGAGATTGCTCGGCGCGCAAACATTCCAACTGAGATCTGGCATTTGAAAACTGCTTATGCCAAAAACTGGGGCCGCATGCCAGAAGTTCTCACGAAGATTAGGCAAGCGAGAAGTCGAGGCTTAGACATCACTGCGGACGTCTATCCATATATCGCTGGTAGCACTGCTCTCGGTGCTTGCTTGCCACCGTGGGCGCTCGAAGGCGGAACGGCAAAGGCGCTCGAGCGACTACGCGATCCAAACACGCGTGAACGCCTGAAAAAGGAGATCTCAACTGACTCAACAGAATGGGAAAATATTTACCTCGGCAGCGGCGGCGCTCAAGGTGTTTTGATCGGTTCAGTTCTGACGCCAGAACTAAAGTGGGCGCAAGGTAAACGAATGTCGGAGATTGCGAAGGAGCAAAACAAAGATCCCATCGATGCGATTTTTGATCTGATTCTGGCTGACAAAGGTCAGACCGGGGCGATCTACTTCATGATGAATGAACGCGATCTGCGCGCGGCAATGCTCGCGCCCTTCGTGAGTTTCTGTACGGACACGGGCGCCAGGGCGACCGATGGTCCGCTTTCGGGAGCAATGTCGCATCCTCGAGGCTGGGGCAGCTACCCGCGAATTCTGGGACGCTATGTTCGCGATGAGCGCTTAATGACGCTTGAAAGAGCGATCAATAAGATGACAGGTATGCCTGCCAAACGCGTGGGTCTCCGCGACCGCGGTGTATTGCGCCCGGGCATGTATGCGGACATAACCATCTTTGATCCGCAAACGGTTCTGGACCGCGCCACGTTCGAAGACCCAAATCAATACCCAGTGGGTATCGAGTATGTGATAGTCAACGGCGAGCTCAGTGTCGACCAGCGGAAGCGCACGCCGGCATTAGCGGGCAGACCATTGCGCGGTCCAGGCTATCAACATCGTCCAAAGTCCAACGTCCAAAGTCCAACGTCTGTCCACCACTCCGTAACTAAACAGTGCAAGATCCGACGTCCAAAGTCTGCCCACTAATGCGGACGTTGGACTTTGGACATTGGACTTTGGACTTCGGTCTTATACCGAGGTAACAATTTTCCGGTACTCGTCCTCGTTCCAGGCTCTTAACGTTTCAGTCTGAAGGTTACCCTTAGAGCCCAGGGACAGTAGTGCGCGTGCAACCGCATCGTCTGGTCCTTCCACCACGGCCACAGTGTCATACCGCCCCATGGTCAGGTAGACATCCTTTATCTCGCATCCGAGGTTCTTGAAGGCCTGACGGGCAGCGTCGAGCCTGGTCGGGCTTTCACTGATCTTGGACATTCCTTGTTGCGTCCAACGCATCAGACAAATGTAGGTTGGCATGTCTGTTCCTTTCTATCTACCAAACTTCGTTGTCCGACAAACTTTAGTTTGTCGCGACTCTGCAAGGCTGAGCGCCGATAGCATCACCGACAAACTTAAGTTTGTCGGACATTTCACAGCTTGTGTTAGAGTGTCTGACGTTGTAACTCAAAATGATAGTTAAGACAAACTCCAGACGAGGTGTGAGTTGTCCCTAATGCTTCAGGAGATTGCCGAGCAGCCTGCTGCGCTGGCTCGCACCGTAGAGGCAGAACGCGCCAAGATCTCGCGACTCGGCAAATTTCTCAGTCAGCGCGGAATCAATCTGGTCGTACTCGTAGCTCGCGGTAGTTCAGACAATGCTGCACTCTTTGGCCGATACTTACTCGAAATAAAAACGGGCATACCTGTATCGCTGTCAGCTCCGTCCGTACACACGCTCTATAAAAGAAAACTTAGATTGGACCACGCGCTGGTAATTGGCGTGTCGCAGTCAGGTGAAGGTGAAGACATCAACCTCGTTTTGGAAAATGCGCGTGCGTGCGGCGCCTACACCGTAGGCATCACGAATGAGCCATCATCGTCCATGGCAAGGCTCGTGGATGAAACGCTCGTGATGCACGGTGGCCAGGAACGATCCGTAGCAGCCACCAAAACTTTTACGGGCCAGATGATGCTCTTTTACATGCTGGCAGCAGAACTCGCAGATGATTCGTCAACTTTTTCCTACGAAGCGATACCGGAGTTTGCAGCGCGAGCACTCGAACAGAAAGCGGCTATTCTCGAGCTCGTACAACGTTATGTGTTCATGGAGAACTGCGTGGTGGTTGGACGTGGACTCGCGTACGCGAATGCATACGAGTTGGCGCTGAAGCTGATGGAGACTTGTTATGTGGTGGCGGAGCGTTTTTCTTCGGCTGATTTCCTGCATGGGCCGGTCGCGATGGTCGAGCGCCATTTTCCCGTCATTCTGTTTGCACCGCCGGGAGTGATGTTGGCTGGAGTCAAAGATCTGATAAAGCGTCTCAAGGAACTGCACGCGGATACGCTGTGCATCACGGCTGATATCGATGCTGCGGGTGCGTGTACGCGTGCGATCATACTGCCGAAGGAGATTGACGAGTTTCTGGCACCGATTCCTTACATGATTCCCGGTCAACTCTTTGCGGCTTTGCTGGCCGAGGCGAAGGGTTTGGATCCTGATGCACCGAGATCGTTGTCGAAGGTGACGAGGACGGTTTGAGAGACGGGGAGATGGAGAGACGGGGAGACACGGGGACAGGGAGACACGGGGACAGGGAGACACGGGGTCAGGGAGACACGGGGATACGGAGAGAACAATAAATGGATATTCAGTTGAAAGATGCCGCTCAAGGTCCTGTGTATGCACAGGTGCGTGAGCAGATTGAGACTCATATTCGCGGCAATCAGATCGCAACAGGAGAAACCCTGCCGTCACCGGCCACGCTTGCTCGTCAACTAAACGTCGATCGTGGAGAGATCCAGCGTGCCTACTTCGAACTGGAGCACTCAGGTTTGATCAAAAAGGAAAGTGGAAAAGATTTCTTAGGCCAACCAAAAACGACCTACCGCGTCGCGTAAAAACTTCTTCACTCCGATAGGAGTGAAATGTTTATAGCCAACACCACTATCAACTAACTAACGCCGTTCGGAGGAGCGGAATGCTAGCACCGTGACTTGCATTCCGCTCCTCCGAACCGCGCAATAAAGAGTGGTTCCCATAAATCTATAAACATGTCACCCCTACGAGGTGAAACCAAGAGCGGGAGGTTCTTACTACCACGTGCATTTACACGAAAGCCTCTCCCTATGACGAAACCGACGACCGCGTGATATTCTTTCTCGTTATTTTAATGTAAGAAAAGCGAAAGTGGCGGAATTGGCAGACGCGCCAGACTTAGGATCTGGTACCGAAAGGTGTGGGGGTTCGAGTCCCCCCTTTCGCACCACATAATTGGTCTTTGGGCTTCGGTCTTTGGTCTTTGAATGCCGAGTGTGGACCGAGTATTGATTTAAGATTAGGTACAAAACCAAAGACCAAAGGCCGAAGACCAAGTACAAAGTTCAAAGCTCAAAGTTCCGTAAGAATCAATGAAAACAGAATTAGTTGACCTCTCTCAAACGCGCAAGGAAATCAAAATCGAAGTCGAGCCGGAAGTCGTGCGCGAGGCATTCGATCGGATCAGCGCTCAATATGCGAAACAAGCCAACGTACCCGGATTCCGCCGTGGACGCGCTCCGCGTTCCGTAGTTGCCAACCGCTACAAAAGTGAAATTCGTGGCGAAGTCCTACGTGAGCTGGTGCCCGACGCAGTTTCAAATGCCATACAAAAACATGAGCTGACTGCGATTGGGGAGCCCGACATTCACATCGAGCCTGATGAGACTCTGAACCGTATCGGCAGTGGATCAATTTCATTTCATGTCAATGTTGAAGTCCTCCCGCGAATCGACTTGGGACAGTACAAAGGCGTCGAAGCTGTTCGTCGCGTTCGGCCAGTGACCGACGCCGACGTCGATCGGATGATTGACGGATTCCGCGAGTCGTCGGCAGCGCTTCAGCCTGTGGAAGATCGTCCTTCGCAGTTGGGAGACATAGTAACTGCCAGTTTCACGGGAAAGTTTGTGGATCATCCGGAAAAGGAAGAGATCAAGGTTGAAGATGTCGATGTCGTCCTCGGCGGAAAAAACGTGCAGCCCGAGTTCACCGAGAACCTGCTGGGCGTCAATGCGGATGACGAAAAGACTTTCACTGTTGATTATCCGGCCGATTTCTCCACCAAAAGCCTCGCCGGAAACAAGGTTGAGTACGTCGTAAAGGTGACCTCCGTCAGAATCAAAGAGCTGCCTGAGCTGGACGACGAGTGGGCTCGCAGTCTGGGTGACGAGTTTGACTCGGTTGCATCGCTGCGCAGCAAGATTCGCGCAGACATGGAAAAAGGTGCTGCTGCGGAAGCTGACAGTCGCGTAAGCAGTGACGTGTTGCGCAAGGTTTTGGCAGGTCATGATTTCGAAGCTCCAGAGACGCTCGTCCAGCAACAAACTCATTATCGTCTCGAAAGTGTAATGCGCGAGATGTACGCTCGAGGCATTAATCCGGACCACAGTGAGCTGAATTGGCAGTCCGCTGCTGACGAAATGAAAGTACAGGCAGAAGAAGATGTGCGCAGCTCGATCTTGATGGAACGCATTGCTGAAGCTGAACAGATCGGAGTCTCGAACGAAGAGATCGAAGCTGAGATTGAAGCCGTTGCAGCGGCATCACGACAACCAAAAGAGCAAGTACGTAGCATCTTGACAAAGGATGGTGGCGAACGTAGCATCGCGCACAGGTTGCGCAACCGCAAAGTGCTTGAGTTGTTGCGTGTTAATGCGAAGGTTACCGAAGGAGATTGGAACGAGGAAAAGGATGAAGGAGGAAGGCTGAAGGAGGAAGGGTAAAGCGTACTTGTGCTTTGTACTTCGTACTTGGCACTAGATTTCAAAGCAACGAGTCCAAGTTCAAAGCACAAAGTTCAAAGTACACTTCAAACCCTTCACCTTCCGCCTTCATGCTTCATCCTTCTTACTAACGAGAGAGGTCCTGGATTCATATGGCCCTGGTCCCAATGGTCGTTGAGCAAACTTCCCGTGGGGAACGAGCTTTCGATATTTACTCGCGCTTACTAAAAGACAACATCATCTTCCTGGGAACTCCCATAGACGATCAGATTTCAAACTTGATCGTAGCCCAACTGCTCTTCCTCGAAGCAGAAGATCCTGAAAAAGACATCAACGTTTACATCAACTCCCCGGGCGGCTCGATCACAGCGGGCATGGCGATCTACGACACGATGCAATTTATTCGTCCGGACGTAACTACTATCTGCGTGGGACAATGTGCTTCGATGGGCGCACTCTTGCTGGCTGCCGGAGCAAAAGGCAAACGCTTTGCTTTGCCTAACTCACGCATTCTCATTCATCAGCCAACCGGCGGCTCCCAGGGCCAGGCAACTGATATTCGAATTCAAGCTGAAGAAATTCTCCGCATGCGCGAGCTCACCTCCCAGATTATCGCGAAACACACCGGCCAATCCTACGAGACAGTCGAGCGCGACGTGGAGCGCGACAAAATAATGTCTGCCATGCAAGCTAAAGAGTATGGTTTAATAGACGAGGTGATCGCGCACCGAGAGTAGCGCGCATCACGGATGGAGACGGCCGATGATTGCAAAGATGAAGGCCCGAGGATTCCGCTGTTCCTTTTGCGGCAGATCCAAAGGCGAAGTAGCAAACATTATGGCTGGAACGCCTCAGCGCATGCCGGGTGTTCCACGCCAGATGATTGGTAAGAGCGCATTCATCTGCGATGAGTGTGTGAAGCGTTACTACCAGATGGTCACGGGCCCTGACGTACCCCCGACACCGGCAGTGGTTCCCCAGTAGGCTTTGATTCCGGAGGAGACCGCGTACACGTATGGTAAGACGAACTGACGATACCTTGCGCTGCTCATTCTGTGGCAAGTCACAGAACGAGGTGAAAAAGCTCATTGCCGGTCCAACAGTCTACATTTGCAATGAATGCATAGACATCTGCAACGAGATCATCACCGACGATCAGCAGGCTGAGTCTGTAGCTACTCGCCCGCCTCTGCCTAAACCCGGTGAGATCAAAAGTTTTCTTGACGAGTACGTCATCGGACAGGAAGAAACGAAAAAGCGGCTGGCCGTTGCAGTCTACCAACACTACAAGCGGATTGAGCTCGGCCGTCGTCGCTCAGATGTCGAGATTCAAAAAGCCAATATTCTTCTAATCGGACCCACGGGCACTGGGAAGACGTTGCTCGCACAAACTCTGGCACGATTGCTCAGCGTTCCCTTCACCATTGTGGACGCTACGACGTTAACCGAGGCGGGATACGTAGGTGAGGACGTTGAGAACATCATCCTCAAACTTTTACAAGCTGCGAACGGCGACGTCGAGCGAGCGCAACAGGGCATCATCTATATTGACGAGGTCGATAAGATTTGCCGCAAGGACGAGAACCCATCAATCACCCGCGACGTGTCGGGCGAAGGTGTTCAGCAGGCGCTGTTGAAGATACTCGAAGGCACTGTAGCGAATGTGCCTCCGCAGGGCGGACGCAAACATCCGCACCAGGAGTTCTTCCCAATCGATACGACTAACATTCTCTTCGTTTGCGGTGGCGCCTTCGTTGGACTGGAAAAGGTCATCGAGCGCCGGTTGCGCAACAAATCTCTCGGTTTTCATGCGGAGGTTAAGACTGGTTCTCACCGTCAGGCTGAAGCTCTTGCTCAAGTGCAACCCGAAGACTTAATTCGTTTTGGCCTCATCCCCGAGTTTGTCGGTCGCCTGCCTGTGTGCGGCGTTTTGCACGAGCTCGATGAAGGAGCATTGATTAAGATACTCACCGAACCTAAGAATGCACTCGTCAAGCAGTATCAAAAGAAGTTTGACTTCGACAACGTTAAGTTGAAGTTCACCGAAGACGCGCTTAAATGCGTCGCCCGGCAGGCTGTGGAGCGCAAAGTAGGCGCGCGCGGCTTGATGATGATTCTGGAAGAGTTACTGCTTGATGCCATGTACACCCTGCCTTCTCAAAAGCGCGTGAAAGAGTTCGTGATCACCAGTGAAATGGTTGAGCGACGGCGCGCTATCCCCGGTGAAGGACTCACCGGAATTGACGGCGCCGCAGCTTAAGCCTCCACAGACAACCGAATTCATTGACTTGTGACTGCTGTCACTACATAATCCGCGCTGCTCGACCGTCACGTCTTAGGAATTAGAAGTCGACAGGCCGTGTACGTCCCAGGAGCTCCGGCTGTGGGCTGTGTGAACCTTCGCTGTCACAAGCCTCCGTGCGAATTTGCCGATTTAACTTAGCTAACCAACTCGTAGCTATCCAGACTCGGGTATCAGTGATACTCACCTAGAGTTCAGGAGGAATACCCCATGAAAAAAGCCGCGCTGTCCTTGCTGATTTTGGTTTTAGGCCTCGGCGTTGAGGCTTCAGCCGTTACTGTTTTTGGGGTAAATACTGCCAATCAGCTGATTCGATTCACCACTACCTTGCCGGGCACACTCGAGTTACAGGTAGCCATCACTAATCTTCAGGTTGGCGAGAACATTCTCGCAATCGACTTCCGCCCTACTAATGGCCAGCTCTATGCGCTTGGCAGCACGGGGCGGCTCTATACTCTCAATCTGACTACCGGCGCCGCCACACTGGTAGCAGTCCTTTCAGCTGACCCTTCGGATCTAACCAATCCCTTCGCCGGCCTTTCAGGTACGGAATTTGGCTTCGACTTCAACCCTGTGACGGACCGTATTCGCGTTGTTAGCGACACCGATCAGAATCTGCGGATCAACGCTGACACCGGCGCAGTTATTACCGATGCTCCTTTGGTCTTCGCAGTCGGCGATGCCAACGTGGGAGATAACCCTGCCGTCACCGCGATTGCCTACAACAACAACTTCCCAGGTGCGACAACTACTAGCCTCATTGGCGTTGACACTTTCAATGACGTCCAGATCTTACTGAACCCTCCGAATGATGGGATCTTGACGACTACCAGCAGCCTCTTCCTCGATATTGAGCAGGTTACAGCCTTGGATATTCCTCCAGGCACCACTCAAGGTTTACTCGCACATACGTCGTCATCCAATGCTTCGACCTCGTTTCTTGTCAACTTTCCCGTGAGTTTCTGTTGCCCGTTTCCAACTGCTACTCCTAATGCGATCGGCGGTGGCAGTCGCGTACGCTCCATCGCCGTAACGGCCACTAGCTTCTTCCGGTTAAGCGCCTCGAGTTTCTCTGTAGATGAGGCTGCAGGCGTAGTAAATATTCCGATCTTTCGTTTTGGTGACACTTCGACTTCCGCCTCCGTCAACATTGTCACAAGCGACGGAACCGCCATAGCACCGTTTGATTACGGCCAGACGAACAACTCAATCTTTTTCAACGCCGGAGACACTATAAGAATTGCAAGCATTCCGATTGTTAACAATCCTATTCCCGAACCCGTCGAAACCTTCACAGTCTCGCTTGCTAGCCCCAACAGTAACGAACCAGTCACGATCGGAACTCCGGGGTCAGCTACCGTGACGATCACCGAAGGAGCACCGCCTCCGCCAAGCCAACCAACACCCGTGACCGTTTTTGGCGTGAGTTTGGGTAACCAACTTTTCTCTTTCAGGAGCAACAACCCTTTTACAATTGACACGTCCGTACAAATCAGCGGGCTGCAACCTGCCGAAAACGTACTCAATATCGATTTCCGGCCATCAAATGGTCTGCTCTACGCACTAGGCAGCACCGGACGCCTTTACACTTTAGACACGGTGACGGGGGTGGCTACGCTGGTTGCTGCTCTTACTGCCGACGCTTCAGATTTATCAAACCCTTTCGCAAGCCTGGCTGGAACTGAGTTTGGCTTTGACTTCAATCCCGTGACTGACCGCCTCCGCATCGTTAGTGATGCCGACATCAATTTGGACGTCAATCCAGACACTGCCACTGTCATCACTGATGCACCACTGGCCTATGACATCAATGATCCGAACGTCGGACGTAATCCGAGCGTAGTCGGCGCTGCTTACACCAATCCAGATATAGATCCAGGGACGGGTACCACACTTTACGGCGTCGACGTAGCCTTCGACATGCTCACGATCCTAAACCCAGCCGCAAATGGAACGCTGAATACGGTTGGACCAACAAACACAAACTTCACTGAACGGTTCGGGTTCGACATAGCCGCTGACAACACGGCCTATTTCTCGAGCACGCCGCCAGGCGCGTCAAACAGCTTTTCCACAATCAATCTGAATACCGGCTCTGTCCAATTCTTTGGAGGCACCATTAACTTCCCCGATGTCGTGAGAGATATTGCTGTAGCGTCAGGCAGCTTTGGCATCCTTCAGGTAAGCGCGAGTTCGTTTATCGTTAATGAGGACGACGGCGTGGTCGAGATTACAGTTAACCGAGTGAGCGGCAGCACCGGAACGGTCACAGTCAACTTCTCGACCTCTCCGCTCACGGCATCCGCCGGCGCTGATTACACAACGACTACAGGGACGCTTACGTTCGGCCCTGACGTGATCTCGCAGAGCTTCACTGTTCAGATCATTGACGACACCCTCGATGAGTTTACCGAGGAGTTCAACGTCTCTCTGAGCAATCCGACTGGTGGAGCAGTACTTGCATTTCCAACTTCCGCCTCTGTGTTTATCGTCGACAATGACGCGACGGCGCTGCCGACGCTATCAGTCAACGACATCACTGTTGCAGAGGGCAATACGGGGTCCATTGCTGTGTTCACTGTCACGCTCTCAGAAGCCACTCCATTTGCCATTGGTGTTGACTTCATTACCTCCAACGGTTCGGCTACGGCAGGAGCTGACTACGACTCTGTCTTCGGTTTCCTTACATTTTTCCCGGGTCAAACAACGCGCACTATTACAGTTCCAATCATCGGCGACACCGCGCCCGAAGGTGACGAGACGTTTTTTGTCAACCTGTCAAACCCGATTAACGCAACTATCGCCGATGCGCAAGGTCAGGGAACAATTACTGATGACGAAGGGGTAATCGCAACTTTCGCCTTTAGTGCCCCGAGCTTCGGAGATAACGAGGACTGCGGAGTAATTCCTGTAACGGTCACCCGAACAGGTGTCACCTCAAGTGCGATGAGCGTCAATTTTGCGACTGCAAACGTCACAGCCACGGATCGCAGGGACTATACACTCGCCGTGGGGACACTGGAGTTCGCGGTTGGTGAGACAAGCAAAACCATTCCCATCCTTATTAGTGAGGATTCGTTCGTCGAAGGTATAGAGACACTGACGGTTAACCTTTCAAGTCCAAGCGCTGGCGCAGGACTTGGGCCTCAAGCTTCGACTACGGTACTCATTATCGACGACCCATCAGAGCCGGCAACCAATCCCATTGACGAAGCGGAAATCTTCGTGTGTCAACACTATCACGACTTTCTAAACCGCGATCCGGATCCAGCCGGACTTGCATTCTGGACTAATGAGATCACCTCATGCGGAGCCGATGCCGCCTGCATCGATCTCAAGAGGCAGAACGTCTCCGCTGCTTTCTTCCTTTCAATTGAATTTCAGAACACCGGTTTCCTCGTGGAGCGAGCATACCAGGCAGCTCTCAACCGGTTCCCGCTCTATCTGGAATTCATTCCTGATACGCAACGGATTGGCCGCGGCGTCATCATCGGCCAACCTGGCGCCGATGCGCTGCTCGAGGCGAATAAGCAAGCGTTCTTTAACCAGTTCGTGACGCGGCCAGAGTTCGTCGCGCTTTTCGGTGGCCTGACCAATGCTCAGTACGTGGACGCGCTGAACGCGAACACGGGCGGGTCGCTTTCTGATTCAGAACGGACTGCACTGGTGACCGGGTTGAACAACGCAACTCTGACGCGTGCCCAAGTTTTGCGGAGCGTGGCAGAGGATGCGGAGTTCACGGACAGCGAGTTCAACCGCGCCTTTGTGCTGATGCAATATTTCGGCTACCTGCGACGTAACCCGAACGATCCTCCCGACACGAATTTCGATGGATTTAACTTTTGGCTGAACAAGCTAGACGAATTCAACGGCAACTTTATTGCCGCCGAAATGGTGAAAGCATTCATCACATCAATCGAATACCGTCAACGATTCGCCCCATAAAGGTGTGAAATTGTTGTAGTGGCGCGCTTACGGGAAATGTTTTACAATTAAGCTTCTTTTATATAGGGGCGAGACGGCATTTGAGCGGCTCGCCCCTATCGTAAGCGGCCTGATAACTCGTTCATTAAAAACATGGAAGAATACTCTGATCATCCCCCCGCCGACGTTGCCTGGTACCCAATGGTACCGATTCGCGACGTGGTGATTTTCCCTTTTACAAAAGTCGCTTTCAAAATCGGTCGCGCGGGATCTGTGCGCGCGCTGGAACAGGCGCTTGCCTCAGATCGCACGATCTTCCTGGCGACTCAACACGACGCCACAGTCGACGAGCCAACACCTGAACAAATCTACGGCGTTGGAACGCTCGGACGCATCCTGCAATCCCAAAAGCAGGACAACGGTCAGATTAAGGTCGTAGTCGAAGGTCGCGAACGCGCAACAACTGTCAGAGTTGAAAACACCGACGGCGCTTTCATGGCTCTGGTTCGACGGGCTCCAACTGCGAATGAAGACGGCGTCAGGCTTGACGCCTTAATCCAGAAGGTCGGCCAGTTAGTCGAGCAACATCTCCGGCTCGCGCCGGATACTCAGACTGATGCTTTGCAAACTGCTCTGCGGAACCAGGAGCCTTCGCATCTCGCTGATGCACTCGCTTCGCAACTACGAGTTTCTGTTGAAGACAAGCAGGGATTGCTCGAGTTGTTTTCCACTCAGGCTCGTCTGCAGCGATTAATCGAATTGCTCGAGATGGAGATCGAGAAACGCCAGCTCGATCGCACGATCCAGACTCGCGTCAAGCGGCAGATGGAAAAGGCGCAAAAAGAGTACTACCTCAACGAGCAGATCAAAGCCATTCATAAAGAGCTGGGACGCAAGGACGAGAAAGCGGAGCTCGAAGAGCTGAAGAAGAAGATTGAAGAAGCCGGCATGACCGAAGAGGCCAAAGAAAAGGCGATGCAGGAATTGCACCGTCTGGAAGCGATGCCCCCGATGTCGGCTGAAGGCACCGTCTCGCGCACGTATATCGATTGGCTCGTCAGTGTGCCTTGGAAGCAAAAGACAAAAGAGATCAGAGACCTCACCAAAGCGGAAGAGGTGCTGAACGAGGATCATTACGGACTGGAAAAGATCAAGGAGCGTATCCTCGAGTATCTTGCAGTTCGCCAACTCGTAAAGAACCCAAAGGGCTCAATCCTGTGCTTTGTTGGTCCACCGGGAGTTGGTAAGACCAGCCTGGGCAAGTCGATTGCTCGTGCCACAGGTAGAAAGTTCGTTCGGTTGTCGCTGGGTGGAGTTCGCGACGAAGCGGAGATTCGCGGCCACCGCCGCACATACATTGGGGCCCTACCTGGTCAAATTATCCAGATGATGAAAAAGGCAGGCACTATCAATCCGGTGTTGCTGCTGGACGAGGTGGACAAGCTCGGCGCCGATTTTCGCGGCGACCCGAGCGCGGCTTTGCTCGAAGTGCTCGATCCGGAACAGAACCACACGTTCCAGGATCACTATCTCGATGTGGAATACGATCTGTCGAAGGTCTTTTTCATAGCGACCTCGAACGTGCTGCACACGATTCCGCCGGCGCTTCAGGACCGACTCGAAATACTTCGTCTGTCAGGTTACACCGAACGCGAAAAGCTCGAGATAGCGAAACGCCACCTCGTGCCTAAGCAAGCTGATGCAAACGGGCTGAAGACGGAACAGTTCGAATTCTCCGACGAAGGTTTGCTGGAAGTAATCAGGCACTACACGCGCGAAGCCGGAGTTCGCAATCTGGAGCGCGAGATTGGTTCCTGCTGCCGCAAACTTGCTCGCAAGTTTGTTTCGGAAAATGTAACGGAGGATTTCAAAGACATTATCGACGCGAGCCGAGTTCGGGAGATGCTTGGTCCAATCAAGTTCCGGCAACAGGGTGTGGCCGCAGCCAGTGAGGTTGGATTGGCTACGGGTCTAGCCTGGACTGAGATTGGCGGCGAGGTGCTGCAAATCGAAGCAACCCTCGTTAAAGGACGTGGCGGCGTAACTCTTACCGGCAAGCTGGGCGATGTAATGCAAGAGTCCGCTCAAGCAGCGCTCACGTGCATCAAAGCGCGGGCCGAGCGGCTCGGGATGAGTTTGGACTTTATCCGCAAACGCGATTTACACATTCATATTCCTGAAGGTGCGATACCTAAGGACGGTCCTTCTGCAGGTATTACGATCGCGACCGCCATGGCTTCGGCACTGACTCGTGCCGCCGTTCGGAAAAACGTAGCTATGACGGGCGAAATTACACTACGCGGTCGCGTTTTGCCGATTGGTGGTGTCAAAGAAAAACTGCTGGCAGCTCATCGTTTCGGAATCGACACGATCATCCTGCCCAAAGATAATGAAAAGGATTTGCCCGAAGTCCCAGAAGAAGTGCGAGACGTGATGTGCATCCATCTGGTCGAAACGATCGATGAGGTGCTCGCACTGGCTCTCGAGGATGTCTGCCCAACTGACGATGTGGTAGCGCCCGAGACAGAGCCGCCTCCGCTTTGGACACCGGAGCAGCCTTCACACGGAATTCAGACCAGTTAAACGGAAAAGTTTCGAGTTCAGAGTTTCGAGTTCCAAGTTCGTGTGTGATCTTCTGAGCACTCTGAACTCGAAACTCTGAACTCGAAACCTGCCTTTTATAACCCCAACCCTTAGGAGACCCTTGGAATGAGCAAACATGATGATGCAGAACTGATTCTTAAACTTTACGACCTCCGTCGCGAAGCGGTAATGCGTGAGGCGCGTAATTGGTTGTTTACGTTCAACCCCACGAGTGTACAAGACGTGATCGAAGTGCTCTTGGGCGAACACAGCGGACATTATCGGATGGTTATTTCGTACTGGGACATGGCCGCAGCTCTGGTGAATCACGGCGCCATCGACGAGCAGCTGTTCAATGAAACAAATGGTGAACACATCTTCGTGTACGCCAAGATCGAGCCAGTTCTCGCGGATCTTCGTGCGATGTTCGGTGCTCCTGACTTCCTGCTGAACCTTGAGACATTGATCAAGAGGATTCCGAATATTGAGGAAAAGATCGCCGGCATGAGAGAGCGCATGAAGAAGTTCGCGGAGATGCGCGCCGAACGAGCAGCCACTACTGAAGCGGCACAGGCAATGGCTGCCGAAGCCTAACCTGAGCCATTGCCGATTGCCGATTGCCAATTGCCGATTCGTGCATTCCGAATTGGCTTATTTCTCGCCAAGCGTTTCGTTGCGGCAAAGGTATGAGAAATCGGCAATTGGCAATCGGCAATCGGCAATGCAATGAAGGTTTCCAGCGCGGAGTTTATCAAGAGCGCGTTCAGCGAACGTGACTGGCCGCGCGACTCGTTACCCGAGATCGCTTTCATGGGCCGCTCGAACGTTGGCAAGTCGAGCTTGATAAACTCGCTGCTGGGAGTGAAAGGGCTGGCACGTACGTCATCAACGCCCGGCCGAACTCAGTCGTTAAACTTTTTTCGAATTAATAAGCAGTTCAGTTTTGTTGATTTACCCGGCTTTGGGTACGCACGCGTACCAAAGACCGTTAGGGCGTCGTGGGGTGAGTTGGTTACATCTTATCTTGCCAAGCGCACACAGCTTGTGTTATCAATTCAAATCGTAGATTCGCGCCACGATCCCACAAAACTGGATTTGCAGCTTCACGACTGGCTAAAGCACAGTGCAAAGCCACGATTAATAGTTGCCACGAAATCAGATAAGCTGTCTAACAACGAGTTGCGCGAGAGCTTGTCACGCATCCAACGCGTGTTTAGTGAAGATGTGGTGATTTATTCCTCTAAGACCGGACGCGGGCGGGATGACGTTTGGCAGACTATCGACAAGGCATTGGCTATTTGAGATCTCAGATTTGAGATTTGAGATGTTGCCTATCTGAGATTTTTAGATCTCAGATTTGAGATTTTTGAGATCTCAGATTTGAGATTTCAGATGTTTTAGATTTTCTATTGGGGTGAAAAACTCGTAGAATCTCGTTGTTCCTTGAGCAAACAAAAGCGGCATCGAAGAGCAAACACAGCGGCACCGAAGAGCAAACACAGCACCAGACTTCCAAACCCCCTTTTGGTCAGTTTAATTATTTTGCAGGCCACGCGCGGTGGGTAACGCCGCATCAGACACCATGCTGGACAAAAATCCGCCCCTAATCGCACCCGTCGATTATTCCCAAAACTGAGATTTCCCAAGACTGAGAATTGATATGGCACAAAGATCACGTTCACGCGCTTCAAGCGCGAACAATAGCGACACCACAGACGACAACGGCGGCGGCGTTGTAACCGCCGCTGAGGCACCGGAAAAAGAAGGACGCGATGGGCATCGAGAGGAAGGCTTCCTGAATTTGGCCGACCTCAAAGAGATGTCGATCTCCAAACTGACGTCCATCGCCAAGGGCATGGATGTTCCCGGCGCCACCGGCATGCGCAAGCAGGAGTTGATTTTCAAAGTTCTTGCGGCGCAAACCGAAAAGAGTGGTCTCATCTTCTCTGAGGGCGTGCTGGAGACGTTACCTGACGGCTTCGGATTCCTGCGCGCGCCTGAGTACAACTACCTGCCCGGCCCGGATGACATCTATGTCTCCCCGTCACAGATCCGCAAGTTTGACCTGCGAACCGGCGACACGGTAAGCGGCCAAATCAGGCCGCCAAAAGAAGGTGAGCGTTATTTCGCTTTAATCAAAGTTGAAGCTATAAATTTCGAGTCCCCCGATCAGGCGCGGGAAAAGCTCTTCTTCGACAACTTAACGCCGCTCTATCCCGACGAACAGCTCAAGATGGAAGTCAACGCCGACAACCTGTCGGCGCGAGTCATCGATTTAGTGACGCCTCTCGGCAAAGGACAGCGCGGCCTGATCGTCGCGCCCCCTCGCACCGGCAAAACCATGCTGCTGCAAACAATTGCTAACTCGGTTACCCAAAACCATCCTGAGGTAACGCTGATTGTGTTACTGATTGATGAGCGGCCTGAAGAAGTTACGGATATGCAGCGCTCCGTCAACGGCGAAGTCATCTCTTCGACGTTCGACGAACCTCCCACCCGTCACGTCCAGGTTGCCGACATGGTGATTGAGAAGGCAAAACGCCTGGTGGAACACAAGCGCGACGTCGTGATTCTGCTTGACTCCATCACGCGTCTTGCTCGCGCGCACAACGCAGTCGTGCCTCCCAGCGGAAAGATCCTCTCCGGCGGTATTGACTCGAATGCGCTGCAGCGACCGAAGCGCTTCTTCGGCGCGGCTCGGAACATTGAAGAAGGCGGTTCTCTCACAATCATCGCTACGGCGCTGATCGACACCGGCTCGCGCATGGACGATGTTATCTTCGAAGAGTTCAAGGGTACAGGTAACTCTGAAATCCACTTGGATCGTCGATTGAGCGACAAGCGTCTGTTCCCGGCCATCGATTTGCAGCGTTCGGGCACACGCAAGGAAGAGCTGCTGCTAAGCAAGGAAGACTTGAATCGCATTTGGGTGATGCGCCGGGTTCTGAACCCGCTGTCCCCAGTCGAGCAAATGGAGGTTGTACTCGAGCGTCTCGAGAAGACGAAGTCCAACGCCGAGTTCCTGGCTTCCATGCAGAGCTAAGAACATTGCCAATTGCCAATTTTCGATTGCCAATTTTCAATCTGTTTGCAGCTAATCCTGCCACCATGAAGCTACTATGTGCCGATGAACAAAATCGGCAATCGGCAATTGGCAATCGGCAATTCACTCCTCATTCTTCTCTGTGATGCGTATCGCCCTGCTCTCCTCCGAAGTAGTACCCTTTGCGAAAACAGGCGGACTTGCAGATGTATCCGGGGCTTTGCCCAAAGCCCTGCGGCAACAAGATTGCGATGCGATCGTTATTCTCCCGCGCTATCAACAAGTTGACGCCAGTCTTCTTAAAGAAGAAGTCATTGACTGCGTACCTGTCGAGTGGCGCGGCGGAATCAGGCCTACAAGAGTTTTTCAAAGTGATGCGGCCGGCGCTCCGGCATACCTGATCGACACTCCTGAGTTCTTTTCTCACCCGTCAATTTACGGCTACCCGAACGACCACGAACGTTTCGCGTTCTTTTCTCGAGCAGCACTCGCGCTTTGCAAACATCTCGACTGGCAACCGGATATCATTCACGCGAATGACTGGCCTTGCGGATTTGCTGTGATTGAGGCACGAGCACGGCGACGTTACGACGAATTCTACCGGCCGGTTAGAACGCTTTTTTCAATTCACAACCTCGCCTATCAGGGTACTTTCGATCCGGAAGATCTCTGGTGGCTCGGCTTTGGTGAGCCGCCTGATCGCGATGATTTCATGTTGAAGGGCGCGGCCTCAGCTCTAAAAGCGGGGCTGATTGCGGCCGATGCATTATCAACTGTAAGCCGCCGGTATGCGGAGGAAATACAAACGCGCGAGCAGGGCTACGGCCTCGATTGGCTGCTGCGGAGTCGCCGTGATCGACTCGCCGGTATTACGAATGGCGTCGATTATGACGTTTGGAACCCTGAAACTGATCCGCATATCGCAGCCAACTTCACTTCAGACGATCTTTCAGGAAAGCTCGAATGCAAATTGGACTTGCTGCGGCGGTTCGGCTTGCCTGCCGAGCCCGGGCGTCCAATCATCGCGACCATATCGCGACTTGTCTCACAGAAGGGTTACGATTTGATTAGGCAAATTGCTGGGGCGATTCTCGGAACCGGGTCGTTTTTTATCGCGCTGGGAGCTGGCGCTCGCGAGTACGAAGATTTTCTTCAGCAATGGCATGACCGTGCGCCTCAGCAAGTAGGTATTTACAAGGGATATGCTGGCGAGCCTCTGGCTCATCAGATCGAAGCCGGCGCCGACATCTTTCTGATGCCATCGCTATACGAGCCCTGTGGTTTAAACCAGATGTACAGCATGCGTTATGGCACCGTTCCGGTGGTGCGCGCGACGGGTGGGCTTGACGATACCGTCCAGAATTTTGACTCGGCACAGGAGACGGGCAATGGTTTTAAGTTCCACGGTTACACCGGGGCCGCTCTGCTTGAAAAAATACGCGAAGCCCTTTACTTTTATGGTAAGCCTGAAAGCTGGCGGCGGATACAGTTAAATGGAATGTCGATGGACAATTCCTGGACTGCCGCTGCGAATAAATACCTGGAAGCTTATCAGGAGACTTTGAAGTTTTAAGAATGTCGCCGCGTAGCGGCGAGTGAGTTTAGCCCGGCGTTTCAACGCCGGGTACATTCAGAAAATCGCAGCCACGTCGCATAGCGACGTCTGAATTTCAACCGTCGCTACGCGACGAGGGGTTTTGTCGGTTTAAGCGACCCGGCGTTGAAACGCCGGGCTAAAATCAGATCGCCGCGTAGCGGCGCGCATCATACAGAGCAATCTTATCTAGAAAAACAAGCAAGGAGATCGAGAATGAGTGAGCACGTTACGGAAGTTAGCGACAGCACTTTTGAAAGAGACGTATTGCAGTCAGAAAAACCCGTCTTAGTAGATTTCTGGGCCGCATGGTGCGCCCCCTGCCGGATGCTGGCGCCGACGGTTGATGCGGTTGCCGAGGCGTATGTCAGCACCGCCCGCGTCGTTAAACTGAATGTCGATGACAATCCATCTATCTCTCAACGGTATGGAATCAAAGGAATTCCCACGCTGATTCTGTTCAAAGGTGGCAAGGAAGAGGAGCGCGTAGTCGGCGCGACTTCTAAGGAAGCCATTTCCCGCATGATTGATAAGCACATCAGCAGCGCCGCCACCGGCTGAGCGACGAGCTGCATGAACCACTTGGTGACCTTCGAGCTTTAATTTGATCTTGAGCTTTTCTTCACCCCGTCAGGGGTGAAATGTTTATAGCCAGCGAAACAAACTCTGCCACCGCCGTTCGGAGGAGCGGAACTCATGGTTACAGCTACCCTTTAGTTTCGTCCCGCTCCTCCGAACGGCGTATTTTTGATTGTCGACCTATAAAGATCTCACTCCTCCGGAGTGAACCAGCAGAAAAATGCCTAAAATTGTTGTCGTCATAGGCGCTCAATGGGGTGATGAAGGCAAGGGGAAGATCGTGGATCTTCTCGCCGAGCGCTTCGACATCGTTGTGCGCTACCAGGGCGGTCACAACGCCGGCCACTCGGTACAGGTCGGTGATCAGTCTTTCGTTCTACACCTGCTGCCTTCCGGCATTGTTCATCCGGGAAAAATCTGCGTGCTCGGCAACGGCATGGTGATCGATCCGAAAGCATTTTTTCAGGAAGCGGATCGACTGATGGCGCAAGGCATCGAGGTTTCACCCGAACGAGTCAAAATCAGTTCTCGTGCTCATTTGATCCTTCCTTACCATCGCGCCTTGGATCATACGAGTGAAGAGCGGCTGGGAAACGAGCGCGTCGGCACAACTCTACGTGGCATTGGGCCGGCGTACGAGGACAAAGCGGGCCGTCGCGGAATTCGAACTGCTGATGCTTTGGTGCCTGAGGTTTTGCGCTCGCGCATCGAACGAAATCTCGAAGACGCAAATCGGATCATCCAGGCTTATGGCGGCGAGCCGCTCGATGCCGATGAGATCTTCAACGAGATGTCTCATCTGACAGAACGCCTCGGCAACTTCATCGGTGACACGACACACTATCTGAATGTCGCCGCTTCAAAGGGACGGTCGATATTGCTTGAAGGTGCTCAGGCAACGCTGCTGGACGTTGATCACGGCACTTATCCGTTTGTGACTTCTTCGATCACTACGGCGGGTGGCGCGATTGCCGGGACCGGACTTGCTCCGCATCGACTCACCGGAGTGTTGGGAATCGTTCGCACTTACACTACGCGCGTAGGTGAAGGTCCGTTTCCGACAGAGATGCTCGAGGGTGAAGCCGAGCTCGGGCAGATGATACGCGAGCGTGGCCGGGAGTACGGTGCTTCCACGGGGCGTCCGCGTCGATGTGGCTGGTTCGATGCGTTTGCGACGCGTTACTCGGCGGAGATTAATGGGTTTACATCGGTTGCATTGACGAAGCTTGATGTGCTGGATGCGCTGGATGAGATCAAAGTGTGCACCGGTTATAAGTTGAATGGGCAGACTTGTGATTCGCTGCCTGCAGTGTCTCAGGATTTGCGTCGCAGTGAACCAATTTACGCAACGTTACCAGGTTGGAAGAGCTCGACAGTGGGAACAACAGAGCTCAGTTCCCT
>DATEDU010000122.1:0-15682 GCA_035281525.1 Pyrinomonadaceae bacterium | reverse complement strand
CGTGATTTCTTTTTTGGAACTCGGGCTAATTTGTAACGTTTAACCCAACGAGGTAGGTGGGCTCCTCAGAAAAGGCGGCCGATCCGGGGTGCAAGACTCGGGTGCGAGGCCGCCTTTTTGCATCCTTCACCGAATGGCCTTATTGATCATCCGCCGTAGCTCGGCCGCACCCTCAATCGAGACTTCGATGTGCAAGACGTAACATGGCAAATCGAAATTGAGTGGCAGTAACTTTACCGCGTCTTTTGCTGTAGTGATCAGAGCCTGGGCACCGGACTCTTTCGCCTTCCAACAAAATGAATCAATCTCCGATTGTGTGTACCAGTGATGATCCGAGAATGGCTTGTTTAATACCGACTGGAATCCCGCATCATCCAGTTGATCGAAGAAGGATTGTGGATTTGCTATGCCGCAAAAACCCGCGATTGGTTGAGGCACAGTAGTGAGATCCTCCTGCACAGCCGAGCCAAGCTGACTGACAGTCCTAACATTCATTGTTGAAGTGAAGGTTGGTGAAGTTTGGTTGAAGCGCCGAATTTCTTGTTTCAAGGATTCCACGTCACGGTTTTTCTCCGCCCGTGTGAGCACGATGCAGTCCGCTCGCGACAGTGCGCTGCGAGGCTCACGCAGCCGTCCATAGGGCAGTAGATGCCCACTGCCCCACGGGTTCGTCGCATCAATCAGCACAACGTTCAAATCTCGTGCGAGTCGTAGATGCTGAAAGCCATCATCAAGTACGAAGACTTCTGAGCCGAGTTGTTCTTTGGCCCATTTACCAGCGGCCGCGCGATCCGCATCACTTATGACAGCAGCCAAGCCCTTGAGATTTTGCGCAAGCAAAAGTGGCTCATCTCCAGCTTCCGCGGCGTCAGCCAGGATCTTCGACCCATCTGAAACCAACACACGCGTTGCGGGATTGTCGCGACCGTACCCGCGGGTGAGCACGCAAACGCGTTTCCCTTGCTCAGCAAGCACGCGGCACAACCACTCAACGAAAGGCGTCTTGCCTGTACCGCCGACTGTCAAATTTCCCACGCTGATTACGGGGGCTTTGAGCCTGCAGATCTGAAACACGCCCTTTTCATACGCAGTTGTTCGAGCCTGCGTTACCGCCCGGTACAGCAGGCTCAATGGCGGCAGCACGAGATTGGAAATCAAGGCCATGCGTTAACGATGAATTGCTATTTCGGGATTACTGACTCAAGCAGGTTCAACGTGCGATCGACAGCGCCACGATTTTTGTCCACCAGTATCTTGGCTCTACGAGCAAGATCATTACGGCGGTGGCCGTCGTTGAGCAGTTCTCCGAATATATTTCCCAGTTCGATCCCCGCGTCTGACACAGGCGTTGGAGGCATTTGAATGATCGCTCCTCCTTGAACAAACTCGCTGACAATGCCTTCGAAGTTATGTGTGTAAGCACCGGTGACGATGGCTGTCCCAGTCGCCGCCGGTTCGAGAATATTGTGACCACCTCTTTTGACGACGCTTCCTCCGACGAAGACTACGGACGCCAGCGAATAAATGGCGGGCAGCTCCCCAATCGTATCAAGCAGAATCACGTCACAGTTTGCGTCCGTCGACTGGGCCGGTTTGGTTCGACTCGTCCAACTGAGACCCGACTTGTCCAGCAACGACGCGACTTCAGCGAACCGTTCAGGATGCCGGGGCGCGAGCATGAGTCGTGGTTTATAGGCGAGTTTCTTTCTCAATTCTCGAAAGGACTCGAGCACTATAGTTTCCTCTGGAGCATGAGTGCTGGCAGCCAAAATCAACTGGCTCTCGTTTGTGAGGTGGAATCTTTCTCGAAGCTCGGTCGCGATCACTCCATCCGGCGTAATTATTCCCGCGTCAAACTTCAAGTTACCGGACACGAAAACTCTGGCTGGATCGAGTCCCAACGCGCGGATTCGGTCAGCATCAGTCTCGGACTGCATCACTGCCATGTCTAAACAATTGAGCACACGTGAGACGAAACCTTTTATCCATCGATAACGACGAAAAGATTGCGGCGAGAGCCTGCCGTTAACAATCGCGACTGGAATCTTCTCCATGTAGCATTCTCGCAGGAATCGCGGCCAGATTTCGGTTTCCATTATGAGTACCGCGGAAGGCCTGATTGCTTTGAGTGAGCGTCTGACGGTCCAGCGCCAGTCGAAAGGAAAGTAGAAGACTCTGTCAGCTTCTTTTTGGAAAAGTTCTGAAGCGAGCTTATGGCCAGTTCGCGTCGTGGTCGATACCACAAGCGAGTGATTGGAAAAGTGTTGGCGCAAGCCTTTGACTAGCGGTCGCGCTGCCTGAGTCTCACCGACTGAAACGCAGTGCAGCCAAATCACAGGGCGCGCATGATCCTTGGTCGGTTTGAGCCCGCCCAGTCGTTCGCCAAACCCGGCTACGTACTTGCCGTGTCGAAGGGCATCGATGATGAACCGGGGAAGAAGTATTAGGAAGCCGACTGTTAAAAGGAAACTATAAACGAGATACATGAGCATGTCCGACAAACTTTAGTTTGTCGTCACCTCGACAAGCTGAAGCTTGTCGGACGTAGTTTGCCCGCGAGATTCGACAAGCTTAATCTTGCCGGACACTTACTTTGCTCGTTCAATGTAGCGGCCTTCGCTGGGATCGACTCTAATCCGATCTCCTTCGTTTACGAATGGCGGAACTGCGATCGTCACTCCGTTTTCGAGCGTCGCAGGTTTGTTGACATTTGAGATGGTAGCGCCCTTTAGAACGGGCTCGGTGCGCGTCACGGTGAGTTCAAGTGACGCCGGCAGTTCAATACCAATAGGCGCTCCATCATAAAACTCGGTTTGGAGCTTTAGCCCGGGACTTAACCACTGAGCAGCGTCCCCGAGATCTTCTTCGCTTAGCGCGATCTGTTCAAAGTTTTCCGTATTCATGAAGTGGTGATGAGACCCATCGGAGTAAAGGTACTCCATTTCGTGCTGCTCCAAAGAGGCACGCTCCACCATGTCGGCTGATCGGAAGCGGTGCTCAAAAGATGAGCCCGTTCTTATGTTACGAAGTTTCGTCTGCACCATCGCGCGAAGGTTCCCCGGCGTATGGTGACGAAACTCTATAACTTTGCACGGGTGGCCTTCGAAAACAATGACCATGCCGCGTCGAATCTGCGTAGCTGGAATCGCCATAAAATAATCTAAATCTCCAATTGAAAAGTCTGTTCAAATCTCGCGAAGGCACTAGGTAGGTGTTACGGCTGCCTGGCGAAACGCGTAGTCTAGCGAGGCGTCCGGCTTTTTGTCCAGCGAGCTAGTCGAGAGACGGGGGAGTTGCGGTTGGTTTGGGCTCAGGAGTGGGAGTGCCAGGCGGTGGTACCTGCTGGTTAGCGTTTACCTGTCGTGAAGGTGTCGGCAGCGGTACGTCCGCACTTCGGTTGGCATTTTGATTCGCCTCAACATTTGCATTGCTGTTTAGGTTCTCGTTCGGTGTGAACACTTCCTCAACATTCGCGTTGGCATTCGCATTAGCGTTTGCATTCACATTCGAATTCGCTGCCGGGTTCGAAACTGTTCCTCCCGAAGGTATTCCGGCCTCTCCGCTTCCTGTTGCGGGTGGTGAAGGTTGTACTGCCTCACTATTCGGATCCGCCACTAGTCCCGGTTGCGTTTCGCTAGGAGCGGGTTCAGAACTCCTGGTAAATACGAAGACCACCCCGAAGACGATCAAAACTGCAGCGAGCGAAGGAATCAGTATTTTCCACGGATTGAAAGGCCGCGCAGGTGCAGGCGCATACATCTCGTTCGTCCGCACAGTTGCCGCCGGATACATTTCTGTAGTTCGCGGCGCCGGACGTGGTTGGGGTCCTGTGCTAATTCTCGGCCTGACGAGCGTCTCTTCGTCATCATCATCAACTACTGCTGCCGGAGTTGATTGGCCGTTGGCAAGGCCCGCCTGATTTAACGGAGCACTACTTGACACGCCTACCTCTGCTGCTCCCGCTGCGATGATCAGATCATCAACCAGATCTCCAACGCCTTGATAGCGATCCTGTGGTTGCTTTGCCATTGCTCGAGACAAAAGGCGATCCACTGACGCTGGCAAGTCAGGTCTTTCTACCAGCACGGACGGCGCCGGCTCCTGCAGGTGCTTCATCATGATCGCCGTTGGCGATTCACCCGTGAAAGGAACATGGCCCACCAGCATTTCATAAATAATCACGCCCAGGGAGTAGACGTCCGACCTCGCGTCAATGTCAGGCGCCTGAGAACACTGTTCGGGTGACATGTATTGCGGAGTGCCGATGACGAGATCAGGTGAGGTGAGAGCGGAGTCGAAGCCGCCATCAGGCTCTTTGATTTTGGCAATTCCAAAATCCAGCACCTTCGCGTACTCAGGTCCATTCGTAGGCAGCAGCATTATGTTCTCGCTCTTTAGATCGCGATGAACGACACCTTGCTCGTGCGCTGCGTCGAGTGCGCCTCCAACTTGGCGGATGATTTCGACGACCCGAGGGAGCTGCATTGGTCCTTCTTTCCTGATGGTGTCCTTGAGCGTCGTGCCGTTCAGGTACTCCATTACCAGGAAGACCACGCCGTCTTCAGATTCGCCGAAGTCTGTAACACTTAGGGCGTGTGGATGCAGGATGCGGGAAGCGGCCCTGGCTTCTCTGGAGAAGCGCGCGACGATTTTCTGATCAGCAGCAAGCGACGGGCGCAGGACCTTGATGGCCACCGTCTTCTCCATCAGCACGTGCGTGCCTCGATAAACGGCCCCCATACCTCCCTCGTTCAGCCGTTCATCAATGCGGTACTTTCCGATTAGCGTTTGACCGATCAATACGTCGCTGGTTCTTTCCAGAGCAACGCCGTCGGCAGGACACAGCGTCGTCGTGTCAGGATATTCGACGCCACACTTCGGACATTTTTTCATTTGTCGCTTGCGCTTCGGAACAATTTAATTTGGGAGAATAACGTGAGCCTATCACATCGGTTTCACGTCAAGCAAAATATGAGTAAATGACCAATAAACTCTTGGTACTTCTCCGTACTCTCAGTGACTCTGTGGTGCAATTTTCTTTTATTTAACGCGGAGACACGGAGATCACCGAGAATACCGAAAAATAAAGATGCGAGCGAAGCATTAAGCCGCACTCGCATCTTGTGCAAGCCAGGTCGATTCGCACTAATCGATTTTCGCAAAGACGACCAACAGCGCAAACAGAACCAGCGATTCAATGAGCGCGAGGCCCAGAATCATCATTGTCTGAATGCGACCGGCAGCTCCCGGATTGCGTGCAGCGCCTTCGCATGCGGCAGCGCCGATTCGTGACTGCCCCAACGCTCCGCCGAACACAGCAATTGCAAAGCCGATGCCTGCTGCAATGGCCTTTAGTCCGGCACCTTGATCCGCGGCAGCTGGCGTTGGCTCCTGAGCCAACACAGGCATAGCGCTCATCAGCACGCCAAGCACGGCGAAGAACAGAATGCTGAGTTTTCTCATCTGTATTCTCTCCTTCTGAAGCGAAAGCTTCAGAATGTCTTAAATGCGAGTCTCATCAAATTAGTATGCCGGCTGCTGTTTATGATTTCGCCTGACTCCGGTATCCACCGCCCCTCGAACAACGGCGCTCCAGCGAGACAGACACTTCCCGCTTCAAAAAGCGAAGCTATGATCGTGCCGGTGTTTCTTCTTGATGATCGTCGCTTCCGGTGATTTGCGGACAACGTGCGCGGGCGCGAATTGCCAGCGTCGCTCGATCACGCGCATAGTATTACTGCATTTTATTAAACTGCTAACGATGCCAACGCCGCTTCCTCCGCAGTAATGTCAGCATGCCCTTCAAGCTCCTCATGTGGCACATGAGAAACCTCACTCAAGTAAAGCTGAGACAAGAGCACAAACACAAACGTTTGAATAAAGGCTACGAATACTCCCAGCGGCATTAATATAACGGGAATCACCCAGTTGGTCCACGGCGGAAAGAGTGCTGCAATATTCGCCGCGACTTGTTCGTCGGCAAACATGTTGCCGAACAAACGTATGCCAAGCGAGAAAGGACGAATCACATTGCTGATCAACTCGATTGGGAAAATCAACCAGGAGATCCACCATATTGGACCTGCCAGATGCTTGAGGTGACCCAGCACGCCATTTTCTTTAATGCCAATGTAGTTGTAATACAGGAACGATGAAAGGCCGAGGGCAAATGTCACACTCACGGCGGCCGTTGGTGACATAAACAACGGAAACAATCCCATCAAGTTGGAAACGAGGATCAAGACGGCGAATGTCATCACCACCGGAAAGTACTTGAGCCCGTGTGGCCCGACAATATCTGCCAACATATCGCGTACAGCGAGCACGCCGAGCTCGAGCGTCTGTTGTCCAGATTCAGGCTCTTCGACGGAAAGCCTGCCTTTCAGAATCCAGATGATCGTGACACTCAGAATACAGGCGATGATGAACATCACCGTGTACCAGGGGATTGCAGTTTCAGGACTGTAAGGCCCAAAGACTGCCTCAGGAGTCGTATGGAAGTTAGCGAAGAACTTTTGCCAGAGCGGATATGTGTATTTCATCTGGAGCTCGTGCACCGGCTCGCCGAGATAATGATTGACTAGCTCGACGATAATCGGCGTATGATGCGCCGCCCCCTCGCCGTGTTCAGCCGCTTTGGCGGTTTCCCAAAACATTAACTGATTCCCTCACGATGGATGATTGCAAGATAAACTTCTCGAAAAGCTTCAACAAACAACGCAACAACAAAACTGCAGAGACCGGCAATCGTTGCTCCCAGCGAAACAATGTTCAGTTGATAAGCTGCGAAGACGACTCCTACCACCACGAAATAACGCAGGATGTAGTTAACCAACCGGATCCGCGGTTTCTGTCCCTGGCCGAGCGCGTGATCGAACACGGCCGCGATCGACGATCGCATCCAGTAAAGATTAAGTAGGGATAGCAATCCTCCCAGCAGTAATCCCGTAGTGACGCGCCAGGGCGCGAACATTAAGCTTACGATCACCGCCAGCGAAACCGTAGCCACCATGGTCCACATGGCTCGGATTGCAAGAGCGCGATCAGGTTCAACGGAACCCGCGGCTACATTGTCGGCAGTTGTCTTCATTGATGAAGCGGGTGATTTTACACAGGAATTTAGCGGGTGTCGAGACGTGCCTTAAGGTAGTGGTGGGGTAATTCTGTGCGAAGAACCGGAATCGTAAATGAACCGCCAAGCCGCCAAGCACGCCAAGTATGCAAAAGAAGTTGCCGTCGAATGGTGGATACCTCGGTGTTCGACTAGCGTTCGTTCTTAAACGCAGGCTTGGCGTCCTTGGCGTCTTGGCGGTTCCATTTTCCAGTTGGCAATACACAAATTACCCCAATGCCCATACGGCATTAACAAGGCGCGGAGAGCGGCGGTGGGGTGCTCAGGTCCACTACCGCTCTCTAAAGGGAGCACACGTGGCAATCCCGCCCTATTGCCACTGGGCCGTGTGCTCCCTTATTCTATTCGAAATGATTAGCCGGCGAGCGAGAACCGCCTAAGATGCTCACCGCCCGGATGAATGGGTTCCGGGCCTCTCCAAAAGTCAGCCAAAGGGTAGTTCTAAATAGAAAGTTTTGCAAGCAATTCTGCGCCTCATCCGGAGAGGACAAGTAGATGGGGCGCGCTCATCGTTCGCGACCAAAACTTCTGGCAGAGAAGCTGCTGTTGATCCGCACGCACTTGGGCCTGACCCAGCCTCAATTGATTAAGCTTTTGGCTGTGAAGGGTGAAAAGCTCTATCCCTCGAGTGTTTCGTTGTTTGAGACCGGCCAACGAGAACCGTCACTGCGTGTGCTGTTGCAATATGCGAGGCTCGCCGGCGTTTCGATGGAAGATCTGGCAGACGATAAGATCAAGTTACGGCACAAAGATCTGCCGTGACTAGCAGTGATGAGTGATGAGTAATAAGGATCGAAGTTATGAGTAATCACTTATGACGTATCAGGTACCACTCATCACTTATTACTTATTACTTATTACTCATCACTCATGACTCATCACTTATCACTTATCACTTATCACTAAGCTTTGATGTGAGTCGAATGAACTGATAAAAACCTACAATCGCACCGAGGACCACGCCCGCCGCCACTAACCAAGGCGATGTGTTTAGCCAACGGTCCAAAATCCACCCGAGGCCACCCAGGGAAACGACTGAAGCAAACAAGCTGAAAGCGGCCGCGTATGCTATCCCGCTCTTCCGAATTGTTTTCTGGTCTTCGACTCTGTCTCGATTTTCGCGGTTTGGTGGATTCACGAGCTACCACGCTTCCCGGCGCAAATAATTCTTTGGCAAGTCATACAACAGCGCGCGGCGCGAGTGCCGCATCGAGTCGTGTATAAAGCAGACATGGGTGCACCAGCAAGCTTTGCCACCGTCGATGGCGTTCAGCTCAGTCTGTCGTTCGTGCGCGTCCCACAGTGCGCCAAGGTCGTAGTCAAAATCTGCCAGTGTCGCAAATTTCTCGCGCAGCTCACAGGCACGGACATCGCCGTTGTAATCAATTACGGCGGTCGTTTCACCAGCCGTGCAAGGAAACGGCCAGGGAGTGGATTCATTGAAGTTGGAATGCTGCGTGCGGTAGTGAGTGGTAATTGCACCGACATAAGCGACGTTCTTGACGAAGCGTTTGCTGGCCTCGTCTTCTGCAAACATTCTGTCGCCGTACCGCTTCGTTAGTTTAGAAACAAAGGAGTACATACCGGGTAATACTTCAGGAGGGACTTGCTTAATCTGATCTCCGACCAGCGTTTCGCCTCGCACGATATTGAAGTACTGCCCGTCGAGACGGAAATTTTCCCACATGAACTCAGCCAGCTTTTCGATCTCCGTAAAGTTTTCAGCACAGACGACTGTATTCACGTTCAAACGAAACCTATCCGCATATTTTTCTTTCAGAAGGTAAAGGAATTCAATGCAGTCCAGCGCCTTCTCCCAATTTCCGGGCACGCCGCGAATTCGGTCGTGAGTCTCGCCATAACCATCGAGAGCAATATTGAGATAGAGATCTAGCGCGGGATGGCTGCCGAGGGCACGATCGACGATGTCGAATACCCTCGATTTGATTAGCCCGTTGGTGGGAATAATGACTCTGCTAACGGCGTTGTTGGCAACAAACGTATCGATAATTTCCGGCACATCGCGTCGCAGAGTTGGCTCGCCGCCCGATAGCCAAAGATCGGTGATAGCCGGCATCGTACGCGAGACCTTCTCAATTTGCGCGAAGGTCATGTCGCCGGGTTGATTCAATTCCGCATGATAGAAACAAGTCTGGCAATAGGCATTGCAGCGTGAAGTCACAAACAGGATCACCGTGCCGAGGCGTTTATCTCGCTTGGTCCCACGCAATAGCTGAACGAGTTGGACGGCTTTGTGTGACATGTTTAAGTTGCGGATTCAGAACATCAGTCTGTGCCGCGAATAATGACAGCTTCGGTTGGCGTTTTCAATTCATACGTAATCCCACGCCACTCAATTCGGCGCGAGAACGCAGCGGCAATCGCGTTGTACAAATAGAGCGCTGATGTGATGGGCCAAAGAAGAAGATGTGCCGGCCACGTTCTTCCTAATTCTCTTCGAAAGTTCGACAGTGGTATCGAAATGGCTCGCATTCGCAGATGGGCCTTGGCAGCACC
Source organism: Pyrinomonadaceae bacterium (assembly GCA_035281525.1). Classification (GTDB taxonomy): domain Bacteria; phylum Acidobacteriota; class Blastocatellia; order Pyrinomonadales; family Pyrinomonadaceae; genus PSRF01. The sequence continues at coordinate 6,033 of DATEDU010000122.1, read as the reverse complement.
GAGAATGAAAATGGTTAAGAGCACAAAACCGATGGGTAGTCCGTTTGCGAAACGCAGAGTCAGCAAAACAACGCCGCCGAAAAACACGACGCAGAATAGGAGACTTCCTACTAAAACCGCTTTCCAGAGATGTGAGGCATAGGCTCGGGTTATCTTCAATTGTCGAGTTGTAAACTCAAATAATTCGCGCATGCTGCAATCGTCAAGTGAAGGTATTAAACAGCAGGGCACGAAGTGAATGGGCATCTTCGCGGCTTGCAACGCTCGCGTCATGGTGAAGTCGTCTGAGACGGTTCCCTGCCAAAGGTTCCGGATGTTCAGTTTTTCGAAGGTTGACCGTCGAATTGCGGTCGAGCCGCCCCAACAGAAATTCTTGTTTACATTCTGTCCCAACGCTGAGGCAATCGAAGCATTCCAAACGGATCGCAGATGCGACGCCAAGCCTCTATGCACGGGAAGAAACCATCGATAACCTGTGGCAGCGCCGATTTTTTCGTCGTGAAGTGGCGATATCAATGACCGTAACCATTCAGAGTGAGGTCGGGCATCGGTGTCGACGAAGACTAATACTTCGCTGCGTGGATCGATCTGAGGGACAGCCATGCGAAGATTGTGGACCTTCTGGCCGGAGTCCGTCGCTTGGCCCGCGATAATAATGCGGGTTGAAATTCTTTTTGATGACTGAGAGTCGATAACTTCTTTCACTACGTTTAGAGATGGATCGTCATCACTATCCGTCACAAAGATGAGTTCGTATTGGGGATAATCCTGATGAAAGAGTGCAAAGAGATTTTGGTGTAGGCCCTGATCAATTCCGCGGCACGGTGCGATGACTGAGGCAAAGGGGGTGAAGTCGGAAAGCGGTTGGTTACATTGGGCTCGGACGTAATTCGCGAACCGAATCCCGTCCCGCACAGAAAGAATCCCAAGCCAGATAACAATTATTGCAAGGATATAAAAGACGAGCATTCACGCCGCTACTTACCGCAATCGAAGCCGGCGCCGCAAGCAAACAGCTGCGCGAGCTTGATGAATGGATGAGGATAGATGCCGACGAAGATGATGCCACTCAACGACGCAAGTAACGCTGCTCGCAACGCCGGCGAAAGCTCGAGAGGTTGCGCATCCGCAACGCGATCGCCCAAGTACATCACCTTGATGAATCGCACGTAATAGTAGAAGGAAACAACTGTATTAATGATCGCCCAGATCGCGAGCCAGTAGTACCAATTCTTACCATCAGCTTGACCGCGCTGAAGTAGACCTCCAAACAAGAAATACTTCCCGATGAAGCCTCCGGTCATCGGTAAGCCGCCAAGCGAAAGCATAAACACGGCCATCATCGCTGCCATGCCGGGCGCTTTTTGGGCCAGCCCGGTCATGTCATCGACATTGTCCCCAATGATCCCGCGACGTCGCAGACTGATGATCACTCCAAACGCACCCATATTCATCAGTGTATAAACAAACAGATAGATTACGAGTCCGTAATTCCCGTACTCGTTTGCTGCGACTATTCCCAGCAAGAGATAACCCGCGTTTGAGATCGACGAATAGGCAAGCAAGCGTTTGGAGTTCTGCTGAGTAACCGCAGCCCAGTTTCCGACCATGATCGTGATTGCCGCAACTAAGCCGAGCAGCGGCGCCCAATCGGTCCTCATGCTGGGTAATGCTTCGAGAAAAATCCGCGCGTACAGAGCAAAGCTCGCGGCTTTCGATCCCGTTGAAAGAAATGCTGTGACCGAAGTCGGCGCACCTTCATAAGCGTCGGGAGCCCACATGTGAAAAGGCACGGCAGCAACCTTGAAAAATAAACCGGCCGCCAGCGCAATCATGCCGAGCAACAAGAGAGGCCGCAGTACTGCAACTCCTCGCAACGTATCGCCACTGGCATTTATGGAAGAAACAAGTCCTGCGACGCCGCGACTGATCTCCCCGAGATTCGTCGAGCCGGCAATTCCGTAGAGCATCGACATGCCGTAGAGAAGAATGCCTGATGAGAATGCTCCGAGCAGAAAGTATTTCATGGCCGCTTCGTTTGAGCGTTTCTCGCGTTTGGTGAACGCCACCAGCACGTAAAACGTCAAGGCCATGAGCTCGAGACTGATGTACAGAGAAATGAGGTCGTAGCCGCAACCGAGGAACATCATGCCCACGGTTGCGAATAACACCAGTGCGTAATACTCCCCGTGCTGTTCGCCTTCAATATCAAGGAAGCGAGTTGAGACGGCGATGGCGAGGCCAGCGGCAACCAGAAAGATCGCCTTGAAGATCAGCGCGAATCCGTCGATACGGATCATGCCGTAGAAGCCATCGAGCGGTAAAACGTTGCGGTTGTACCACCATTGGATGCCGAGAGAACTTGCAGCCAGTGCTAGGCCGATTAATGCAAAATATGCCGTGAGCTTGCTCTTGCGATATGGAAGGATGACTTCCATGATCAGCGCGATGCAGGCGCAGGTGGTCAGGATCAGCTCCGGCGCGATCAACTGGAGATCGGCTACGTTGAAGAGGGCAGTTGTGTTGGCTTGCAAAAGCAAAAGCATTGTTAGTCGTTACTAGTACGTGGTCAGTTGCAGTGGTCAGCTGTCAGTGGTCAGTGGCGCCGTACTTGGTACTTGGTACTTGGTACTCAGTACTCAGTACTCAATATTCATCACTTATCACCTATTTAACTCTGCCCGTTGTGGTGTTTCCGTGAGTGGCATTCCCGGTATCGGATAGTCTGGCCGCACGTGTCTCACAACTGCGTTCACCGGACGCTGAATGTATTCAAGAAACGGCTTCGGATAAACGCCAATCCACAGAGACGCAATCACCAACGGAATCATGTACGCCCACTCGCGTTTTTCTAAATCCGGCAGCTTTTCATTTTTAGGATTATCGATGTTGCCAAAAAACATTCGTTGATAGAGCCACAGCATGTAACCCGCATTGAGAATGATGCCCAACGCGCCCCATGCAGCCCACGTCGGATTCGCTTCGAACGCTCCCCGCAACGCCAAAAACTCCGAGATAAAAACACAGAGCAGTGGCAGGCCAATGGCCGTCATGGCCATCGCGAGAAAGACGGCAGCATATCCAGGCATAACGTGAGAGAGCCCACCGAACTCCGCCACGTTCCGCGTGTGTCGTCGTTCATAAATTATGCCTACCAACAAAAAGAGCGCGCCCGAATAGATACCGTGATTCACCATGTGAAGCACGGCACCGTTCACGCCATTCGGATTCAACGAAAACAGCCCGAGCATCACAATGCCCATTGAAGAAACCGATGAGTACGCAACCAGCTTCTTGATATCACCGTCCCTTTTCACCACGAAATACATGGCTGCGAGCGCACCGTAAATGATTCCGACAATCGCCAGAAAAATCATCACACTGCGAACGCCAAACGATCCGAAATAAGATTCGTCACGTGAGGCGGCAGGAAACATTGGCAAGTTGAAGCGATAGAAGCCGTAGGTTCCGAGCTTCAGTAGGATTCCCGCAAGGATGACGGACCCGGCAGTTGGCGCCTCGACGTGGGCGTCAGGCAGCCACGTGTGGAACGGAAACATCGGCACCTTGATTGCGAACCCAAGTGCGAAGGCAAAGAACAGCAACACGAGCGTCGTGTCCAGTTGCATGACTGAGCCCATTGCCTGCATGTAAAGGATGTTGAAGTTGCCGGTTCCCTGCTCAGCGGCGGCTTGCAATGTCGAAGAGACCATTCGCGCAGCCTCGTCGTTGCCCGCAATTAAATTCACCGTCGCTTGTGTGATCTTGCCCGTCAGCCCAGTGTCGGAGGTGAGAAAGTACATCTTCAAAACACCCAGCAGCATTACCACGGAACCGACAAGCGTGTAGAGGAAGAACTTGATGGCGGCGTAGAGCCGGTTCTCTCCTCCCCAAATACCGATCAGGAAGTACATCGGCACCAATGAGACTTCGAAAAACAGGTAGAACAGGAATAGGTCGAGTGATGCAAACACACCAACGACGGCAGTCTGCAACAACAACAGCAGTACGTAATACTCCTTCTCTCGTTTTTCGATGTATTTCCAGGAAGACAGAGCGGCAATCACGCCCAACAACGTCGTCAAGATGATCAAGAGTACGGCGACACCGTCAACGCCCATTTGATAACGAGCGCCAATCACGGGGATCCATTTGTAATCCTCGAGGAACTGATAACCACCTAAGGTACGGTCATAGCCAATCAGGAACAGCGAAGCGATAAAGGCAAGTCCAAACCAGGCAGTGGCAAACTTCTTAATTAAGTTGCCCTGATCCTTTTTGAGCAGCGCGAGAATAAGGATTGCGCCGAGCGCAGGTAGCCAGGTGACGATTGAGAGAATGTAATTTTTCATAGACTAATCTCAAATTCCCAATGCAAATATGCCTTTGATCACCCTCGCGATATCCTTGCCGAAGAACAACGCGACAGCAGCCACCAGGCCCAGAACCATCACGAGTGCGTAGTTTTGCGTGAACCCAGTCTGCGCAGCCCGCAACAACGGCGACATCAAGCGGATGATGAACGCTGCAATAGCATTCACTAATCCATCAACAAAATACTGATCCAGGAAACCGGTTATCCTGCTCCACCCGCGAGTGACCCACGCGCTTCCGTTCACCACACCGTCGACGATTTTTGAGTCGAATGCGTAGACCGCTCGCGCGGCATCCATCACACGGCGGGTTACGGCCCAGCCGTAGAACTCGTCCAACCCGTACTTGTTATAGCTGGCCACGTAGAGCGGCCTAAGTCGGGTCGCCCAGATGTCTGGCAAGTGCGGACGCCACACATAGAACAAAAATCCGAGCAGAATTCCCAAGGCAGCGATCGCGAGCGAGATGATGATGAATAGCCATTCTGCGAGCGTGTGACTGCCGAGAGCACCTTCGGTTGCGTGAGCGAGATTGAAACGTTCCGCGTGAGCAACTGTGCTTTGCGGGCCGCCGTGTTCACCTTCCGCTGGAGGTGCTGCCGTTGCGGGTCCTTCGTGACCCGTCGTAGCAGGCGCCTCGTGACCTGTGCTGGCCGGTGCTGTAGCGGCGGGACTCGTATGTTCCTTCCCAAACTCTCCCGTCGCTGAGTTCCAGATAACAGGATCCAGAAAATTGACTATGTTCAGCCGTCCACCGGGATGATCCGTGCCCGTAATGAACTTGAACGCGGGCCCCACACCAACAAAACCTCCAATCGTGGCCAGCACGGCAAGAACAACAAGCGGAATCACCATTGATCGAGGTGATTCGTGCGGAACATGAACATGATGTTCCGGCGTCTTGTGATCATGAGCATGCACTTCATGCTCAGGCGTATGTCGGTGAGCCTCGCGAAACCTCTCTCGACCCCAAAAAGTCATCGCTACAAGTCGCGTCATATAGAACGCGGTGCATGTCGCAGCAATAATTCCGACAATCCACACCAACCAGCCAAGCGGAATTTGATTTGTCGAAGCCGCGTTCCAAAGAATTTCATCTTTCGACCAAAAGCCGCTGAAGGGAATTACGCCACAGATGGCGAGCCAGCCGGCGAGGAACGTCATATACGTATAGGGCATGTACTTCTTGAGCCCACCCATCTTCCGCATGTCCTGTTCGTGGTGCATACCGTGAATCACGCTGCCCGCGCCGAGAAACATCAGCGCTTTGAAGAACGCGTGCGTCATCACGTGAAAGATGCCGATGACAAATGCGCCCACGCCGCACGCCATGAACATGAAACCGAGCTGCGACACAGTTGAATACGCCAGTACTCTCTTAATATCGTTCTGCGTGATGCCGATTGTCGCCGCAAACAAAGCCGTCGCAGCACCGACGAGCGCTACCACCAACATCATTGTCTGCGAGTGCTGGAAGATGACGTTGGTACGCGTGACCATGTAAAGGCCGCCTGTGACCATCGTCGCGGCGTGAATTAGAGCGGACACGGGAGTCGGGCCCGCCATCGCGTCAGGCAACCACACGTGCAACGGTAGCTGAGCAGATTTTCCGCACGCGCCGACAAATAGGCCCAGAGCAATCCATGACATGATCCCCCAA
>DATEDU010000121.1:0-28150 GCA_035281525.1 Pyrinomonadaceae bacterium | reverse complement strand
AGTACCATCTCAACCTCTTCACCCGGCGCCAAATCGTTGCGCAAAGTTGTTCGCCCATCATCGTTCCGCAACACACGACCCTCTCTGTCGAGCCAATGATTTCCGAGCGCCACTTGGAATTTACTCCCGGTCCGCTCGCGCTCCAGCCACAAGCGATCACCTACATTGCGAACTCGTACTTTAATTTCCTGCTTCACTCCCGGAGGCATCACCGCAGGCGGATCGACAACGCGAATCTCTGCGCGTAGAGCGCTGTCAGACAGCGGCTCGCGCGGACGCGGCTCCTCTTCGGACACATAAAGCAGGTACGGCAAACTTATAGCCAGCACTCTACAGTGACGGCAATCTTCCTCAGTGGTGATAGTCAACCCGCCTTTTGGCGGCAAAGCGTCAGCTGCCAGTCGCAGGAACTCAGTCCGGGGAACGCCTCGAAGGGTGGCATACCAATAGGCTTGAATGTAGCCGGGTACGCCAATGGCGTCGGCGATGTAGATTGGTCGGGAAGGTTGCGCCAATGCCGGCTCGAAAATCGCGGCGACATAATCCACGTCCAGCAGATGCCGACGCCGTTCACTCGGTTTATCGGTATGAAATCGCCATAGGAAGAATGCAGCTTGCGGCAACGCCAGCGCCGCCACTATTGCCGCAGCCACCAATCGACGTTGCTCATTTTGGGAGCGTTCGAAGAGCCAGTCGAGGCCGGCTATGCTGAGGGCTAATACGAATATGCCAAGCGGTGCCAGCCGCAAAGTATGAAAATATTCTCTCGTCAGCGATGCAGGTATCGGAGAGATTAAGAATCCGTAAACAACAAACAGCCACCATGGGTCACGCCTTTTTTCCCGCACGATGCGCCAGAGACCGAGCAATGCTAACAGACCTGTAACCGCCAGCACTAAACCGAAGCCGGCGACGTGTGTCAGGTGATTGATGTCGGCATCGCCCACTACGAACATTCGCCAGGGGTTCAGGTTGTGCACGTAGTGACGGAGAAATGCGATCGCATTGTCGATGTAGAATTCTTGAGGATCGACGTACGTTATCTGTGTGAATCTGCCAGTGAGTGCGCCTGGGTTGCGTCGGTGGAACAGATAAGCCGGCACAAGAGCGAGACCATACAACAACCATGGTCGGAGGATGCCGTCGAATCGTGCCTGCTTAATAAATACAACCAGCCCAACCGCGAGTAGTGGTCCAAACAATCTTCCAATTGAATAGCTGTAGGTTACGAGAGCAAGGAGCGCAGCCAGGCCCAAGGCGTTCCGCCATGACCAGCGGTTTGTTGCCGAAACGCGATGAACAAATAAAAGAAATGCCGCGAGCGCGAACGGGAATAGTGCGACCTCAAACGCGAGCCTGCTTAACTCGAAAAGCCATGGTGTCAGCAGAGCAGTAAGCGTTAAGAGTGGCCACGCCTCCCATCGTCCGGTGACCCGCCACGCGAGTACTCCCAGAACCAATGCAGCTACAACGCCGAGGAATGCACTCAGCAACCTCGCGACGAGGATGCTTGGTCCAGTCACTTTGTAGATCCCTGCCAGCAGGTAGATGTAAGCAGGATTCTTATATTCACCGAACGCGCGAAAAAAAAGCGGCCACGATTTGCCGTGTTCGTCGCGGCCCGTCTCGGATATCAAATGCGCGTTGAAAGCTATGGAAGACTCGTCGAGGTAAAACCCGGGAGGATGGCTCGGCACCCAAGCGAAATAGCTAACGGCCGCGAGGAGGCTTACCGCGAGCAGCACCGATTGGAGCAGTTTAGGCAATAACGAGTCCTTAGCGCCGAGGCGCGGCAAATGATAGCCAGGGGCAAGTGCTGAGCGCAGCGAAGCACGACGCCCCTGGGACAATCAGTAAAAAAGACTAGAGCGCTGAAGGCGCGAAAGAAATCGTATGTCGGCAGTTCTGCCGCTCTTTCAGAGCTTGATGTTAATTCTTGACGGCTGCCAGGAACGTCGTGCTTCGCTGCGCTCAGCACTTGCCCCTGGCTACCATCTCTCGCGCCTTCGGCGCGAAAACCAATTCTTTACAGTGCAGCTTACTTTTTAAATCTCAGCTTCAAGACACCCCAAATTGCCTCGCGCACCACTCGCCAGTCCAACTTGGAGTCGCCACTCTTCCGTTCAACGAACACAATCGGAACCTCAGCTACTCTAAAACCTTTGCGGTAAGCCTTGTACTTCATCTCAACCAGAAAAACATACCCAATCGAAAACACGTCCTGAAACCCGATTGATTCAAGAGCTTCGCGCCGCCAACACTTGAAACCGCTTGTCGCATCCGTGAAAGGCATGCCCGTAATAAACCGAACAAAATTCGACGCCGTCTTGCTCAAAAGCAGTCGCTTGAGATCCCAATTCGCCACACTGATGCCCCGAAGGTAGCGCGAGCCCACAACCAGATCGTGGTTTTGAATCTGCTCAAAGAATTTCGGCAAATATATTGGGTCGTGAGACAGGTCGGCGTCCATCTGAACTATGTAATCGTAGTCACCCTTCAATACTTGTTTGATGCCATCCACATACGCCTTGCCCAAACCCTCTTTTTTTGCACGATGAAGCACGAAGATGCGATCCGGATATCTTCGGCTTAATTCATCCGCCAACTCACCGGTTCCGTCAGGCGAGTTGTCATCGACGATCAACAGGTGCAAGTCAGGCAGAGCTTGAGAAACCTTCTCAACAAGTTCCTCCAGGTTGGCGCGCTCGTTATAGGTGGGAACCACCGCAATCGCTCTCATGCACGAAGTCTCGGCAATCTGACAGTCGGATATGAAAACGCAAGAACATGAAGCAACAGATTAACGCGAATAACACAGATCAGAATAGCCAGGCAAGACGGCCGCAAACACTTAAAATTATAATGCCGCCAGCGCTGCGAGTGTTAAACTAGCCCGGAACGCGTTCAACGAACGAACATGAACAATGACGTTCCCCTGACAAGCGATGCGCGGGACCATGTTACAGGTTCAGTCACGAATCGGTCCGCTTTCACCATTGGATTGTCACTATTCCTCTTTCTCTGCTGTGCCTACGGAACGGCAATAAATTCGAGCAACTTAACTGCCTTCCAATTGCAACAGGCTGGTGTTGAGGCGATAGTAGAGCGGAAGCAATTCTCGCTCGAAGGCTCGGCCGCACCGCAATTGACGTTTCGTGTCTATTATCATCGAGGAAGGCCGTTTGGAGACACGTTTCTCTACAAGGGGCGGCAGTATGCGGCTAAGCAGCCAGGCCAATTCATGGCGGGCTCAGTAATTTACTTCTTCCTCCATTTGCTGGGTCTTAGCTACGTCAATGATTACTTGCTGGTTTCGGCGCTGGTCACCTTCTTCACCACTTCAATCGCTACCGCCGCAGCCGGATGTGCAGTATTCGCGGCAGCGCGAGAGCTTGCTGGTGAGGATTCAGTAACATGGCCCTTGGGTGTGGCACTCGCGTACGGGCTGGGGACTCCGGCGTTCGTTTACTCCGGAATCGCACATCACGACCAGCTTTCTTCGTCATATTTGATGATTGCCTTCTATCTGGTCCTATTGCTCGCGCGGCGGAAAGTTTCCGGACACATAGAAAAGGTGATTGCGGGGGGAGCTGGTTTGCTGCTCGGCTTGACACTCACTACTTCGGTGCTCCCCATATTGATGGTTATAGTAATAGCGATTTATTTGGCCAGTCTGGGCAAACGGAAACTAATCGCCGCAGCCTTAATTGGCGCGCTGGTCGGCCTTGCTCCGATGCTGATTTATAACGCCGCCGCTTTCGGAAATCCCTTACTGCTGCCGAACGTCGCAGGTGGCTACCAAGATACATTCTTAATGCTCGATCCGAGGAAGTCGCTTGGACACACGAGCTTTTATGCATCCGCCCTTACTTTATATGCTCCAGTTTTTTGGGTTGGAGTTGTTGGAGTAATTTTCTATCCACGCGAACTGCGACGAGAGCAACTCGTGCTTGGAATCCTCGTAGCTTCGCTGGCGATCCTCGTTCTCAATATTGAGACAGATGGAGGGTGCCAATATGGACCGCGATATTTTTTGCCGGCGATGCCCTACGCGTGCCTTGGATTGATCGGATTCCGCTACCTGCGAAGATCCACCTTGAGGCTGTGGGGAACAGTAATAGTACTGCTCTCGGCTGTAGCTTCTTTCTTAATTAGTTTGGTGGGAGCGGTCTACGGGGCGATGTATTGTGAGACGGAGCAATACGCGCTTTGGCGTTACCTTAGCGCGCTTACGCGTGGTGAATGGAATAGCTCACCTCTTACGAAGTGGCTTATTGGTCCGCTAATAATCAGCTTGGCACTGTTGGTGTTGACTACGAGAAGGTACGCGCGGAAACAGGCCTTTATTTATTAACGCTCACGATAGAGATAGATCGAGCCGCCAAAGATGGCTTCAGGCGCTCGGTGGCGGAAAGGTTCGAAAGTATTCACTCGCTCTGTCTCTGTTTGCAATTGTCCGTTGACTAGGCGATTCGGCACGGTCGAGCCGTTCAGGAAACTTGCGCCGATTGCGATATAACGCGTGTCGGTCGATTCGTCTGGAGGGGATAAGACGTCAATATAGTCCACTCCATAAAAGTTGAGTGTGACAAACCCGCCCAGTAGCATGCCTCGCACACGCGTTTCCCCACGGGCGTGCAAGTAATCGGCCAACTCGCGTATATCGTCGCCCCACTCCACGTTGGAGTCCGAAAGGTAGTACCAATTCGGTGCGCGCGAGGCGAGCTGGTTCGTGTAGGACATGTAATGAGGGTAAGCACGAGCCGTCTCAACTAGACTCCAACCAAGTATCAGGATTATTAGTGCTGGCATCACTCGCGGGCTACTGAGACTCAGGAGATGGTCCAACATCGCACCTGCGAGAATAAAAAGAAAGATGAACGCCGGGATGTAATAGCGAATGCCGATATTGATCGAGCTTAGCATCACAAACACCGTATAGATTACAAACGGGACTAAAACAAAAATAACCCTCTGGCTGCGGTTGAAGACTGTGCGGTAAAAGCCCCAGACAATCGCCGCGAGCGAGAGCATCAGGAATGGTAGCGTTGTCTTCAAAGCGAAAGCGACTGGAAAGTAGTACCACCAACCAGTTTGACTGAACATTCCAAGTAGCGATGCGCTGTGACCTTGCTTGCTGTGCCAGAGCTGCCAAAAGACTCCAACCACGAAGTCCGTGGGAACGATCCACGCGAGCGTATGAATCGTGGCGAGTACGGCCTCAGAAGAGGAAGGAAAAGCTGCCGCCGCCCACTCCGCATCCGCCATGCTAAGATCGCGACTCTGGAAGAAATAAGCCGCGTTGACGACTATGAGCAACGTGAGCAATGTAATTCCCGCCTGAGACCAAACCTTGTTACGCGACAAGCTCCGGCTGGGTGCGAGCTTGAGCAGGGCGAGAAAGTAAACTGCCAAAATAGGACCCGAAATAAGCATCGAGTACTTTGCCAGCAACGCCAATCCAGCGCTGAGTCCAAGCAGCACGGCTGATCGCCAGGTGGGCGAGAGCCAATGACGGCGTAGTGCGTAAAAGAGCAGCAGATATCCGAAAGCCGCCGGAACGTCGGTCTGTACCACTCGACCATGAGCCAACAATGTAGGCTCGAACGTGAATAGCGCGACGGAGAACAGCGCCGCGCGATCGCCAAACAAGTCGCGGGCAACCCCGAAAAGCAGTACTCCAAGTGCGGCCGTGAGTACGATTGCAGGCACCCGTGTCCAAAAGGAAATTGTTGCTAAGCGTTGACTGTTAGTACGCCAGAAGTGTTCCTGGATCTTCCACGTCCTCTCACCTGGATTGGCTGTTTGAGGAAAATCCTGGCTACGCGCCTCATTGGGTTGGATGAAGAGCAGTGGAAGTGCCGCGATGATCTTGGGCAATGGTGGGTGCTCGTTAACAACTTGGAAATCTCCGGAGACAAGGTGATAGTATGCCGCCGGAATCATGACTATTTCGTCGTTGGTTATGCTCTTGCGCGCTATCACCGTGAGCATGTTGAAAGACATGACAGCGACAAAAAACGCGCAAAGCAGCTCGGCGACGTGCCGCCGCACCCATTGCCACGCAGAGCTCGCTGCAAGTCGCGGCTCGAAGACGAATGCCGCCGCTTCGCTTTGATCCTGACTCAATGATTCGTTCATCTCTACGGCCCAACGTGAAGATCAATGTCGAGACGCTGGGTGCGATTCTCGTTACGCTGGCCCCACTTGTTTATTTCAACTCCGCTCTCAGAGGAAACATAACGCTCGCTTCGGAAGACGGCATTCTTTTCAACGTTCCGCTGCGGATCGCGGCTGCAAACATCATGTCGGAAGGAAGTCTCCCGCTATGGAACCCATACATTTTCTCCGGCATGCCGCTTCATGCGGCCGCGCAAGGCGGAGTGCTATTCCCATTAAACTGGTTCTATCTCTTTTTCAATGCGCCGACCGCCACGAATCTGATGGCACTTTCGACCTACATGATCGCGGCGCTCGGCGCTTACCTGTATGCCCGCCGTTCTGGATCTTTGATCGCCGGAGCCATCGTTACCAGTTTTGTCTGGCAGTGGTGTGGCTTCATGATCGGCCAGTTCAGTCACGTCAATATTGTGCAGACAGCCGCCCTCCTTCCGTGGCTGCTCTGGGCCGTCGACGGCTATGGCGCGCAAGGAAAGCGAAGATGGGCCCTGGCGATTGCCGCAATCGTCATGCTTCAGGCCTTCACTGGACACCAACAGACACTCGTTTACTCACTGCTGCTGGCAACTGCCTACGCCATTGTTATGTGGCGCACAACGATGCCGGCTCGCAATTGGTATCTTTGGTCGCTCGTGCTGCTTGCCGCAGGGATGCTGCTCGCGGCGGTGCAAATCTTACCCACCTATGAATTGATGCGCAACAGCATGCGCGCTCAAGCCTCGTTCCAATTCTTTACCGATTTCTCACTGCCACCAAAGTTTCTGCTCACCTTTTTTGCGCCTTACCTGATGGGTGGAGGAGATGGACGTCTGTTCCGCGCTCCATATGTCGGTGCACCCTTCTACGGCGAGTTCATCGGTTATGTCGGACTGGCTACATTGATGCTAGCTGCCCTGGCAATCGTGTGGAAGCGAGATGCGCGGACAAAGTTCTGGGCGATTGTTGCAGTAATTGCCTTTGCACTGGCTGTGGGACGCTATTGGCCATTCAAACTTTACGGGATCGTTTACTACGTCCCGATTCTTAATCTTTTCAGGGCGCCCGCGCGACATTTGATGGAAGTTGATCTAGCTCTTGCGGTACTGGCGGGCCGCGGTTTGACAGCTCTCACTGGCATCACGGATCGGAAGCGTGCCGCCAGGTTAGTCTTCAGCACCGGCATCGTTGTCCTTGTGCTCACGTTTTTAATCGTAACCTTGGGACGACCCGGCGCATTTCGACTAGGGCGAGAGGCGCCAGTGACTCTGTTACGTGCGCCGGAGTTGTTGCTGCCGTTATTCTTTGCAGCCGTTAGTCTCATAGCGCTTTGGTGGTACGCTCGCGCGAGAAAGACCGTGGCGCTTTTTGTGTTGCTTGGCTTGCTCGCTCTGGATCTCTGCTTATGGGGTTATTCGAGCGGATGGCGCATTGTGACCCCGCCTCCAGATTCCCCAATTTGGGAAGAACCGCCTCCGCTGAAGGCAGTGGATCATGAGCGCTCTGGTGTAGAGCCTTACCGTGTGTTAACCGTTCAACGCATATTCGATCCAAATCAGAGAGTTGAGGATCCCCTGACTGCTCCTCTACCTTTGGTTTTCTGGCTTCATCCAAACATCTACATGATGCATAGCGTCGAAAATGCATCGGGTTATGACGGCTTCGGCCTGGCGCGTTATAGCAAGTTGATAGGAGACATGACGGTCTGGGGCGAACTTCCCAAGCCCGATGAAATGTTGCGTGGGCGGGGACGTGAACTCGATCTGCTCAACGTTAGATACGTATTGGCAAATAGTTCGCCTACATCGGATCGCCCAACAACTGTCACACAAGCATTGCCACTCCCAAAAACATATACACCACAAGTGCCGCCGGCTGTATCACCTTCTGCGACACAGGTCATCGCCGGAGAACGTTTTTCAACAGAAGAACTAAGGATAGCAAGTATCGGTAAAGACTCGTGGCTGGTGTTTGAGACACCTCCTGTTGCGACCGATCGCATCGCTCTCTTGACTAATCTTTCCTGGTCTCTGGATGTACCGGATAGTACTCCTGTCGCTCGTCTAACTTTGCGCACGCAGGATGGCCGGAGTTTCGATTTCGACTTACGCGTCGGCGAGCATACCTCGGAATGGTCCTACGATCGTCCCGACATACGAAGCAAGATAAAAAACCGGCGCGCAAAAGTGGCGATCAGTTATCAGGTCAAGGATGCGCAAGGAAGTTACCAAGGTCATACTTATCTGGCGGTCTTCAAATTACCAGAGCGGGCCGTGATTACGGCGGGTGAGATAAAAGTTATTTCTTCGGACGCTGCGCCCGACCTCAGTTTAGCGGTGAACCGCATGACTCTTGCCGATGGCAGCTCAGCGCTCACTTTGCGATCAGAGTGGATATCAAAACGCACGAATGTTCGCGAGAGTGGACGTTCTGAGCGTTGGGTGCACGTTGGCGAGGCAGAAGACGTGAGTGTTTTTGAGAATACACGTGTGCTGCCGCGAGCCTATCAGGTGCCGGCTTTCGAAGTATTGAATGAGGATCAGATTCTTCAGACAATTCGTACGGGGTATTTGCCGAATGAAAATGTTTGGGATCCACGTCGCACGGCGCTGCTGGAGAAGGCGGTAGAGCTACGTAGTGAACTTGCGCAGGCGTCGACTGGGACTGAGGCTGCGCCCAGCAGTGATGTTCCAAGCGATGGTTTGGCAACTGTGACGGAGCATCAACCTAATCGCGTGCGCGTGCGAACAGCATCCGCTGCGCCTTCGATCCTCGTGCTGAGTGAGAACTTTTATCCCGGTTGGCGTGCTTATGTTGATGGTCGTTCGGCTGAGATACTGCGCGTGAACTACAACCAGCGCGGGCTGGTCCTCAGCCCCGGCGAACACACGGTGGAGTTCGTCTACCGACCGTATTCAGTTTTAATTGGATTCACAATCTCCGTCTTAACGCTAGCAGCCCTGGTAGTGTTAACCACCAAACACAACGTCCGCCGAAATTGATAGATTTGGAATACCGACAACGGCAATCGATTCACTACCCTGAACTCGCGTGAACTTCCGATAAGCGCCATTTACGGGTTCAGTATAGTTTTCGATCACTTCGCCCGGTATGTTCACGATAACGACCTGTGGAATTTCCGCACGAGCGTAGAGCGGTAACTTAATTCCGCGATCGAAATCCACAGACGTGTCTGAAACTTCGATAATCATCAGCACATCAGCAGGAGTAGGGTGAGCATCTGAATAGAAATCATCGCGTGGCTTGAGCAGCGCGATATCAGGCTGCGTCTCCGAGAACTCATTGAGGCGAACTGGGTTTTGGACGCTGATCTGCAAATTACCGGCGTGTTGGTTGAGGAAGGCATTAAGCCGCCGAACGCAGGCGGCATGCCGGGTACTAATAGGACTCATTGTGAGGATCTCACCTTCGATAAGTTCAACTCGATCATCTGGAGAGAGCACGCCTGCCTCCGCCATGCGGTAATACTCGGCTACGTTGAAGTATCTTTTTTGGTATTGGACTGACATGTCTCTGTCTTCGCGACTTGTTGAGCGTAGCTCTTTGCAGCTGTGAGGTGCTTAGTTTGGCTGCGACCGATATATTAACAGGTCACCTATCAGGGCGCGGTAGCGTAGAGTCCCTTCATGTCACTACGAAGCTGAATACAAACGGCAACGAGCCTCTGTGTTCGAACCAGCAGACTTGTTGATCCACCAAGTCGATCTTGACAGTGTATTTTCCCGGACTAGAAGGCGCTACGTATTGGATTGTAATGCCGACCGTTTGGCCCGGAGCAACGGCATGAGGTAGCGGAGGCTCACCATGAAATTCATTCACCAACGTGCCACTCTCGTCGAACACTCGCACAGCCGGCATTACGGTGCCTGCGCGAGTCGTGCGTCCGGTAAGCCACAGCGTGTCACCGCTATTCTCGATGTTCAGAGGCACGCTCAAATTATCACCAGCCGCAACACGTTCGGGTAGCACGTCGCGCAAAGAGAATCGAGCACTTAAGACGCCCGGAGCACGACTGTCACGCACGGAAGATGCACGCTGTCCCTCAGAGACTTTCACGCAGTTCAAATAATAATAATCGGTGTCGACTGTTTTAAGCGGAAGCTGGCCACCTTCGAGCATGTCCCGTTCGAACAGTCCATTAACGCTGACGTAATCCCCCACGATTGCGAAACCGTTCTCGTTTAGAAGTGCTCGTAGATAATCGCTATCGAACGGCGATTCAAGCGTTCGAAACTCCCGCATCACCTCGTGCAACTCGCGCTCGCTAGCCGACCCCGTCTCGGGTCTTCCACCCTCGAGGATGAAAAGCCGCCCGCCAATCGAAACCATTTGAGCCAGGTTACGCACGACTGAACGCTCATCTTCGAAGTGATGCAGTGAGTCGTAACAGACAATGGCGTCAAACTTCTCCGCGAGCGGCGCAAGCTCGATGTCATGAACTTCGAACGTGCAGCGCAGAGGAGTCTCGTGGTCTACTCCATAGGATATGTGGTCGACGCGTTCGCGTGACATTTCAATTAGGCTGGGACTGATATCGATCCCTTTCACTTCATATCCCAACCGCGCAAAGTACTCGCTTAGCCAACCCGATCCGCAGCCTACGTCGAGAATGCGACTGCCGGGCGGCAGAGCGAGGGCCACAGCCATGTTTGCGAAGTCGCAAAAATGGCGGTGCATGTCCTCATCCATGCCTTCGTTTTTGTATTTCGCAGGTTTGTGAGCGAGGTTGTAAAAGGGCTTGGTGCGCAGATGATGCTGGCGCTCTTCGCTGAGCTTGCCGAGGTACTCGATGGCTGCTTGTTTGTAGTCGATGCCGTCGATCTTGGGAAGGCGTCCTGATTTAGGTGAAGGTCTTGGATCGCCGTCGGCTGGTCGTGACGAGTCGACTGTTTGCCCGGAGCCGTTGTCGGATAGTGCAAGCGCTTGAGCACATTTCGTATCCCCGTGTGCAGCAGCCGCATCGTTCCTCGTAAATTCTACTTTCGCGATCTCAGATGTCAGATTTGATAAGACCGCGACATCGGTCGCAATGCTGCGCATGAACTGTTCATCTGATGCTCGTACGCCAAGCACCGACAACTCTCGAGAGACTCCCGCAACAAGCTTCCGTTGCGGACGGCGTCGAATTACTTCGCCAATAAAACTTAGATAGTCCGCTGCCGTCCGCTCGATTGCGTGCTCAGCCAACGCGTATCGCCGTGCATTCTCTCCGATGCTTTGGCGCAATCTGGAATCTTCAATCAATCGCCGAAGATAAGCCACGAGCAAGGCATCAAAATGATCTTCCAGCGGGATCTTCACAACCGCATCATTCGGCAGTTCGGCGTACCACCCGACGTCCGCGACCACACTGGCGACTCCGGCCGCCATGCTGCGGCAGAGGCTCGCCGACGTTTCACCTACATGCCGTTCACGAATGTTGAGCGCAATATCGGTTTCGCCGATGTGACGCTCGAACTCCGAGAGCGAAACATGACCGGTGATATTCACGCGGTCGTGCATGTTGTATTTCTGAATGATTGCGCGAACATCGAAATAATTGTTCTCGCTGCCGACTAACGTGTAATGAAAATCATATTCGCGCAGTAACGACAGGGCACTGATCACTCGCTCAATGCCTTTCCCGGGGATTAACAGGCCGAATGACGCGATTGAGACTCGATCGCCTGGCCCTTGGACTCGACCGCCTTGCTCGTGGACTCGCGCAGAAGAATTGCTCGGCTTCACGGGCATGTTAATCCGCCGAGTGGGAACTCCGGGCGCAATATGTTCCAATCGCGACCGGCTCCATTCAGAATGCGCGATGATGCCTTCGGCAGCTCGCGCGAGTCGCGAGTTAAGCGGAAAGTTCAAAGGCGCGGCAACATGCGGCGGCACACTGCCGCGCTCCAGATATTCGGCTGCTCGCTTACGTTCGAGATTGCCGTGGCATCCGGCTATCTCGTTTAAATAAATGCGCAGGTCGTTTCTCTGCCGCGCAAGTCCGAGAAAGAAGTCCTCTAAGGCGAAGTCATGGAAAACGATAATTCCAGGATGGCGTTCGATGGTGTCGAAAATTCCTGAATGGTAACGATGATCGTTGCCCATGTGATAAATGACAGCATCGTAATCATCGAGACTGTTGAGAGCGTGCGCGTCTTTTTGATAGTCGTGCCAGGGAAAGCGGTGAATCAGTTGCTCGTCCGTAGGGTGAAAGCCGTCGACGAACAGAGTTATTTCGGCGTCCCTCGCCAGGTACGGCAACAACTCCTGGCTGTAGTCGGAGATCCCCGACCGCTGCGGGCTTAGTGGACTGAAGTATGCAAATCTCATCTTGTTCAGTCAGCAGCCGCAGGAGCAGTCGGCAGGAGCAGGAGCAGTATGCAGGAGCAGCAGGCAGTGGTCACCTGCTCCTGCAACCTGCCACCTGCTCCTGCAACCTGCCACCTGCTCCTGCACCTGCCACCTGCTCCCTAACGGATACCCTGTCTCCTGCTCATGTTTCCTATCTCACTACAGAGATTTTACTGCGTGCTGTAGGTGAGCCTTTGTCGCCGAACCAGGAGACCTGCTCCTGGACCATGTCGACCTCGAGTATGTATTCGCCGGGTTTCGCCGGTGCTGTGATCAACAACGGTAGTTCCAACTCCTCTCCAGCTCGCATATCTTTGGAGATGCCGAGACGTCCATCCATTTCAGACAACAGTTTTCCACTCTCGTCGAGCCAACGATTGCCGATAGCAATGTAAAATTTATTATCGTTGCGATCGTTCGTTTCGCCGCCGCGCGCCCACCAGAACACGTCGCTCGCGTTCTTAATTTTAACGTTAATAGTTTCTCTTTGACCTACGCCGAGTTTGGTTGGTGGGTCAATGATAGCAATTTGAGCTCTGAAGCCTCTCGGCGGAAGTGGGCCGGGCGTTCTGCTTGCGGCAGGCGTACTGGCGATAGTGTTTGTAGGAGTTGGGGTATTAGTGGGATTGCTCTTGGAACAACCAGCAACACCTACAATGGACGTCAGAAGCGCTGTAACCAAAATATGCTTTCGAATCATATAAAAACTCTTTCTTATTCAGATTCAGAATCAGATAAAGTCTGATTCTCAGTGTTCTCCGTGTCTCCGTGGTGAGTTAAGGTAGAAAAACGTACCACGGAGACACAGAGAGCACGGAGAAGAATGAACCACGAAAACACACGAAAGAAAGGCACCAAGTCACACGAAAATCGATCAGGGCTCGACACGTACTCTTAATCGCAAGGACGTGGCCCCTCTTTCATAAAACCACGTAACACCCTCATGGACCATATCCACTTCGACGATGAACTCTCCGGCAACACTGGGTGCAGTAATCGTTAAAGGCAGCTCCGCCTCTTTTCCGGGCGCCAGGTCAGCCTGCATCGCAGTGCCGCCGTCGAGACTATTAACTTCACCGGTACCGTCAGCGTTAAGCCAACGGTTGCGGAGGTTGACCTGATACCGTCCTTCCTTATTCCCAACCGCCGGCCAGGTCGAGTAACCCAGGTTCTTTATCTTAAACCGAACTGTGACTTTCTCGCCCGGCCGCATAACGGACGGCGCATTCAGCGCAACAATCTGTTCGCGATAGTCCGAGTCAGGAAAAGCAGCATTCATCCACGATGATTGAAATTTTTGCCGCGCCTCATTATCGACCGGTCGTAAGACCTCGATCAAAATCAATCCGATCCGATTGTCTGGCGAGAAAAAAGGAAGTTCGACTGGCGTGATTCGCCCGATCTCCAGCCCTCGAGCAGCAATCGCTTCTCGCGCGGATCCTAAGTATTCCCTAAGACAAAGAGCGAACATCTGCCCGCTTGGCAATTCTTCCACCATTCTGACGAATTGTTTTCTGGAGTCACGAGTAAAGAAATACTCGGGTTGGCGCGCGGCTATAATCGGCACGTTCGGTTTCAATAAAACTTGGAAAGCAGTTGATTGCGGACACGCCTCTGCCCATACACGAACACCATCGAAAACTGCGAGCTGATCATTTGTGAGATACGTCTCAAGTTGTCTGTCCCGCAACATGAACCGGGCGTTTTGAAGGTAAGTTCTCGGATTCGCAATGATGGTGTCTCGAGAACCCCAAGCGTTGTGGCGTATGTAAGAACAAGCGAGTACAGCCTGGATTACGAGCGTTACGCATAGGACACCCGCAACCGCTGACTTCCATGAAAATTTTAACTCGGAGGTTTGTCTCACTAGCGCGACCGCAACAGCGATGACGGTCAAGCCTGACAGCACTTCCTGATAAAACCCATATCGGGCATTCCCGGTCGCGACCGCACTCCAGAGCAGAGTACTTGTTACGAGAATGAAGCAAAGGTTCCGCACTAGCGAAACGCGCCACATCAGGATTAGACCGATTAACGCAACCACGAAGCCGATCGAAAGTCGACCGGAATAAACAGCTAATTCTGAGTGTCGCTCCGGCACGAACCAAATCAGCACCGGCCACAGAATCGTTTCCCAGATAGTGTTTGGGCCAAAGCGGCTGTCCCATCCACCATGCGTGGGCCAGTAGGGCGATTTGAAGAAGACATTTGCCGCTGGAAAAACGGGGTTACCTGTCAACTGCCAAATGTAGACGGTGAAGGGAAGAAGCGGAGCGAGGAAAGCGGCGGCGGCGATCAGGGCGGTGCTAATCAAAGGCTTCCAGGCGTCTCCCCGCGACCGTATGGACTGGTACGCACAGATAATAACGATTGGCAACGCGATGGCGAGGTTCGTGAGCTTAAACGCGGTGCTCGCACCAAGTAGCAGCCCGATGTGAATAAAGTTGGCGCGCTGGTTTTGGGCTTCGCTTAGTCGCAAAGTTAGTAGAGTGGCTTCAAGCATGAGGGGAAGTGCCAGCAAGTCGATCATGTACGTGCTGATCTCAAAAAAGAGATGTTCAGCGGCCATTACCACCAGGACGCACGCCGAACGCAGCCAGGAACTCTTTACAAATGGACGCAGTAACTTATCTACAATCTGGGCGGCCCAGAGGATCGCGAAAAGATTAATTATCGTTCCGAGTCTGAATCCAAGAAACAGCCGGCTGATCCCGGCGAGCGTATCCGGTGCTGGGTTAAACGCCATAGCCGTTGGGAAGAAGTCACCCTTCGTGAAAAGGGGTCCCCGCAAAGAACGCTCGGCATGGAGAAGGTGATAGCTAAGGACGTCGAATGAGTGGTCCAAAAAAGCAGCGCGTAGCAGGTAAGCTCCAATCAGAGGCAAACCCACAACCAACCAGAAACTTCGACCGAACCTTTCCGCCTGGAACTGCTTGGTTGAGATATAAAAATACCAACAAATCGCAGTCAGCCCGACGCTAAGTGCCCAGGCAAAAAGATTGTTGTCGATGATCCAGAGATACTGGCGAACAAAAACGAGCGCGTAAAAAAAGATTAGTACATCGCCAAACTCAACGACTGTTCTCAACCGGGCATAGGACTTCGTAGAGAACGGATTTGACCCGATCATGACTCTCAGTTGATGGTGTCAGCCTTGTGATATTGATCTTTGTCATTCATCTTCGTCGTAGTCCAAGCACACTCAAAAAGAAACTACAGAAGATGATCTGACAGCCAAGCGTAAGACAAGTTACCGCCGGAATTACCGTTCGCAAAGTTTGAGACGGATTGAGCGGCCCAAATGAACGCTCCCCCCAGAACCCTACGGCATAAAAGGAGGAAACAAGTCCAATTAATGTGATTGCGCCGCCGACGGCCAGCCCTACTTCAAGCGTGACCCACTTGAACAAGGCATTCAGTCGAGGGTCTTCAGGCAGCAATCCCTCACTAATGGCGAAGACCTTGGTGAAGATAGCAAAGGCTATTGCCTGAAACCCAACGAGGATAGCCATTGCTGCATATACCAGCGTGTGCACGTCAAAAGTTATGCCGCCGATTGTTTTAGGCCCCGGCAGAAGCCAGAAACCCACGACCAGCCCCGCCAGCATGAGCAAAACACCGGGATACAGGAAAAGCCATCTTGGACTATAAAGTAACAGGAACCTGAGATGGCGCCAGCCATCGCGCCAACTCTGAAGATGCGGTGGGCGGCTTCGACCAGCAGGAGACAGTGTTGTTGGCACCTCCGCGATTCGCATTCCGCGCAAAGTCGCCTTGACGATCATTTCGCTCGCGAATTCCATACCTGTAGTTTGCAGGTCGAGTTCGAGCACGGCAGCTTTGCTGAACCCACGGAGCCCACAGTGGAAATCACCGCAAGGGCTTTGAAAAAAGAGTCGACCGAGGGCTGTGAGCACTGGGTTACCCAGGTACTTGTGCTTGAGTGGCATGGCCCCCGGTTTGATACCACCTTTGAACCGATTTCCCATTACCAGATCGTGGCCCTTGCGTAATTCCTCAATGAAAGGTGTCAAGTTGGAAAAGTCGTAGCTGTCGTCAGAGTCACCCATGATGACGTATTTCCCGCGAGCAGCTGCAATGCCTCCCATCAGCGCATTTCCATAACCTTTCGCACTAACGTTTATGACACGCGCTCCTAAACTGGCAGCTAGTGTTTGAGAGCCGTCGGTACTTCCGTTGTCGGCAACGATAACCTCACCGAGGATGTGATTTTCACGTAAGGAGCGTTGAGCTTTTTCAATACAAGCGGTGAGTGTCTCTACCTCGTTCAGGCAGGGCATTACGATCGATAGCTCATACGTGGACTCCTCGGTGATCGACATTCCGGGCTCCACCGCATAAGGCTCCGTAAGTTGATTTTTGTCGGCTTGGAGTTTCGGGGTTATGTTCGACAATGGCAAAATATCAGGTATCCTTCAGCCGCAAGCTAACACCGCGCCTGCCAAAATGACAACTGCTAAGGGTTCTGTCGCTACTGCGAGTTCGACGGTGGGTTCAAAACTGGAGTCTTCGAGAGTTGGCGACCATGCGCGAAGACTGGTCGTCCGATTGTTTCGTTCTCCAGTTGCTCGTGAGCTCTTGATTCTGCTGGCGTTTTGTCTCTTCACTGCCATCTTGACCTGGCCTTACGTGACGCGGCTGCGCGATGCCGTTGTTGACACAGGCGACCCATATCTCATCTCGTGGATCATTTGGTGGGACTACCACGCGACTTTCACAGATCCTCTAAACCTGTTCCATGCGAACGTGTTTTATCCTTTTCGCTACACGCTTGCCTTTAGCGAGCACAGCTACGGCACGGCCATTCTTTTCTTCCCGCTTTTCGCTATGGGTTTCCGTCCGCTAACTGTCCAGACAGTCGCTCTCTTCTTCGGGTTTGTATTCTCTGGGTATGGAGCTTTCCGCCTGGCACGCACCCTAACCCACTCTCAGGCGGTAGGATGGGTTGCCGGGATCATTTTCGCCTTCGTCCCATATCGTTTTCACACGATGTCGCAGCTTCCTTACGTTTTTGCTGCGTGGATTCCTTTGCTATTCGAAGCTCTCATCCTCTTCGTAAGGCGCAGGAGCTGGGGCCGAGCAGCTTGGCTGGGTTTCGCGTTTCTGAT
Organism: Pyrinomonadaceae bacterium; assembly: GCA_035281525.1. Classification (GTDB taxonomy): domain Bacteria; phylum Acidobacteriota; class Blastocatellia; order Pyrinomonadales; family Pyrinomonadaceae; genus PSRF01. Next base: position 10,511 of record DATEDU010000121.1, on the reverse strand, counting down.
GTCGGGACTTAACACCATCTCCTGGCATGTTCTATCGATAGTGCCGTTTGTCATATCAGCAGCGATCCTGCTTACACGTTACCGGCTTTGGCGCGATCGCAACTTTTGGCTACGGGGAGGACTCGGTTTGGCGGCGGGCTCGCTACTGCTGGCGCCGTTCATGTGGCCATATATCAAGGTTTCGAAGCTGTACGGCTTTAAGCGCAGCATTGAAGAGGTAAAACGAAACTCAGCGTGGCCGATCCACTGGTTCTCGGTTGAAGGTCGGAATAAGCTCTGGTCGACAATGGGTGATACGAATCCGGATGGTGTGCGCTTCAAGTTGTTTCCAGGTCTATTACCGATAATGTTCTCCTTAGCCGCCGTGATGCTCGCTCACCCCATTAAAGAGGAAAGATCAATCGCCTCACGTTCTGAGCCGTTAACAAATAAGTGGCTTCGACGTCTGGATATTGTCATCGCTGCGGTGCTAGCGATGTCTATCCTCTCCATCGGCTTTGATCGATCAGAAGCCTTTGGCAAGTTATTCAGTTATTTTACGTCCGAACGCATGCTGGCGCTCCTGACTGTGACTCTAGTAGCCCGACTATGCCTGGCATATCCTGCCTTTCTACCCACACGTCAAACAAACCTCATCGAGACCGTGCGCTCCAATCATCGCTGCGATGCCTTCTGGCTGGGGCTGGTCCTAACAGTGATTGGCTTTTGTTATTCGCTAGGCTGGAATTTTTTCTTCTATCGAATTTGTTATGATCTGATTCCAATGTTCCGTAGCATGCGCGTGGCAAACCGTGGCGCCATGCTGGCGTATCTTGGTCTCGCTCTTCTGGCTGGCCTTGGTGTCAGACGTCTTGCCAGATTAGCCAATGAGAAACGACCATGGCTGCGACCGCCGGTGATGTTTGTGATTGTCTGCGTTTTGCTGCTGGTCGAACTTAATGCCGCGCCTTTAAAGTTTTTCAGAGGTGAGGTCTATCCTGATGCGGTGACAGTGCGACTTAAAGATACTCCCATGCGAGGCGGAATCGTTATGCTCCCGGCCGGCGGCGATTTCAACCATCGTTATACCCTCCGCGCTGCGGACCACATGAAGCCATTGATCGTGAGTACATCAGGTTTTAATTCCTATTTATCGGATCAGATCGTGAACGCTTCAAGTTCCGGACCAATCTCACTCGAATTTATGGACCTGCTGGAAAAGGTCCCCACGTCGTATCTCGTGGTTCATAACGAACTCCTTCCGGCCGAGCGGCGTCCGGACACCAACGCTTTCCTGGCTTGGGCCGTCTCCAAGGGCCGATTGCGTTATATCAACCGTTTTGATCAAAAGAACGACCTTTACGCTGTCACCTCAACTGAACCGTCAGCACAGACTGAGGCCAGCCTTCCAACTGAATTAAAAGTGCGCGAATGGGCCACGATGATCGACGAGGAACCGCTGGCTTTGGTTGGTAAGGGTAGTTGGACTCAAGCTGTTGGCCGGCTGCACATCGCAAGTTTTGGAGATCTGCCTCGGTATCTGAATTTCAAGGAAGATGTTAAGGACGTCGCTCGTGGTCTGATCCTGGATGTAGAGCAGGAACGCCAGTTTGAGAATAATTTCCGGCAATTTGCGGAGAAATGGACACGCCGTCCTGAATTTGAATCAGTCTACGGACACCTTGAAAACTCCCAGTATGTCGATCGCTTGATAGCCAACACAGGGGTTCAGTTCGATCAATCGGAGCGCGAGGCTCTGGTGACGGAACTTTCTGCAGGTCGAGAAACGCGCCCGAGCACGTTATTGAAAATCGTCGGCGATAAACGTTTCGCGGAGAAAGCGCGTAATCGATTGTTCGTGCTGTTTCATTATTTCGCTTTTTTTAACCGGAACCCCGACGATCCTCCAGACCACAATTGGATTGGTTTCAACTTCTGGGTTCACGGCCTGGAACGAGATTCCAATCCGAGCAAGCTCAGTGCCGCTTTTGCTGAGTCATTCGAGTACGAACGGATCAACCGCAAGCAGTGAGTCTAACAGCAGCTGATACTGAAACACGGATTAAGCAGCCGCTTTACAGGGACGAGCAGATCGACACACTCTCGCCCTGTTTATCAGTAGTGGTGCCCGTTTACAATGAGGCAGAGACTCTGAAAGAGGTGATTCGTAAAGTACTTGCACTTCCATGCGTGCTGGAAGTCATCATCGTTGACGATTGCTCCTCAGACGGTACACCTGAAGTGGCGCGCAGCTTTGCGCAGGCAGATCAACGAGTGCGCGTTATCCGTCATTCCAGGAACGCCGGTAAGACCGCGGCACTCAGAACGGGTTTCCCACTCACCGTCGGAAAAATAGTTATCGTTCAGGACGCCGACCAGGAGTATGACCCACGGGAGATCCCAGAAATCATAAACCCTATACTAGAAGGCCATGCCGATGTCGTTTTCGGTTCTCGCTTCCTCGTTCGGCGCGCAGCTCGCGTGCTCTATTTTTATCATTTCCTTGCCAACAAATTTCTGACCTTTCTTTCGAACACGTTAACGAATCTGAACATGACTGACATCGAGACAGGTTATAAAGCATTCCGGGGCGACATTATTCGCAACATGGTAATCGTCTCGAGCGGTTTCGGATTTGAGGTTGAAGTCACCGCGAAGGTCGCGAAATTGAAAGCCGCGATTTACGAAGTTCCAATCAGCTACTACGGCCGCACGTACCAGGAAGGTAAGAAGGTTGGCTTGCGCGATGGCCTGCTTGCTATCTGGCTGATCTTTCGTTTCAATCTTTTTTGCAGCAGGCAAGCGTCGTTTCGGCAGTTACCTGAGTTGGAGCTGAAGCATAACAAGCAATCGTCAGTTGTGGCCCAAAGATTATAAATATCAGTCCACAGAGTTTTCGACAGCCGGCAACGAAACCCGCCGCCAGAAGCTGGAAGAGAATTTCGGATCGATATGACCCGCGAAAGTCTGCCACTCGGGGAAGTACGCTTGAAAGCTCTCGGGTGACATTCGCGCGTCTTTAGCAGGGTACACAGCCCCGCTCGCCGACCGCGTAACTTCATCCAATTGATCGAGCAGTCGAAGAGTCCTGTCACCCTCATTGGGAAAATCCACCGCCAGAGTCACCCCCGGTCTCGGGAAAGAAAGCGTGCCCGGAGACTTCACATCGCCAAAAGTCTTCAGCACAGCCAGCACCGCCGTGGCATCTGACCTCGTGATGCGGCGGAGAATTTCTTCGATTGCCTCCCGCGCGTCAAACGGCACCACACATTGATATTGGAGAAACCCACGCCGCCCGTAGATCCGATTCCAATTCGCAATTGCATCAAGCGGGAATAGGAACGGTTCATAGTGAACGACTTCTTTGGGCGTTTGCAAAGACTGCATCCGGTAATAGAACGACTGCATCGCCCTGACCGTCAACTGATTGAGGATAAAGCTTGGAGCACTAACCGGCACATGCCTCAGTCGAGCACTCTCAATGCTTTTGGTACTACGGTTGTCGGACTTCGCCGGATTGCCGCGCGTGAAAATGCCTCTTCCTGCCTTGCTTGACGCACAATCCAGCCACGCGACTGTGTACTCGTAGTCTCGATCTGAAGTCTCGGCGAGCGAGTAGAACTCATCAAGCGTTGAGAACCTGAATCGCTCGACATCAATGTTTGGACCATCAATGCGTTTCAACTGAAACTCGGCCCAGACGATCAGCCCCGTCAATCCTAAACCTCCGATAGTTGCCCGAAACAATTCAGAGTGTTGAGAGGACGAACACACCGGGCGCTCGCCCGAGGAGCGTAGCAGTTCGAACTGCTCGACGTATCGGCCGAAAGTACCGGCGCGATGATGATTTTTTCCGTGAACGTCGTTGGCGATCGCGCCGCCGACTGAAACATGTTTCGTTCCGGGAGCGACAGGTAAGAACCAGCCGTGAGGAACGATCAAATCGAGGATCTCAGCCAACGTCGTTCCGGCGTCGCAGCGAAGAATTCCTCGATCGCGATCAAACGCGATGATTCCGGAAAGAGATGAAGTGTCGAGGAGGACGCCGCCGTTGTTCAGACAGGAGTCGCCGTAGCTTCGCCCTTGGCCATGCGCCAGCATGGTTTCATAGCGGCTTATTGTTGGAAGCGCATCCTCACCTCTTTTAACCTTTATGATTTTTGAGTGATTTGCTTGAGGATACCTTCCCCATGACTCATATCGCTTCATCGTGCTTCAAAAAAGCGTTGCTACGACGATCACAAGAGCAACGATGATTCCAACCATGTAACTCGGCCAGTCTTTGACAGTGAACAGGATCGGATCTTCATCCATTTCGCCTCGATACGCCAGCAGCCACATACGCGTGATCCAGTACAACAAGCACGGTCCAATTAGCCACAGAATCGTCGGGCTGTGATAGAGCGCGACCACCTCTCGACTGTTGATGTAAAGAACCAGCACCAGCACGGAGAGATAACCACTGGCAGCGCCAAAACTCTTCAGCAGCTCACTGTCCTGCGTCGAGTACCTGCGACGCGTGAGAGTGTGATCCTCTGTGTTTCGCAACTCAGCATAACGTTTGACGAAAGCCAGACTCAGAAACAGAAACATCGAGAACGCGAGCAGCCAGGGCGAGACTGGAATATCAGCAGCAAATCCACCGGACAGCACTCGGAGCGCGTAAAGCGCCGCCAGCAGCAGAACGTCGACGATCAAAATGCGTTTTAAATAGACTGAATAAGCAGTCGTCAGTCCCAGGTAGAGAATCAGCGAAACGCCGAAGCGTACCGGGAGGAGCAGGAACGCGATGCCGAGCGCCAGCAGCAACAACAACGGCACCAGCAGCCACAGAGTCTTCGAATTGAGCGCTCCTGAAGCCAGCGGCCGGAGTTTCTTGCGCGGATGTTCCCGATCGGCTTCGAGATCGAGCAGGTCGTTCACCAAGTACACGGCTGAAGCACACAAACACCACGCAACAAATGCGTAGCTTGTGCGAAGAATGGCGTGAGTGTCGAAGACTCGGTGGGCCATCAGCAGCGGCACGAAGACGAGAAAATTCTTGATCCACTGGTGTACTCTGAACGCATTTGGGAGTAAGAATGTCATTTCAAAAGTTTTTGCGTTTTTCTCAGTCTTCTCCGTGTCTCCGTGGTGCTCTTTTCTGTATTTGTTCACCACGGAGAACACTGAGAACACTGAGAAGCAGATCGCCACTTAATTAGGAAACAATATTTCATTGTTCATGTCCCCACTTTTACTTTTGCCTTCAATGTTGTTGAGTCTTTCGACCCATACCAGGTCACTCCTTCCTGGACCACGTCAATCTCGAGAATATAGCTACCCGGATTAGGAGGTGCGGTAATGGTCACCGGTATTTCAATCTCATCGCCCGGATTTAGATCGTATGGCAATGGACTGCGGCCGTCGTCGTTGATCACCATCCTGCCATTCTCATCGAGCCAATGATTTCCCACGGAAATTCGATACTTGCCGTCCGCTTGCCCGAGCACAGGCCAGACGGAGTCGCTACCGTTTTTCACTTTAACGTAAATAGTTTCTTTTAGCCCCGCACGTAACGAATCTGGCAGCGGCTGCGACGAGTTGAGCTCTGCTCGATAAGCGTTGATTGACAGTCGCCCAATAGACTGCGTCATTTTAAACGGTCCCTCCCTTTTAGCCTCGCGCAGCACTTCAATCAACGACATATGAATTCGCGTGTGTTCGGAGAAATACGGGATGACGACCTGAGTAATGCGTCCCGCGCCGAGGCCCGCTTTCTCGAGGTTTTGCAGAGAGCCTTCGAGGTGATCTGAAAAAGTCAGCGAATAGAGTTTCTTCGCATCACTCGCGACAAGCGCCTGCTGGAAACGTGCTTTGGCCACGTCGGTAGCAAAGAATTCCGGCATGTACACGCACAATGCCGGCGCATCACTCTTGAGCAAGACGTCGATGCCACTTTCGAGAGCATTAGTTTCTGCCCAAGCCTGGGCCGGCGCAATTAAAGCTTTTTCACGAGCTGGAAGGAAACTGCCGAGTGAACGGTCTCGGAGGAAGTATTTTAAGTCACGTAGATAGGCTTTCGGATTCTCAAAAACTGAAGGCCGCGATCCCCACTCAAAGTGATAGACATAGAAGCAGGCGATGGCAGACTGAATCACCAATACGCCGGCAATCACGGTCAACGAAAGCTTCAGTATTGGGAGCCTTTGTGAAACCTGAAACAGCTTCGCGATTAGACAGACAAGGACCACGCCACCCGTCAGCTCGAGATACGTTGCATACCGCAGCATGCCCGAGATCGTGCTCCACAGAACGGCACCGATCACAGTAATAAAAGACAAGTAACCCAATGTCTTGTCCCTTTTCCAAAACAGCAGACCGATAAGAGCTGCGATGAAGCAGACCGAAAGCCTTCCCGTATGCGGGCCGAGATTGCCCGCTGTGTGTTCGAGTCTGAAAGGCACGAGGACCGGCCACAAGAGTTGCTCCCACCATCGCATTTCGAGCCAACGTGGATCGTCTACAACAGGACTCCAACGAACGCCTACAAAATCACCAGAGGGCCACAAAGACGATTGAAAGATCTTGTTGTATAGCGGAAAAACCGGATTACGCGTTTGCCAGTAGATATAGAGAGTAAACGGCAGCTGCGGCACAACAAACGCCACGCCAAACGCCAAGATCGATCTAGCTACCTGACGCCAGCTTGCTGCCCGCGCAACGTAAACAAGAAAAATTGGCAGCGCGAATGCGAGGTTTGTGAGTTTGAATGCGACACTGGCGGCGAGGAAGAGAGCGATGCGTACAGTCGTGCGAGTTCGATGGTCTTCACTAAAACTCAGCCGAGCTGCTTCCAACAGCAGAGGCAAGGCTAGCAAATCAACCATGTAATTGTTTATGACGAACAATGCGTGCTCAGTGAACAAAAGCACGAGCACAGCCAAAGACCTTTTCCAAGCTGACGCGATGTAGGGCGCGAGTAATCTGTTGAGGATCGCTCCGACCCACAGCATTACGAAGTAGTTGACGATTGTGCCGAGCCGGTAACCGAGCAAATGCCGCGAGATACCCGTCACCATGTCTGGCGCAGGATTAAAAGGAAAGCGAGAAGGAAAAAAGTCTCCGGTTATGAATGGAAAGCCTCGCAATGCCCGCTCTGCGTTCATGAGGCGATAGTCCAAAATGTCGAAGCCAGTGTCAGGGAACGCCGCTCGCATCCCATAAATCAAGAGCAGTGGCAGAGCTACTATTAGCCAGAACTGCGTCGGAGTGTGTTCGGCACGCTCATCAGAAGTTCGCAGATGAAGAAACCAGATGACGCCGGAAATGACGATCGTCAGTATCCAGGCGAGAGTGTTGTTGCTGATGATCCAGAGGTATTGGCGAACGAAGGCGGCAATGTAAATGAGGATGATTGCATCACCGATGCCAATTTTCACTCCGTTAGGAGTGAGATGTTTATAGAACGTTGGGCCAAAAATTGCGCCGCCGTTCGGAGGAGCGGAACTCAACTTGACCGGCATTAGTTAACCTTCATTCCGCTCCTCCGAACGGCGGCAGAATTTGAAATGGCACTTTGGTCTATAAACATTTGACCCCTACGGGGTCAAGTTGGTTGGACACTCTATGGTGGACCGAACTTCGGTATTCGACTCTGACTCCGGAGTTCACATAATGCCGCTCCTCACAAAGCAGCGCTAATCAGGCTATTAACGACATGTTCCCAGGACAGATTAAGAGATAAAACCTTCTCGCGACCGCGATCTCCCATCGCGCGCGCCTGTTGGCGATTCGAATAAAGCCGATCGAGGCACTCAGCAATCGCTTGCGGCTCAGGCTCGACGATGAAACCCTCCTGCTCGTGTTCGATAAACTCCGTCGCTCCGCCTCCATCCTTCGGAACGAGGATCGGCTTTCCCGAGAGCATTCCTTCGAACGTGACGTATCCGTAGTCTTCGTCGAAAGGTAAGTAACAAACACCGAGCGCGTTCGCGTACAACTCCACCAGCTCTGCATCAGAGACAAAGCCGGGGAGTTTGATTCGATCTCCGACGCCGTGCTGTCTAATCAAAGACTCATACTCTTTCAAATCTCGCGCGCCGCCGGCGAGCACCGCCTTGATGGGCGTCTGGACGAACCGCATCGCCTCGATCAAAAGATGCTGTCGCTTCTGTGGCTCGAGCCTGCTCGGATAAAAAACGTAGTCACCCTGTTCGCCAGTCCTTAATTGTTTGAAGTGCGGCGGCGGGTGGTACAGCGGTTCGCTTTCGATTTGGTTGTAACGGCGCAGTCTATCCGCGACCGTTTTGGAGTTGGCAAAAACCTTTTTTGCTTCGGGAATGAACCGGCCGTCGCAGTGGCGAATCCATTCTCGGAGCCGTGTGCCGTCAGGATACGTTGAGAGATCGTCGAAAGCAGTGCCCCAGAGATTATAGGCCGACCGGTGCTGGTGCATGATCCAAAGCACTTTCCGCTCGTGGGCTACGAGATAAGCCGGAAATTTCATTCCGATCACCAGATCGATCGGTTTCCCGTTGGCTTGACTCAGATCGAGCAGGCGCCACGCGAGTGCACCACGCATGATCTCGGACGGCGGATACCATTTGAATGGCAACGCGACTACTTCGGCGTTGTAGCCGGCTTCGCACAACGCCTGTTTGAGTCCGGCAACGTGAGATTCGCCACCGCCGCTGGTAAACGGAACCTGCGTTGTACAGATAACAATGTTGCGAATCATTGCGCGCAAAGAAGTCAGAAGTCAGAAGTCAGAAGTCAGGAGCCAGAAGCCGCGGATTACGCGGATGATCGCGGATTTGTATTAGCCACAGATTCACACGGATACACACAGATAACAAAAAGGAGAAAAGCTATTCGGTATAAAAGAAGAAAGGCTATTCGCGTCTGATCTGTGCTTATCCGTGTTCATCTGTGGCCTGTTTTCTTTTCATCCGCATTAATCTGTGTGATCCGTGCTTCTGACTCCTGGCTTCTGGCTCCTGACTTCTGACTTCTCAATAATGATGTTGCAGATGGCGACTGATAGGTCGCGGTCGTCGCGCGACTCTGTATCGTGCGGGCGCGGTTGCCAAGTGCGGTCGGCGCGAATCTCAAGTTCGTATTTTCCATGCGCAGCGGAGCTGAGAGCATTTGGAATTGGGATGCGCAGGTTTAGCCACGAGTATTCAAACAGCGAGAGGGCGCAGACTTTCATCTCGTTCAGATGAATCTCCAAGCCTATCGGGCGAGCTCGAAGATCCGGCATGTGCGTAGTCAAGTCGAGACTTATCTCAGTAACATATTCAGCGTGGAATGAAACGCGTCCACGATCGCTCATCCAACGAGCGACGGGCGGCAGAACGTTTGGCTCGTACCAGCCATCGTCAAACTTTGCTTCGCTGCTCCGGTCGAGACAAACCACTGGCGTACTGCGTGACTGCTCTGACGTAAATAGACCGGTCCGGTCGCGATGTTCGTTGTAGAACGGTCCCAGCGGTACATTCGAAGCCTTCAGTAACAAGTAGAGCCCGCTTTTTGGCAGCGAAAGATTTAAGTCGGAAATCTTTCCGAAGACATATCCCATTGCCACATCGAAAGCGCGCCTTTCCTTGAAAGACAGGCCGCGAAGGTAGTCGAGAAAATCTGTTTCAAAGATCAGGCCATACTTGTCCGCTTGTTTAATGAACTCTTCGCTGCTTAGGCAGAGTGCGTACCGTGGTTCAGCCGCGACGTGCGAAAAGAATTGTTTGAATCGCTCGACGTGTTCCTGTTCTTCTTCCAGGCCGACGTGACCGTCGACCTCGATGAAATGTCTCAACTCTTCCGGAGTCATTTCATCGTAATCTTTTTGAACGCGACGGTCAGTGCATTCGATTCCGTGCAACGTGACTCCATCGGGCCGCATCACCCGCCGCACTTCACTGAGCACGTCATCTTTTTCTTCAAAACCGATGTGACCGATCACATCCAGACTCACGACATAGTTGAAACTCGCGTCAGCAAAAGGTAAATGCGTAAGCTCTGTGCTGAACGTTGCGTCATAGCCATTACGCTTCGCGGCGAGAGCACAGTCGGGCGACAGGTCGACGCCGGTCAGAGTTATACCCTTGCGTTTGAGTAGTGCGAGCATTCCCGCTCCGCAGCCGAGGTCGAGTACGGATGAGCCGGCGCGCACGTTGTCATAGACCCACATAGTGCGCGCGAAGCGGACGTCGAACCGGTCGAGCGGTTTAAAGTAACGGGCGTCGAGGACTTCGTCCGAGACGAACTTGGTGCGGTAGAACTCGGCTAGATCCTCAATCCCCGCCCGTTTGTATAGATCGGTCTTCATTGTCATTCTCACCTGGCTTCAGCCAGATGTTTTGGAGTTAAGCCCTCTCATTCTCACCTGGCTTTAGCCAGGTGTTTTGAAATGCTCGTAAGAGGGAAACCGTTTAAACGGTTTCCTTTTCATTTCCACTATTTGACCCGGGCTTAAGCCCGGGGTGAATGAGAGGAAAGACATTTTTTACTTGTCGCGTTCCAAGGTATCCAAACGTGATTCGATTTGCCTG
>DATEDU010000120.1:0-3874 GCA_035281525.1 Pyrinomonadaceae bacterium | reverse complement strand
TTCCACCATTGCCAGATGGAGAGATCGTCGGTTCATCAGATGTTTTCGGTCATCGCCTGCGCGATCACGTAAACATTGAAGTTCCGAATGATGCCTGGCAATCAGTGTCAACGGTGATAGTTGGCGGTGGTGTAGCCGGGTTGACTGCCGCGTGGCATTTACTCAAATCAGGCTTCGAAGATTTCGTTTTGCTCGAGCTCGAAAGCGCACCCGGTGGAACATCGCGTTCCGGATCCAACAACTTCACTTCATTCCCCTGGGGAGCCCATTACATCCCGGTTCCGATGAAAGAAAACCACGCACTTGTGTCGCTGCTCGAAGAGATGCGTGTCATTGAAGGAAAAGACGAGAGTGGCGAGCCCGTCGTCGCCGAACAGTTCCTTTGTCGCGATCCGGAGGAACGGGTTTTCTTCAAGGGTCGCTGGTACGAAGGTCTTTATCTTCATGCCGGCGAATCGGAAGCTGATAAAGAGCAGATGGCGCGGTTCAATGCGGAAATGGCGCGATGGATTTCGTGGCGGGATTCGAAGAATCGACGCGCTTTTACGATTCCGGTTTCGGCCTGTTCTGATGACGAAGAAGTCGCTTCACTTGACCGAATTTCGATGGGAGAGTGGATGAACCGCCAGCGTTTCTCGAGTGCGCGACTCCGCTGGTGGGTCGATTACGCCTGTCGCGACGATTATGGGATGACTGTCGATCAGACGAGTGCCTGGGCCGGACTGTTTTATTTTTGTTCGCGAGTGGCAAAGGCGACTGTCGATTCGCAGCCTCTCATTACGTGGCCTGAAGGCAATGGACGATTGGTTAAGTACTTGTTCGATCGAATCAAACCAAAGGTGCTGTTGGACCGCGCAGCTCTCGAGGTCATCCCGGTTGCAGAAGGTGTCGACGTCATCACCTTGGACCGCGATGGAAAAAGTCCGCGAGGTTTAAGAGCGCAGTCCGTCATCTTTGCTGCGCCTCAGTTCATGGCTCGTTACGTCATTCGACCTTATCGCGACAACCCTCCGCCTCATATTGCCGAATTCCAATTTGGATCATGGATGGTAGCGAACCTCACTTTGAAAGACCGCCCGGCAGTTAATTTGCCACGAGATTTCCCACTTGCGTGGGACAACGTGCTCTACGAGAGTCCGTCACTGGGCTACGTAGTCGCAACTCATCAGCGCGGCATTGATCATGGTCCAACCGTACTCACCTACTACTACCCACTCTGTGATGAGAATCCACGCGTGGCTCGCACACGGCTGCTCGAAACCGATTGGCGAGGTTGGGCTGAAATTACCCTAACGGATCTGACACGCGCGCATTCTGACATTCGTGAGCTCGTTCAGCGTTTGGATGTGATGCGCTGGGGTCATGCGATGATCCGGCCGCGTTCGGGATTCATTTGGGGAGCGGCTCGAAAGGAAGGGGTAAAGCCATTTCGCTCGATCCACTTTGCGCATTCGGAATTAAGTGGCGTCGCGCTGTTCGAGGAAGCATTCGATGCCGGCCTGCGAGCTGCAAATGAAGTGATAAACAATTCTTCGCGCCAAAGGCGCGAGCGAAGGTAGCCAGGGGCAAAGTGCTGAGCGCAGCGAAGCACGACGCCCCTGGAGTAGGCACCAGCAAAAGAAACCAGCACTGAAAGTGCGAAATATGATTTCGCGCTCACGAAGATTCTGTCGCTCTTTCAGAGCTTGGTCCAAATTTTTTTCCCGGTCCAGGGGCGGCGCTCTTCGCCACGCTCAGAGCTTGCCCCTGGCTACCTTATCTCGCGCCTTCGGCGCGAAGAATTGCTGTTCCTACTTTGCACCTCCAAACTCCAAACTGATTTTGCGAGTGATAAATGCAGATGACGCAGAATTCCTTGCGTCTGTCACCGTCTCTGCTATAGACTGCCGTTTCTTCCTGGGGCTAAAAGAAAACAACCTCCCATAACTACTCGCCCAAAGTAGATCGGATTACTATCTGTGACTCATCACGTCCGGCCTTATCTTCCCGCGATTTCTAGTGCCGTGCGGGCGGCGACTACCCCCCACCTACCCTTACCACTTAACTTGAAGGAGACTTAGGATGAAGAAAATTGCTGTATTCCTTACACTGACGGCTCTTTGCCTCATGGTTTTTGCATCGGGGCCGACGCAAAGCCAACGGCATAACGATAAGCTTCACAAAAAAGCAAACAAGATCGAAAACAATTACATCGTGGTGCTCGACGACTCTGTCGTGGGAGAGAGAGGCGAGTACTCGATTGCACCGTACATCGCACAAGAAGTGGCAGCAAATTATCGAGGCAAAATCAACCATGTCTACAAACATGCGCTAAATGGCTTTGCCATCGAGATGACAGAGGATCAAGCCGAGGCTTTGAGTAATGACTTTAGGGTCAAGTTCATCGAAGAAGATCAAGTGATGACCGCTGATGCTACTCAAAGTAACCCGCCCTGGGGTCTTGATCGCATCGACCAACGGAACCGCCCGCTCAATGCAATCTACACATTCAACTGGACCGGCTCAGGCGTTCGAGTCTATGTCATTGACACGGGCATCCGTACCGCGCATACGCAGTTTGGCGGGCGCGCGTCGAACGTGTTCGATGCATTCGGCGGCAATGGCCAGGACTGCCACGGTCACGGAACCCACGTAGCAGGTACGGTCGGCGGTTCAACTTTTGGAGTCGCCAAGAGTTCTCTGCTTCGGGGCGTACGAGTGCTCAACTGTAGCGGCTCAGGCTCGAACTCTGGCGTCATCGCCGGTGTCGACTTTGTAAGAAACAGTGGCATTCGTCCTGCCGTGGCAAATATGAGTCTCGGCGGCGGCGCATCAAGTGCACTCGACACTGCGGTCAACAATCTGCACAACTCGAACGTCACGATTGCTGTTGCTGCCGGCAACAGTAACGCCAACGCGTGCAATTTCTCGCCATCTCGCGCGGCCAACGCCATAACCACAGGTTCGACGACTCAGTCAGATGCGCGCTCGTCGTTTTCGAACTTCGGCACATGTCTTGACATTTTCGCACCTGGATCGGGGATTCTATCAGCCTGGTTTACGTCGAATACGGCGACTGCGACGCTGAGTGGAACTTCGATGGCTTCCCCGCACGTGGCCGGAGCTGCTGCACTTTACAAACAGGCCAATCCATCGGCTTCATCGACGACGATCAGAAACGCGCTCGTCAACAATGCGACCACCGGCGTCATTTCGAATGTCGGCACTGGCTCGCCCAACCGTTTGTTGTACACGTTGTTCTTTTAGGTCCTGAAGCCAGACTCCATCCCGGGGCGGAGTTCTCCGCCCCGGCTACCACCCAGAGTTTGGAGTTCCGAGTTTAGAGTTCCGAGTTTACTTCTCGGACTAAACCCGGAACTCGGAACTCGAAACGGCCCGCGGTAGCGGGCGGGTCAAGTTCATTAAGGAGAAATAGATGAAGAAGATAGCCATATTACTCCCCATGGCGTTTGTCAGCCTCGTGCTTTTTGTTTCAGGACCGACTCAGAGCCAGAAGCTTAAAGATAAGTTCCACAAAAAAGCAGATAAGATTGAGAACAACTACATAGTGGTGCTCGATGATTCAGTTGTCGGTGAAAGAGGAGAGTATTCAATCGCACCGTACATCGCGTCCGAATTGGCCTCGCGCCACGCAGGCAAGATCAATCATATCTACAAACATGCACTTAATGGGTTTTCATTAGAGATGACCGAAGCCGACGCTATGGCGTTGGCCCAGGATTTCAGAGTCAAATTTGTTGAGGAGGATGGACGCGTCAGAGCGAGCACAACTCAGACGAATCCTCCGTGGGGCTTGGATCGAATCGACCAGCGTGATCTCCCTCTTAACGCTCAATACAACTACACGCCGACGGGTTCAGGCGTTCGCGCTTAC
>DATEDU010000119.1:0-23843 GCA_035281525.1 Pyrinomonadaceae bacterium | reverse complement strand
GCGATGTCGAGCGCGGTCACAAAGCCGAACGTCAGCTCCGTACAGGCCAGGTCGTTATCAATGGTCTTTGGTACGCCAACGATCGGTACGCCGCGTCGACTAAACTCAGCGGCAATCATCAGCGTGCCTTCGCCGCCGAGGACGATCAGTGCGCCAATCCCTAGGCGATTCAGATTGCCGACAGCCTGGGCGTAAACCTCTTCCGCCGACGACCCTTCACGTTCAACGAATCTGCCGCGATTGCGAGTTCCGAGAATCGTGCCGCCGCGTGGCAACAATCCGCGTACGTCAGACGGCAGGAGCGGACGCGTTTGCGTGTCTCCTAAGAGTCCTTCGAATCCATCTTCAATCCCGATAACCTTCATTCCGTACTCGCCTGTTGCAGTCTTCGCCACAGAACGAATGACGGCGTTCAATCCCGGCGCATCGCCTCCACCGGTCAGGATTCCAATAGTGTTGTACATGACTCGAAACTAGCTTCTCACGCGAGGCGGTTCGTGGTAGCTGCCGTACTCGGGATACTCTCGAGTTATAACTTTTCCCGGCGTCGTGTTTTCGCCCAACAATCCGAGCGCTTCCCAAAGCACCTTCCGCTGCAGTCGACGCATCCCCGGCCCACCAAGACTGTTGCCTATCTTAAAACCCCTCGGATATAGCGCTCGAGGTGGTCGCATTTGCGCTGACACTTCCGGACTGACGGTTATCAAGACGGTGGAAATACCTTTCATCTCAATTTCTCTTTGTACCGCGACGACCGTGCGGTGGCATACGTTCGGTCAACCGCCAGTCAAAACCACGACATCGGCTCTCGAGCCCTTGTCGATCTCGTTCGCAATTTCTCGGGCGGTGCCTTCGTACATCGCTTTGAGTTGCATCGTGTAGCCCATGTACCCGATGTGCTTTTTAGCAACTCCCTTAATCAACCCTTCTTCTTGAAGATCTCGCAACACATCTATCGGAAACACTACGTTGATGTCTTTATCAGCGTCCGAATGATCATAATGATGATGAGTGACCTTCAGTTGTGAAGAATCGACCTCCTCGGGAATGACTCGGTATCCGAGGTCTCCCAACTCATCAGCGATGTTGAATGGTTCCTGTTCATTCAGGTGAACGCCACCTGCCGTAACAAGAGCAACGGTGCTTTTCGCCAGGTCGCCTTCGAACGGCGTGAACGGAACACACTTTCTGGATATCGTCATAAAACAGGGTGCCGGGTTCGGGTGTCGGCAGATTGTTCTAAGAATCAGTAAGTAAGAATGTTAAGCGGTTGGTTCGGCTGACACCCGATACCTGACACCCGATACCTTTAAAGTTTGCGCAACACCTCGAACAAATCTTCATTGTCCGGTTGATCTGAGATGTTGTGAATATCCTTGTAGGCAATCTTGCCTTCCTTGTCGACGATGAATAGAGCGCGTTCCGAGATGCCGTCATTCTGACGGTAGGCTCCAAACTTTCGCGCTACTTCACCCTTTGGTTCAAAATCGCTTAACAAGTCATATGAGAGTCCGCCCAGGCTCTTGGCCCATGCGGTGTTACACGGTACGCTGTCGACGGATATGCCCAGAACTTGGGCATCGTAGCCTTTAAATCGTTCGAGGTCAGCCTCGTACGCAGGCATTTGCGCCGTTCAAACAGGTGTCCAGGCAAGTGGGTAGAATGCGAGTACGACGTTCTGCTTGCCCCGGAAATCCGAGAGCTTTACCTTTTTCCCCTTCTCAAGATTGCTCGGCAACTCGAAATCTGGGGCCACATCTCCAACTTCAGGCATTAGAGATTCCTCCTCAGTGAGTAGTTGATACCCAAAAAATGTTTGATTAACTCGTTCATAAGATAGTTGACGGTGGTGCCGATTTCAAGGTGGCTCGATCATCCTAATGGTTGACCCTCCTTACTTCGTCGCGTAGCATATCTCACAAAGGCATTAAGGAGATTTAACGAGCAGCCAACTCGAGATTCGAAAGGCAGTTAGGATTGGAAATCGACGACGACGCCAAAGAGATTGTGCGGGAGATAGGAACGGCGATAAACGAATCAGTCGAGAACTCACCAAAGGTTGCTGAAGCGATTGAACGTCTGCGAGACGCAGGTTACGAGATGGAACTAACGCTGCGTCTCGAAATTGGTTTGCGGCCTCACTCCGAAGAGGATAGCGATGGGGACGCCACGCTGAATCTAACCGACGAAGACGTTCAAATACTCCAACGCATGAAGATCCGCATCGATCCGGAGACTTAACCCTATTTCACTTCCTCATCTGACTCTTCGGCGCCAGTTAGTTTTTGCTGGCGTAAGGCTGCGGCACCGATCAGACCACCCATTCCCATCGATTCGACGGCAGTGCTGGGGACAATCATCATCGCACCTTTTTCCTTCAAGCCTTCGTAGAGCATGTTCATCGCGCGCAAGTGCAGCGCCGTAGGATTGTCGAGATAGGACTCGGCGGCCTTGTCGAAGAGGTGTGCGATTTCAACTTCAGCCTGGCCCAGGATGATTCGCGCTTGTTTCTCGCGCGCCGCCTGAGCTTCACGCGACATCGCATCCTGAAGGGCGGCAGGAATTACCACGTCTCGCATCTCTACTGACTGAACAGTCACGCCCCACGGATTCGAGCGTTCGTCGATCAGTTTTTGAAGTTCTTCTTCGATGCGCTCTCGACCGCGCAGCAAATCGGTGAGAAAGGTCCTGCCTATGATGTCGCGCAGAGCGGTCTGCGCGGCCCAACTCACAGCTTGCGGATAGTTCTGAACTTCAAGTGCCGCTTTCTCAGGATCGTAAACCATCCAAAAGAGAACGGCGTCCACGTTAACGGGTACGGTATCGGAGGTAAGCGTCTCTTCGGCGGCGAAGCTTGTGGTGATCACGCGCTGGTCCACCCACGCTGCGACGGTATCTACAAAGGGGATGATCCAAAACAATCCCGGTCCACGCAGCCCGATGTATTTGCCAAGGCGGAGGACTACGGCGTTCTCCCACTGTTTGGCTATCTTAGGGGATTGTGCCGCCAACAATCCGAGAATGAATCCAACGATGAGGGCTACTGGATTCCACATAAGAGAAGAAATCAGGAGTCCCAGCGCAAGGGGCGATAGAAAGGACATCGCCGCTACGATGTTGAACCGAGGCGCCTGGGGCGATGGCAGATTGCTGCCCACTTGGACCAAACTCTTGTCGCTAGACATGTTTTTTCAACTCCTTCTTGCGCCTGCTCTGAAGTTGATCGATGAGATCGTCGACGGAAAACCCTAACGCCGTCGTCTCCGCAATCATTCTGTCAGCAAGCTCTTTAAGTTCCTGTTCGTGTTGTCGCTTGGGTCTGGATTCAAAATGTCGAGCGCACACAAATGTTCCGACTCCGCGACGGGTTTCGACTACACCGGTTCGTTCCAATTCAGCGTAAACCCGAGCGACTGTATTGGCGTTCACTCGCAAATCGACAGCCATCTGCCTGACGGTCGGCAACTGGTCGCCGATGCGCAATCTGCCGATGCCAATCGCGAACTGAATTGCTCGCGTGAGCTGGACGTAAAGCGGCATCGGATCGCTTGGATTAATGAAGAAAATTTGGCTCATGCCCAACTTGTTCACTTGTACTACGACATTAGTACAACCAAGGTTTCAACTTTAGTAAATGGTGACTGGTAAATAGTAAATGGAAATGCTGAGTACTTAGTGCTAAGTGCTGAGTACTTAGTACCTCATACGAAGTATTCGTAAGTGAGAAGGGGTACTGTAGACTCAGCACTCAGTACTTCCATTTACTATTTACCATTTACCATTTACTAAAGGGTTATGTTATCTTGTCTGGCTTTTAATCCTGCCAATTTTTCGCCCTTAAACGGCTCGAAAGAGGAGTTTTAAAGATAGTATGTCCACGCCAAGCGGAAATGGTGAAGTAGCCGGCAAAGTAGTTCAGATCATAGGGCCGGTTGTCGACATAGAGTTTGACGAGAAACATCTCCCTCCGATCTATCAAGCTCTGCGGATCGTTTCAGACGGGTTCGATGTGCCTTCTCCAATCGACGTTATTGCCGAAGTTCAGCAACATCTCGGCGAAGGACGAGTGCGTACAGTTTCAATGGTGCCGACTGACGGAATGGTCCGTGGCATGAAGGCGATTGACACGGGAGGTCCAATCACCATGCCCGTGGGTGAAGGCACTCTCGGCCGCGTGCTTAATGTGATTGGTGAGCCGGTAGATAACCTCGGCGACGTCAAACATCAGGAACGCTATCCCATTCATCGGCATGCGCCTACGTTCGAAGAGCAGTCGACTGAGCTCCAGATGTTTGAAACGGGCATCAAGGTGATCGATCTCATTCAGCCGTTTCTACGCGGCGGCAAGATCGGTCTCTTCGGCGGCGCCGGTGTTGGCAAGACCGTCATCGTGATGGAGTTGATTAACAATATCGCCAAGGCGCACTCCGGCTTCTCAGTCTTCGCAGGCGTCGGTGAGCGGACGCGCGAAGGAAATGACTTGCTGCGTGAAATGGTGGAATCGAAAGTTATCAACTTCGGCGAAACTTTCTACCATCATCTGGAAGAAACTGGCGAGTTTGACATGACCAAAGTCGACACAAAGGCTTTGGAAGATTCCAAGGTGGCGCTCATCTATGGACAGATGACTGAGCCGCCTGGCGCTCGCCTGCGAGTAGCACTTTCAGGTCTTACAGTCGCCGAGTACTTCCGCGATCAGGGACTGGACGTGCTTCTGTTCATCGATAACATCTTTCGGTTTACTCAAGCTGGTTCTGAAGTCTCGGCGCTGCTGGGCCGCATGCCGTCGGCAGTCGGTTACCAGCCAAACCTCGCTACGGAGATGGGCGAGATGCAGGAACGCATCACGTCCACGAAGACTGGATCAGTAACTTCGATCCAAGCGGTGTATGTTCCGGCTGACGACTACACGGACCCGGCTCCGGCCACGACGTTTGCGCACCTGGACGCAGTCACCGCGCTGTCACGACAGATCGTGGAGTTGGGAATTTATCCGGCAGTGGACCCGTTGGCTTCGTCATCGCGCATTCTCGATCCGCGCATCGTGGGAGAGGATCATTACAACACTGCGCAGGACGTCAAGCGCGTGCTGCAACGGTACAAAGATCTCCAGGATATCATTGCGATTCTTGGTCTTGACGAGCTGTCGGATGAAGACAAACTGGTAGTTTCACGAGCACGAAAGATTCAGAGATTCTTCTCGCAGCCATTCTTCGTTGCTTCTCAGTTCACTGGGAAGGAAGGGAAATACGTGAAGCTGGCGGATACGATCAAGGGTTTCCGTGAGATCGTTGATGGCAAGCATGACGATTTGCCGGAGCAGGCTTTCTTGCTGGTCGGCCCAATTGAAGAAGCAGTCGAGAAAGCGAAGACGCTGGCGCAAGAATAGGTCCTGACTCTGGCGCAAGAATAGGTCATATAGTTCATATAGGTCTTATTTAGCCACGCTATCGACACCATCATGGCTCAACTCCAACTTGAAGTAGTCACACCTGAACGGCGCGTACTCTCCGAGTCAGTGGACATGGTCACCGTCCCAGGCCTCGGAGGGGAGCTTGGCATTCTCCCGGGCCATACGCCGCTCATTTCCCAACTCCAAACAGGAGTCCTTTCCTATACGAGTGATGGGAAAGTCTCTCAGCTGCATGTCTCCGGAGGCTTTGTCGAAGTTCGAGACGATCGCGTCTCGGTATTGGCTGAAATTGCGGAACGCCCGGAAGAAATCGATGCCGCTCGAGCGCGACTGGCTCGCGAGCACGTCGAAAAGCGTTTGAGTGCATGGACTGGAACAGAAGAGGATTTCGAAAAGGCTCGAGTGAAGTTGGAGCGGTCGATGGTCCGCCTGCAATTAGCCGGCGGAAGATAGGAAATAGGTCGTATATGTCCTATAGGCCCTATATTCCTATAGGTCTTATAGTCCTATTGACTTCCCCTCCTAATCGCCTCCCTCATCTCCATCACCGCTCTTTCAAGACCCACAAAAATCGTCCTCGAAATAATATTGTGCCCAATATTGAACTCAGTGATTTCCGAGATCGCCGCAACGTCGCCAACATTCCGATAAGTCAAGCCATGGCCAGCCGCGACCCGCAGTCCAAACTGTGAAGCCAACATCGCCGCCTCTCGCAACTCGCGAAGCTCCTGGGAAGCTCTCAAAGCAGTTTCACTATGAATACCACGCGACCCGAGCGTCGCATCAGCATAAGCCGCCGTGCATAGCTCCACCTGTTGCGCACTGACTTCATGCGCAGCCTCAATCTGCACCAGATCAGGATCGATAAATAAGCTCGCGACGATTCCACCCTGCCGCAATTTGCTAACGGCCGCGCGCACGATTGAGATGTTTGCTTTAACGTCCAGACCTCCCTCAGTCGTGATCTCGTTCGGATTTTCTGCAACTAATGTAACGGCGTCCGGTTTCGTCTCGAGAGCTATCTTCAACATCTCTTCCGTCGCCGCCATCTCGAGATTCAGATAGGTAGCTACGGACTCGCGTAGCAGTCGCACGTCTCCATCCTGGATGTGACGTCGATCGCCGCGCAGGTGAACAGTGATTCCATCGGCGCCCGCCTGTTCACAAATCATAGCTGCGGCAATGACGCTTGGCTCGGGAGCCCGACGCGCCTGACGGACAGTTGCGACGTGGTCTATGTTGACATTTAGACGAGCGGTCATCTTAAGGTCCTATATTGCTTGCGGTGGATGGTGGTTAGCAAACAGCGAACAGCGAACAGCAGACGGCGAACAGCAGACAGCTGTCAGCTGTTCGCTGTCTGCTGTTTGCTGTGTGCTAACTCGCGCGACGCCTTAATCGCCTTATCGTAAGCTCCACGTCGCGCTTGTTGCCGGATCAAAGCTACTTCAGCAAGCATCTTGAAACTATCGCTGGCGACGTTCACCTTGCTTCCTTCATTATGATCCCACCGAACCGGAATCTCTTTTACCAGTAAACCCGCCCGATGCGCGATGTAAAGCAGTTCGACGTCAAAGCCGAACCGGTCGATCATTGCCCCTTCAATTATTGGACGGCAAACGCTCATGCGAAACGCCTTGAAGCCGCACTGAGTGTCCCAAAATGGCAGACCGGTAGCCATCCGCACCACCAGATTAAAAACTCGTCCGCCCTGTTCGCGCCGCCACGGCTGGTGCACTCCAATAAGTTTCCGGTTCAAAGCTCTTGAGCCAAATGCGATGTGACACTCTCCCCGGCGAATCGGCTCTACGAGTTTTGGTGTTTCAGAAATCGGCGTTGACAGATCGGCGTCGGAAAAGAGAGCCACGTCACTTCGCGAGGCCAGCAACCCCAACCTTACCGCACGCCCTTTACCAAGATTTGATTGATAACTCAGAACGGACGTGCGGACTCGCCCGGCGTCTTTGAGTATTTGTCGCGCAACCTCAGCCGTGTCGTCCCTAGATCCGTCGTCAACTACGATCAGCTCGCACTCGTCATCACTCCGATCAAGATAGTCGAGCAGAACGGGCAGAGTAGTGCCAAGTCGTGCACCTTCGTTGTAAGCAGGCACTACAACTGATAGCGATTCCGGCATCGATACCTCACTATAACATGAGCCGCATAAGCTGAAGCCTATGGGACATCTGTGCTATATTTTGAGTCGAATTTGCCGTTGGCAAATGTGTGCAGCGCCGGCAAATTGATGTACTAATCATGCCTCGAACATATCTCATTGTCGCTTGTGCTTTTGTCTTGATTGCTTCACTCGTAGGCGGAACGATTGGGAGTTCTCGCCGGCTGCGGCGTTCAGTGTCATTACGTGGGCCTGTGGCCGACCGACCTGCCGAAGAGATCGAGAAAGACTACGATGAGGCCGTCTCAACAATCTCAAGTAGTTATGCTGGTGATATTGATTACGAAAAGGCCACTCAAGCCGCGGTCCAAGGCATGCTAACGACGCTCGATCCTCACTCAACTTACTTTCCTTACGTGGAATTCAAGAAACTAAAAGAGGATCAAGACTCACGCTTCTATGGTATCGGCGTCACCATCGTCCAACACCGCGATGGCGTCTATGTTCAATCGGTCGTGGACGACACTCCGGCCGCGCGTGTGGGACTCAAATACGGCGATCGAATTTTGGAGGTCAATGGCAAAGATGCTCGCGATTGGACCAGCGATCTGGTGTCGAAAAATGTGCGTGGCGCTAAAGGCGACCCGGTTACACTGAAGATCGAACGAGCCGGTTCGGAACAGCCTCTTGATTTCACACTTGTACGCGACGCTGTGCCGCTACCGTCGATTCGTAACGCCTATATGGTACGCGGGACTACCGGCTACATCGGCCTCACCGGCGGATTTCAGCACACGAGTGATGAAGAATTGCGAGCAGCCCTGAACAAACTAAAAGATGAGGGGATGCGCCAACTCATACTCGATCTCAGAGGCAATCCAGGCGGGTTGCTGGACCAGGCAATCGACGTTGCTAGTGAATTTCTGCCTCGCGGCCAAGTCATAGTTTCAGTTAAAGGTCGCAGTGAATACTCGGAACCAATCGTCTACAAATCGAACGGCGCCACTCCCGAAGACCTGCCGCTCGTAGTTTTGATCAACCGCGGTACGGCTTCAGCTTCTGAGATTGTCGCAGGCGCGATTCAGGATCACGGGCGAGGACTGATCGTCGGCGAGACGAGCTTTGGGAAAGGCTTAGTCCAGAGAGTCTTTCCATTGCCGTTTAATACCGGACTCACATTAACGACGGCGCGTTACTACACTCCGTACGGTCGTTCGCTCCAGCGCGGATATTCAGAAGGATCCTTTTACGATTACTACGTGAGGCATGACCTGGATGAGGCGAGGCCGGAGCCTTCACCAAGTCCGTTCACTCGAGAACTTGCGGTGCCGTTGGCGCACGCGTCTCCAACGCCCCCTCCGCAGACTGGACCGGCAGTGAAAACAGCGGCTGGCCGCGTGTTTTATGGAGGCGGCGGAATCACCCCGGACATCGATGTGAAGCGTCTCGAGTTTACGCCGGCTCGAACAAGAATTGCGGAAGCCGCGTTTCAGTTTACTCGGCGATTGGCTGCTGGAGTAGTTCCCGGTCTGGAGTCTTACCACGTCGAAAAAGTGCAGTATGGCAAGAACCCGAAAGCCACCGATTATCCAATCAACGATCGAGTACTGGAAGCGTTTCGTGAATGGGTGCGCACTGACGTTGACTCTCAACTCACGGCAGCTCAGCTCGAAGAAGAGTTGGAATTTGTAAAGTTGCGATTGCGTGAAGAGATAGTGACGGCGGCATTTTCAAATGACGCCGGCGCCCGCGTGCTGCTGGATGCCGATCCGCAAGTGCTGCGAGCACTCGAAGCTCTACCCGATGCGAAACGATTGGCCGAAACCGTCCGCAGCGGCACCTCACAAAGCTAGACGCTGATTTCTATTTGGGTTGTTTAGCCCACGACCCATGCAACTGTTCATAATTCTTCGTATCAATCGGCAAGCCGTGAGGAATCTTCAATAGTGCCGGATCAGGTTCTCCTAACGCCAGACTCACGGGCTCTTTCACGGTTGTGACAGGACCATAAAATATGATCTTAATAAAATCTCCATTGAGGGAGAGCGCACGATAACCTTCCATGGTAACTTCGTGGCGATCATTTGCTGGCCGCTGAACTACCGTGAGCAGGCCCATTACATTCTCCGTCCGCACGTATCCGGGTGCCTTTTGGAAACCTTCCAGAGTTAATTCAACTGTGGAAGAATTGTGCTCGGACACAAAGTGAAGCTTGTTAGGTTTTGCAGCGAATACTCCTCGACCAATTTCGGCGAATAACTCTTCACGTTTTCCATCAGTGTAATAACGAGTACTCCTCCAGTTGCCATTTGAAGCTACATAGCGCGTTTCCGTGTATACAGGCGTTGCTTTGCCATTAGCGTCATAGTCAGTGACCTGCCAGACAATGGTGTAAGGCGTTTTCTTGTACACTGAGCGGCTTAGGACAGCGCGAACCGCAATTCCGGCTGCTAAAGCCACAAGAACTAAGGCGGTGGTGAGCAACAGCAACAGGCGCTGCGCTCGCGGCGAGAGTTTCATAATTGAGGCTCCTTTCGGATGAGAAGGGAAAAGAGTTATTGATTTAACGTGCTTCAATTCAACGCGCTGATTCTAGTCCTTTGAGGTTAGTCGGTCAAGAATTTGTTCCTCAGGAGAAACCCTTACTGTGAATTGCTGATTTCATTCAACGACGCGACCGATTACACACTTCAAGTAATAAGTTTCTGGAACTCCGAGGAGAATTGGGTGGTCGGTGGACTGCATTCTTTTTTCTTCAATTTGCAGGCGACGATGAGCATCATTAGCAGCCTCCGCGAGAATCCCGAGAAACAAATCTTCCGACACATGATATGAGCAACTGCACGAGATTAGAGTCCCACCCGCTCTCAACAACTTAAGTGCGCGAAGATTGATCTCTTTGTAACCACGAACGGCCGCCTTGAGTGTTGATCGACTTTTCGCAAAAGCCGGTGGGTCAAGGACGATGGTATCGAACTTCTCTCCTGCCGACTCCATATCACGTAAAACGTCGAATACATTCGCCTCACGAAACTCAACGTTTGCCACTTGATTGAGCTCCACATTTCGTCGTGCAAATGCAACCGCCTCGGCCGAAATGTCGACGCCAATGACACTCTCGCACACAGTCGCGAGATTCAGTGCAAAGCCGCCATGGAAAGTGAAGCAGTCAAGCGCGCGTCCGTGCGCCACACCGCGCGCAGCGAAATGGTTTTCACGCTGATCGAGAAAGGATCCAGTTTTCTGGCCTTTAAGCGGCGCCACGATCAAGCGAACTCCGTTTTGAAGAATCTCCAATTCGTCCGGAGATTCGCCGTACAACGTGCCGGCGATTTGCTCGAGGCCTTCCGCAGCTCGAACCCGCACATCATTTCTTTCAATCACTGCGCGCGGCGAAAACTCCTCAACCAGCAGATCGAGAAGCATTGGTTTGACGGCTTCAGTCCCCTGCGAGAGCGTTTGCATCACCAGCACGTCGTCGTAACGATCGATAATTAGCGACGGCAACAAGTCGCCTTCAGAGTATATGAGGCGATAGGCATTAGTGTTCTTTGTTATGTTGCGTCTTGTCGACGCGTCGAGGATTCGCCTGCGCCACCACTCGCGATCGATAGCATCCCGCGACTGGGTGAGAAAACGCAGCGTGATTTCCGATGCATGGCTGAAGAGCGCCTGGCCCACAAAATTTCTGTGCCGATCGTGCACGGCTACAATGGAGCCTCCGGGAGCGTCTGCGGTGTCTACAACATCGCTTTTGTAGATCCAGAGGTGACCGCCGCGAATCCGGTCCGCTCCCCGCTTAGTTACTATGACTGGATACATTTTGACCCCATCCACAGATTACGCAGATTACAACAGGCATCAAACACTTTAGAAGACACGCATGATTTAGAGCTCGCCATTCTCCTCTTTCAAAATCTGCGTAATCTGCGTAATCTGTGGATAACGCATGGCAACCAAAACAGATACTGAGCGGCGCGAGCACTTCGAAACTCCATCGGGAATCGACCTACCCGTCAACTTCAATCCCAATAACACCAATTCAGTCGATTACAAAGCTGACCTGGCGGCACCCGGAGAATTCCCGTTCACACGCGGCATCTACCCAAACATGTACCGCGGTAAGTTATGGACCATGCGACAGTATGCCGGCTATGCTACCGCAGAAGAATCCAATGCTCGATATAAATTCCTGCTGGAGCATGGCACGACTGGGCTCTCTGTCGCGTTTGATTTGCCGACACAAATCGGCTTGGACTCGGATGATCCACTCGCCGCCGGTGAAGTTGGCAAAGTAGGTGTGGCGATCGACTCGCTCGAGGACATGTTGCGGCTGTTTGACGGTATTCCAATCAACACAGTCTCGACTTCCATGACCATCAACGCGACCGCTTCTACTCTGCTTTGTTTGTACCTCGCGGTCGCGCGAAAGCAGGGTGTTGCGTTCAACCAGGTCAAAGGCACGCTGCAAAACGACATTCTGAAAGAGTACATCGCGCGGGGGACGTACATTTATCCGCCAGCTCCATCGCTGCGGCTGGTGACCGACACTTTTGCTTTCTGCGCGCAAGAGGTGCCGAATTGGAACACGATTTCGATCAGCGGCTATCACATTCGTGAGGCAGGCTCGACGGCAGTTCAGGAAGTCGCGTTTACGCTCGGCAACGCCATTGCTTACGTTGAAGCAGCGCTCGCAGCTGGTCTGCACGTAGACGATTTTGCGCCGCGCATTTCATTCTTCTTTAATGCACACAACAACCTTTTGGAAGAGGTTGCTAAGTTTCGCGCGGCGCGACGACTGTGGGCGCGCATTATGCGCGATCGCTTCGGAGCGCGCGATCCGCGTTCGATGATGTTGCGATTTCATACTCAGACTGCCGGGTCTTCTCTTACCGCGCAACAGCCGGAAGTGAACGTTGTCCGCACGACGATTCAGGCACTAGCAGCAGTGTTGGGCGGCACGCAGTCTTTGCATACGAACGCAATGGATGAAGCGCTCGCTCTGCCGACTGAACAGGCTGCACGCCTGGCTTTGAGGACACAGCAGGTGATTGCTGAAGAAACGGGTGTCGCTGACACTGTTGATCCACTGGCAGGCTCTTATGCAATTGAGCAACTTACAAAAGAGATTGAAAGCAAGGCGCTGAATTATCTCGAAAAGATTGAAACCATGGGCGGTATGTTGCGTGCGATAGAGATAGGGTACGTGCAGCGCGAGATCCAGGAATCGGCATACCGTTATCAACGTGCGATTGAGAGTAAAGAAGCAATCGTGGTTGGTGTTAATCGATATACGGTAGACGAGAAGTCTCCAGTGCAGATTCTGCGTGTGAATCCTGAAGTGGAGCAGGCGCAGGTCGAGCGTCTGCGTGCGCTGCGCGAGAGGCGAGATAATGCAGGGGGGCAAAGATCGCTCGACAAACTTGAAGAGGGCGCCGGTGGAACGGAGAACCTGCTGCCGCGAATACTCGATTGTGTTGAGGCTTACGCCACGGTGGGTGAGATTAGTAATCGTTTGAGGAAGGTCTGGGGCGAATACCGCGAGTCCACCGCCGTATAAACATCCGTTCAGGATCAATAAAGGCTCCGTAGGAGCCCGATGTTTATAGCAATCGCACTCTTCGGTCAATGCTCCGCAAGCAGCGACAGGTCGCTGCTTGCGGAGCTAAAAAAACTGAGTAGCCAATTAGCCTATATACATTTTGTCCCTACGGGACTCGATTGTGTCCGATGAGGTATCGTGATGAATAGAAGAGAATTCCAACACGCACTCGGCTTGAGTGCACTCGCGTTAACATGCCGTAACATGAACTTCGCCGCGAAACCGTTGCCGCAAATCGCACTGACGATGGATGATTTCAATTGGAACAACTCAATCCATCTGAATCCCGAACAACGTAATGAAGCCATCCTCGCTACGTTCAACAAATACTCGGTCAAAGCCGCATTGTTTGTGACAGGACGAAACATCGAAAGTGAGCGTGGCAAAGCCCTCCTCGCTGAGTGGGACCGCGCGGGTCACCTGATCGCGAATCACACCTACTCTCACCGCAGCTACGACGCTCCTGAGATGACCACGAAAGAGTACTACCAGGACATTGTGCGTGCTGAAGAACTGCTAAAGCATTTTTCTCACTTCAAAAAGTCGTTTCGCTTTCCGTTCTTGAAGGAAGGGGATACCGCCGTGAAGCGTGACGATCTCCGTGCATCTCTAGCATCGCACGGTTACGAGATGGGATATGTAACGATCGACAACTCCGACTGGGCCATCGACAGTCGGCTCCGCGCGAGACTTGAGAAAAATCCAAACTCGAACTTGAAACCGTATCGCGACTTCTATCTCGAGCACATGTGGGCTCGCACTCAGTATTACGATGCGCTGGCGCACAAAGTAACTGGTCGCCCTGTCAAACATACGATCCTGACTCATT
This sequence comes from Pyrinomonadaceae bacterium, assembly GCA_035281525.1. Classification (GTDB taxonomy): domain Bacteria; phylum Acidobacteriota; class Blastocatellia; order Pyrinomonadales; family Pyrinomonadaceae; genus PSRF01. The sequence goes on along the minus strand of DATEDU010000119.1, from coordinate 9,883 downwards.
TCAATCTTCTGAACGCGCTCTTCCTGGGTGACTTAATGGAGATGTTCAAAGCAAAAGGTTGGCGTTGGATTGATGCCGAAGAGGCTTTCACCGATCAAGTGTTCAAAACACGGCCTAAGACTGTGCCGGCCGGCGAGAGCATTATTTGGGCTTTGGCAAAAGAGAGCGGAAAGATCGACAAGAATTTGCGTTACCCAGCCGAGGACGGCGAGTACGAAAACGCCAGAATGAACAAGCTGGGGCTATGAGCCTTCTCGAAGTCAAGAATCTCCGGACATATTTTCAGACGCGGGCGGGGGTCGTGCGAGCCGTGGATGGCGTGGACCTTTACCTCGACCGCGGGGAGTTACTCGGCCTCGTTGGCGAATCAGGTTGCGGGAAGTCCATCACAGCACTCTCGATCATGCGGCTTATTTCTCCGCCGGGAAAGATTGTCAGTGGCGAGATTATCTTTGATGGAAAGGATCTGCTGAAACTCTCCGACCAGGAGATGCGACAGATTCGCGGCGACGACGTCGCCATGATCTTCCAGGATCCGATGACGTCGCTTAATCCTGTTTACACCGTCGGTGAACAGATTGCCGAGGCGTTGCGACTCCATCGCAAGCTCTCGCGCTCGGCCGCTCGAGCTGCCGCCGTCGAAGCGATGCGCGAAGTAGCGATTCCCGATCCAGCGCGCCGCGTTGACGACTATCCTCATCAACTTTCAGGAGGCATGCGGCAAAGAGTAATGATTGCGATGGCGCTGGCCTGCGATCCCAAACTGCTGATTGCGGACGAGCCAACCACTGCACTCGACGTTACCATCCAGGCGCAGATTCTCGAGCTGCTGAATGAACTAAGAAAATCGCGTGACCTCGCCGTACTGCTGATTACGCACGATCTCGGTGTGATTGCAGAAACTGCGGATCGTGTGGCCGTGATGTACACCGGAAAGATCGTTGAAGAGTCGCCGGTTGATGAGTTGTTTGCGCGACCCAAGCATCCTTACACGGAAGGTCTGCTGCGTTCAGTGCCGAAGCTGAGTATCGAGGACGTGGCGAAGAAGGAACGATTGGAAACAATCGAGGGGGTCGTGCCGAGACCAACTGACTTGCCGCCGGGATGCCACTTTGAACCTCGTTGCCGGCATCGAATGCCGCGTTGCCGCGAAGGCGAGATTCCGCTTTACGATTTGGAGGGTAGCGTTAGGGTTCGCTGCGTATTATTCGATTTGGCTGCCGCCGTAGCGGCAGACCATCAAAGAATATCCACAGATTACACAGATTAGTGACTGCAAATCATCAGCTAGTAAGCGTTCGAGACCTCTTCAAGCATTTCCCTGTTGAGGGAAGCGACGATGTGGTGCGAGCCGTTGACGGTGTGTCCTTCACCATCATGCGCGGCGAGACGCTTGGCCTCGTCGGCGAGTCAGGGTGCGGCAAGTCCACAGTCGGTCGTTGCCTGCTGCGTCTCATCGAGCCCACTGCCGGCCAGGTTACATTCGACGGCCGCAACGTATTATCGTTGGGTAAAAATGAGTTGCGACAGTTGCGCCGGGAAATGCAAATAGTTTTTCAGGACCCTTACGCCTCCCTAAACCCGCGCATGAAAGTCGGCGACATCGTCGGTGAGCCTCTCGTCATTCACAACATCGGCACGAAGAGTGATCGTCGCGAACGCGTGGGTGAACTGCTGAGGCGCGTCGGTCTCGATCCCGATTACCGCAACCGCTATCCGCATGAGTTTTCAGGAGGCCAGCGACAACGGCTCGGCGTGGCTCGCACGCTCGCGTTGAATCCAAAGTTAATCGTTGCGGACGAGCCGGTATCGGCACTCGATGTTTCGGTCCAAGCCCAGGTGGTCAACCTGCTCCAGGATCTACAACAGGATTTTGGCCTCACTTATTTGTTTATCTCACACGGTCTTGCGGTGGTGGAGCATATATCGACGCGCGTGGCTGTGATGTATCTCGGTCGTATCGTTGAGATAGCCGGCGCCGCAGAACTTTACGCGAAACCGCTCCATCCATATACTCAGGCGCTGCTTTCAGCGATTCCGAATCCGGACCCCAAACGTACGCGCGAGCGTATTGTCTTGCAGGGCGATGTACCGACTCCGATCAATCCACCGTCGGGATGCCGTTTTCGGACTCGCTGCCCGTTAGCGATCGAAGACTGTGCTCGCATCGATCCCAACCTTCGTGAAGTCTCGCCGGGCCATACAGTGGCGTGCATTCGCGTACCTGGTTGGGACCAAGCGCCGGCAGTTGAAACATAGCCATTCCCAACGACGTATTTAGCAGCGATAAATTCCAACGTTCACCTCGGACGGTGCTTTCTCCCCGTCCTCTTTCGCAGGAGGAAAACTGCAAATGAGCGAACAAGTCTCCGAGAGGCCCGATAGCTTGCAACCCCCACCCGACACGTTTCAACCGCCGCCACCACCATCAGTTGTCCCGCCGCCGAAAGCGCCGCGGCCCGTTAAACTTCGTGCCGTTGCAATCGCTTTATTTGCGTTGGGCTTAATCGTCCTGGTACTGGGGATCCTCGGAGTTGTGCCAGGCGGATCTTGGACCGGTCCGGGTTTCGCTGTCTGGGGAATCATTCTCTTTGCGTTTAGCTTCATTCCGTTGCCCAAGACTACGGGCACAGAAGAACCGCCGATGTCCGCAGTGGAAAAACTCACTGGTATCTTTTACGAGCCCACGCGCGTCTTTAGAAATTTACGAGCGCACCCGCGCTGGCTGGCGCCGTTCTTAGTCATCAGCATAGTCTCGCTCATTTACTCTTTTACTTTTGCTCAACGCCTCACGCCGGAGCGCATCGTCAATTACTACATGGACAAGATGGAGCAGGGTCCGATCAAGCCTCCGCCTGAACAAATGCCCCGAGTAAGACAAGATGCTCTCGACCAGGCCACGCAACCAATTCAAAGAGTTCAGACTGCGGCTAAGACTTTTCCGGGAGTTTTTGTTCTCTTTTGTTTTATAGCAGCGCTCTGTTTGCTGGGCGTTCTAGTTTTCGGTGGCCGGATCAACTTCTGGCAGGCTTTTGCAGCAGTTCTTTTTGCGGCTATGCCGGTAGTGGTCATTCAAAAACTTCTGAGCCTGCTGCTTCTTTTCGTGAAAGATCCCGATGACGTACATCCAGTCCTGAATCAGGAAAGTCTGGTGCAGGACAACCTCGGATTTTTCTTTGACCCAGCCCAAAATCCAGTGCTTTTTGTGCTGGGCTCTTCGATCGGCATCCTTGTGTTTTATGGCTTGTGGTTAAGGGCTAAAGGATTGGCGAACGCGGGTTACAAAGTGAGTCCTACGGCAGCATGGGGCACTACCATTTTGTTGTGGGTTCTGACTCTGATTATTGGATTGATTTTCGCGTTGCTGTTCCCGAGCTTTATGTCGTAACGCCCCTACAATCTTTATTCGTAGCGAAGCGATTCGATTGGATCGAGACGCGCTGCTTTCCAGGCGGGCCAGAGTCCAAAGACGAGGCCAATGCCGACGCTCGCTACGAATCCACCGATGGGCGCCCAAAGCGGCACATACGAAGGAAGTAAAAGACTAAGCAGGAAAGTTGAGAGCCAACCAATAGAGAGGCCGACCAGTCCGCCGATACCGGTGAGAGTGGCGGCCTCGATCAGAAACTGCCACATGATGTCGCTGCGGCGAGCTCCGATAGCTTTTCGCACTCCAATCTCACGAGTTCGCTCGGTGACGGAAACGAGCATGATGTTCATCACGCCGATCCCACCAACCATCAGTCCCACTGAAGAGATCACCACCATCGCGATAGCCAAACCGGCGGTGATGGAACGAAAGTTTTCCAGAAAGCCTTCTGCGGTTTCCATGCCGAAGTTGTCTGGGGACGCAAAGGGCACCTGGCGCCGCACACGCAACATGTCGCGTATCTGATCCTTAGCTTCCTCCATCAAGCCGGCCCGAGCCACTGCAAGAATAAACACATCATCTTCATTTGGCTTCAGCTTGTGTGCCACGTTGTAAGGAAGATAGATGACGTTGTTTTGATCGTCACTTCCTCCGCTGAAAAGGAATTGCTCGCGTTTTTGCAACAGACCGACAACGCGAAACTCCTGCCCGCCAATTTCAAGTGTCTGGTCTACTGGTGAACCGAACTTGAAGAAGTCATCAGCTACTTTAGAGCCGATCACGCACACATTCTGATTCGTGTCATTCTCGAATTGGGAGAAGAAGCGGCCTTCGGAAATGATCTGAGTACCGGCTTTCTCGAAGTCGGGAAGCGTGCCTTGAAGATTCACACCAGCGGACGTCTTACCGCCGCCTTTCACCATAATTTTTTGGCCGAAGAAGTTGCTCGAGACGTCGAGAAAGGGAACTGAAATTTCGACAGCGGGTAGCGTGGTGAGCGCGATTGCGTCGTCGTAAGTCAGCTCTTTGCGCATGCGTTCTTCGCGCGAAAGCCGGCCGATGCGAATTCCCGGATTGAATTTGCTTATGTAGATCGAGCGCGTGCCGAACGATTCGACTTCTTTCTTAACCGAAACGTCGATGCCGCTGATGATCGAAGCAATCAGCATGACGGTTATGACGCCGATGACCACTCCGAAGACGGTGAGAAACGAACGCAGCTTGTTGGCCAACAGCGTCGACACGGCCATCCTAAGGTTTTCGTAAATGTCGCTTCGTAAGAGTTTCATCTATTCTGCTCTTAGAGCTTCAATCGGATCGAGACGAGCCGCTTTCCACGCGGGAAACACACCTGCCAGCACGCCGACCAACATTGAAACGCCGACGGCAATTACTACCGCTCCAATCGAAAGAAAGGTGGGAAAGAAAAACGCCGTCAGCACCTTACCTATGATCCAGGCGATGATGGTACCAATCGCTCCTCCAATCGCCGACAGGGTAATTGCCTCAACCAGAAACTGTTTAAGTATGTCCATCTGCCGCGCGCCTATCGACTTTCTGATCCCGATTTCTTTAGTTCGTTCAGTCACCGAAACCAGCATGATGTTCATAATCACAATTGCGCCCACCAGCAGCGCAATACTGGGAACGGCGATGGCGACCAGAAATATCGTCCCAAATAGACGGTCGCGCAAGCCTGTAATCGCGTCGGGAGTAACCATGCCAAAGTTGTCTTTCTCCGACGGCTTTAGCTTGCGCCGAGCACGCATCAAAAATCTCGACTCCTCGACCGCATCATTGAACTCTTCATCCGTGCGGGAGGTTGCTACGAAAAAAAGCGCGCGCTGCCGGATCAATCCGCCAAAGTTATTGGAGTAAGTCTTAAGGGGGATGACAATGAAGGTGTCCTGCGGTATCCCGAAAATGGTACCCTTCGGTACCTCAACTCCAATAACCCGGTACGGCAAGCCGGCAATCGTGATCTCTTGATTTAAAGGGTTCCCCGCGGGAAAAAGTTTCGAAGCAACGTCGGCGCCGATGTAGGCAACACGCTGTGCTGCATCATTCTCAGTGTCGACAATAAAACGGCCGTCAGCGATGTCTCGGTTGTCGATCTCGGCAGTGTTCGCTGTAGCGCCTGAAACAAAAACATCAGTCAGAATTTCAGAGCCGCGTTTGACTTCGGACGGAGTCCCTCGAGCCTTGGCGCCTAACTTTCCGATCAATGTCGCTCGCTGTTGCAAGTACTCGTAGTCCTCGAGCGTAAGTTCTTTGTTTCGTCGTTGGGCAGCGGCGATGGTATCGGTATCTTTGAAGTCTTCGAGGGGATTGAAACGCTGGATCGTAAATGATTTGGCGCCGATGCCCGCAATTTTTTCATCGACGTACGTGTTGAAGCCCTGGATCAACGAATAGACCACGACTACGGCCATGACGCCGATAATCATGCCCAGCAGAGTCAATGCTGAGCGAAGCTTATGCGCCCAGATAGCGGAGATCGCCAGCTTCAGAGTCTCGATGAATTTCATGTTCAGCTTGTGTCCACAGATTACACCGATTACACAGATTTTTATAACCAGTAAGGCGAATGCATCTCTCGCAACCCTTCCTTGTCTCTGTGTAATCTGCGTAATCTGTGGATAGTCCTACTCCCAACGGAGCGCTTCGATCGGATCCAGCCGGGCAGCTTTCCATGCCGGCCATAACCCAAATACGATACCCACGGCTGCAGAGATTCCAACGCCTACACCAATGGCCCACAGCGGCACATGAGCAGGCAGTGGGGAGTATTTGTTCATCAGCAGGCTCGCAATCTCACCTACCACTAATCCAGCCAAGCCGCCAATCGCCGTCAATACAACCGCCTCAATCAGAAACTGCGCAAGTATGTTGAGCTTGGTAGCACCAACCGCCTTCCGAATTCCGATCTCTTTCGTTCTTTCAGTCACCGAAACCAGCATGATGTTCATCACCCCGATACCGCCGATCATCAGAGCTACGAAAGAAATTGAAGTCAGCACCAGGGCTGTCGCTCCCGTAAGCTGGTTGTAAACGTCAAGTAACGAGTCCTGCGAAGACATACCAAAGTTATTCGGAGCGTTAGGCGGCACACGACGCCGGCGACGCAGGATGTCCGTCATTTCGTCCATCGCAGACTTCACCATCGCGCGTGAATGAGGACGAACGATGATGAAGAATACGACTTCGGGGAAAGGCCGATCGGGATAGTATTTGTCGAACGTCGTGATGGGAATAAAGATTGAATTGTCGCGCGACTGCCCGAAGAAGTTGCCTAACGGCTCCATCACTCCAATTACACGATAGGGACTTCCCTCAATTCTGATTTCCTTATCGACCGCGTTCTCGTACGGAAACAAGGCTCTCATCACGTCGACGCCGAGGATGCAGACGTTGGATCGGTCCTGCATGTCAATCTCGTTGATGAAGCGTCCGTTAGCGGTGTACTGAGTGTGCACGAACTCATAATACGGCGTGACACCGAACAGGATCGGAGTGTCGGTTTGCTTATCCTGGTAGCGTGCGGTCGCCGCGATCATCCGGTGAATCGGAGACACGCCGGCAATGGAAGGAGCTTCGCGACGAAGAGCTTCCGCGTCGTCCATTGTGAGATCTTTTCTGTGCACCTCTTCCGGACTCGGCGGGCGTCCGAAGCTTGGTTCAAACTTCGAGACAAAAATCGTGTTGGAGCCGAGAGATTCGATCTGATCGGCAAACGCTTTGTTCAGACCCTGAATAATCGACACCATGAAGATGACCGTGACGACACCTACTGTGACGCCGAGAATGGTCAGCGACGAGCGCAGTTTGTTCGTACGCAGCGTATCGACCGCCATCAAGGCCGATTCTTTGACATCATCAAGACCCATTATTCCGCCCTTAAAGCTTCAATTGGGTGGAGCTTTGCCGCGCGCCATGCTGGCCACAGGCCGCTAATAATTCCCACTAGCGACGACACGCCCACCCCGAGCACTGCTGAAGCCATGCTTAATAACAATGGAAACCCAATCAAGGCCGAAATCACATAAGCCAACCCAAAGCCCGTTCCGACTCCAATTGCTCCTCCAATCGCAGTCACGGTTACAGCCTCAATCAAGAATTGCGTCAAAATATCTTTTCGCCGAGCACCAATGGCCTTGCGTATGCCAATCTCTTTAGTCCGCTCAGTCACCGAGACCAGCATGATGTTCATTACCACGATGCCACCGACCACCAGCGAGATTGCCGCTACACCAATCGTGACAATGTAGATGTTGGACGTCGCCTTGCCGTAAAGATCAAGAAACACATCCTGGGTTTCCAGTGAAAACCCTTCGTCGCCGTCGGCACCGAACATTCGGCCGCGGCGGTTGCGCATAATGGTGCGCACCTGATCTTCAGCAGCTTCCAACTGTTCGGCGGCCGGAACTTGTATGAAGACTACGATCGAATCGCGAGCGCCAAACGATTTCTGATAATTCGCATAAGGAATGTAAACAACATTGTCTCGCGAGAAACCGAATATGGACCCTAAAGGTTCCAGCACGCCAATAATCGTGTAAGGCCGTCCGGCAATTCTGATCTCCTGGCCCAGAGCTCGATCAGCCGGCGCATCGTTGAAGAGGTTTTTGAGAATGTCAGCTCCAACTACACAGGTTTCGCGTGCCGACTCGGCCTCGCCGTCAGTCCAGATTCTTCCGACATCGATTGAGACGCCGTCAATATCAAACATCGTGATTGGAGTGACACCGCGGACGCGCACGCTATCCGACTTCTGATCACCGTGTTTGAGCGTCTCGAAAGCATTGGCTGCGATGCCCACTCGCCAGCAAGTCGTACAGAGCCGGGCGATAGCTTCGGCGTCTTCGGTCGTGACGTCCTTCCGCTTGTTGAACGTGATGAACTCTTCGCGCGACTTGATGATTTGAGGCTTCTTGGAAATCGTAAAGACGGTTGAGCCTTGCGACGAGAACGTTTGCGCGACTGTTTTATCGAGACCTTTGATTATTGTGACGACCGCTATTACTGCCGTAACGCCGACGACGATCCCCATCAACGTCAGTGAGGTGCGCAATTTGTTCGAGCGAAGACTGAGGGTAGCAACGAGGAAGGCTTCCCAGGTTGCGGTTAGACGGAGGAACTGAAAAGAACGCTCCATCGCGCGCAGCCTCTACTTTATTCTTTCGTCTTTTTCGATCAGTCCGTCGCGAATGTGGAGAATGCGATGGGCCCGTGCGGCGATGTCGTGCTCGTGCGTGACCACGATAATCGTGTTTCCTTCGTCATGCAGCCGCTCAAAGAGGTCCATGATCTCCATACTGGTGTGAGTATCGAGTGCTCCCGTAGGCTCGTCAGCAAGCAGGATCGACGGGTGATTTACTAAAGCTCGGGCGATCGCCACGCGTTGGCGCTGGCCACCCGAGAGCTCGTTGGGTCTGTGCGTAACGCGATCGGACAAATCGACGGACTTGAGAGCTTGCTTGGCCATTTCATGGCGCTGCGACGCGCTAATGCCGCCATAAATCAACGGCAACTCAACATTGTGCAGGGCAGTTGCACGGGCAAGCAGATTAAAAGTCTGAAACACAAAGCCGACTTCCTGATTGCGAATGCGAGCTAATTCGTCATCATCCATTTCAGACACGTTCTTGCCCGCCAACCAGTAGTCACCTTTAGTAGGCGTGTCCAGACAGCCGATCAAGTTCATCAAAGTCGACTTTCCCGAACCAGAAGGACCAATGATCGCGATGTATTCGCCCTTGTGGACGTCAAACGATACTCCGTGTAGAGCATGGACTGCTTCCGCGCCCATCTGGTAAGTCTTCCAGATGTCGCGCATCGAGATCAGCGATGCCGGATCGCGATGTCCGTCCGACTGGACGTCGTGAATTACTGGCTCGGTTAACGTTGCGACTGTAACGTTGCTCATCAGCTGCCCTCGTTAGCGTTGGAGCTGCCCGGTCGGCGTTGCTGGCGCTTGACGCTCATTCCATCCTTGAGCGTTTTGAGTACCCGGCTCGGGCCTCTGACAATCTCCATATCCTTCTGCACTCCGCTCGTAACCTCGATGTCAGCCTCACCAGTAATGCCGGTTGTCACTTCAATAAAGCGTACCTTGCCATTAGGCTCGATGATGAACACGCCCTTCAGGTTCTTTGGCTTTTCACCTGGAGACGGCGCCGGGGCGCTGCCATCCACTGTGGCTGAAGGTGAAGGCGAAGCCGGCGTTGGTGATTTCTCGACAATAGATTCCAACGGCACGGCGATCACATTGTTCTTGACCTTGGTGGTGATGGTTGCAGTCGCACTCATACCTGGTCGCAGACCGTTGCGAATTTCGTCAGTCATCTCGCGTAGCTCGACCGTGACCTTAAATTCTTTTGCTTCCTGAACGTTCACGCGATTCGAGAGTCCGCCCTGAGTATCAGACTTGGAAACGGCGAGAGGGTTCTTTTGCGTGACGACTGCGTTTATCTCTTTTTCGCCGAGCGCGTCAACTTTTACTTTCGCATTCTG
>DATEDU010000118.1:0-23239 GCA_035281525.1 Pyrinomonadaceae bacterium | reverse complement strand
TTTTTTGAATTCTTGCTACTCCTCTGTGTTCTCCGTGTCTCCGTGGTGAAAAATGCCGAACAGAACACACCACGGAGACACGGAGAACACAGAGAGAACTCCCAGTTAAAAACTTGAGGACTTGCTAAGATTGCTCGGTAGCAGATAGTCTTAAAGCCGAAGCCTTCAGCAATCATTTCTTAATTGAGCCAGCCGTGGTTGGGAACCGGGCAATGGCCCACTACGCAGCCGGGCTGCCTCACAGGAGCGTTTGTGGCAACCATTCGTCCTTTTCGCGCTTTGCGCCCTCCTCCGGAACGAGCTAAGCAGGTATCAAGCGTTCCATATGACGTCGTTAATACTGAAGAAGCGCGACGTCTGGCGCGAGGCAATCCACTCAGCTTCCTGCACGTGTCGCGGCCAGAGATCGATCTGCCGCAGGGAACGGACATATACAGCGAGCCGGTCTACCGAAAGGCGCTCGACAATTTTCAGAGCCTGATCAAAAACTGCCCGCTCGAAACGGAAGATGTTGCCAGCATCTATCTTTACCGACTAATCATGAATGGTCATGAACAGACGGGGGTGGTGGCATGTAGTTCGATTGACGAGTACGACGGCGATGTCATTCGCAAGCATGAGCGCACGCGACGCGATAAAGAGGACGACCGCACACGCCACATGCTGATTTTAAAAGCTCAAACGGGGCCGGTCTTTCTCACCTACCGCGCACGTGACGAGATAAATCAAATGGTCGGCGAAGCAACTAACCCAAGACCGGTTTTAGACTTTGAAGCCGACGACGGAGTCCAGCATACGATTTGGCGTGCTCCGGATCCCGTACGTTTCGTACACGCATTTCGCGATGTGCCCAATCTTTATATCGCCGATGGTCATCACCGCGCAGCCAGCGCCAGCCGCGCGCGTGCCGAGTTGAAAGAGCAAAGTTTTAGCAACACCGGCGACGAGGAATATAACTTCTTTCTCACCGTCATCTTCCCACACGATCAGCTTCAGATACTTCCCTACAATCGGGTCGTTAAAGATTTAAATGGGCTTTCGAAAGAAGAGTTTTTCGGCAGAGTTAACCAGGTTTTTGACGTAACGAATCAAGCCAATCCCGCGCCAACGCATCGAGGTTACTGGAGCATGTATCTTGATGGACAGTGGTACGGGCTGGCTTCGAAAAATAATGCAGCGCGCCCTGACGGAGCAGTTACGTCGTTGGACGTGGCGATTCTCCAGGATCAGTTGCTGGATCCAATCCTGGGCATTAAAGATGTTCGCACGGATAAACGAATCGACTTTGTTGGTGGCTTACGCGGAACGACGGAGCTCGAGCGGCTAGTGAACGAGGGAAAGGCTGCGATCGCTTTCTCGTTGTTTCCGACCACAGTTGAAGATTTGCTCCGCGTGTCCGATGCCGGCGAAGTCATGCCGCCGAAGTCAACGTGGTTTGAACCAAAGCTGCGCGATGGATTACTCATACACAACATCTGACCCTTATGCTTGTTCTAATCGCCGATAAATTCGAACAATCCGGACGCGATGGCTTGCAAGCCATTGGCTGCGACATTCTGTATCAGCCCGATCTGAAGGACGAAGCCCTCGTCGAAGCCATTCGACAAAGTAAGCCGGACGTGATCGTCGTGCGGTCAACCAGAGTGACTGAACCGATGCTTGAGGCTGGTCCGGTTAAGTTAGTAGTCCGAGCAGGCGCAGGCTTCAACACGATCGATGTCGCGGCTGCATCAAGGCGAGGAATTTATGTCGCAAATTGTCCCGGCAAGAACTCGATCGCCGTGGCGGAGTTGGCTTTTGCACTGATCCTGGCGCTCGACCGCCGCGTCGTAGATAACGTAATCAGTTTAAGGCGAGGAGAATGGAACAAGAAGGAGTATTCGAAGGCGCGAGGTCTCTATGGCCGCACATTGGGCCTGATTGGAGTAGGCAGGATCGGTCAGGAAATGATCCCGCGCGCGCACGCGTTTGGAATGCCGGTGATTGCCTGGAGTCGCAGCCTTACTCCTGAACGTGCGGCAGCTTTAGGAGTCGAATACCGCAGCCTGGCCACGGACGTCGCGCGAGAAGCTGATGTCGTAAGCGTTCATCTTGCGCTCAAGCCTGACACCAGAAACTTTATCGGCGAAGAATTTTTCAATGCAATGCGCGACGGTGCCTACTTCATCAACACATCGCGTGGTGAAGTTGTCGATCAAGCCGCACTCGTACGCGCCATGCACACGCGCGGTATCAGGGCGGGCCTTGATGTGTATGGTGCCGAGCCTACGTCAAGCGCCGGCGAATTTTCCGATCCAATCAAGGAAGAACCGGCTCTTTATGGGACGCATCATGTTGGAGCTTCGACGGACCAGGCACAGGAAGCGATCGCGGCTGAAACCGTGCGCATCATTCGGGAATTCAAAAATGCCGGTAAGGTTCCGAATGTCGTAAACCTTGCTCTGCAAACTCCGGCTACTCACCGGCTGGTCGTACGACATTTGGATCGACCAGGCGTACTGGCAACTGTGCTCGACGCGATCAAGGCAGAACAGATCAACGTACAGGAAATGGAGAATATCGTTTTTGAAGGAGCCAGCGCGGCCGTGGCCCGCATCAATCTCGACAAGCCGCCGGCGCCAGAGTCACTTAGTCGTCTAAGAGCTGATAACACCGATATCATTGAGCTCAACGTGCTTGAGATTAACTGAGCTGATATGAACACGACGCTCATCACGGGAGCTTCCAGCGGAATTGGAGAAGCGTTTGCGCGAAAGCTGGCCGCGTTGGGTCGAAATGTGCTACTGGTTGCGCGATCTGAAGATAAGCTCGTGACGTTGTGCAATGAGCTGGGGCGCATTAACCGGATTCGAGCGCAATATCTCGTCCTTGATCTCACCAAGGCTGAGGCGCCTCTTTATCTGTTTGAGGAAGCGCAGAAGCAAGGATTGGTGATCGATCTGTTGATTAATAACGCCGGTTTCGGAGCGATGGCTGAATTCAGTCAGATCAGTCTCGAGCGACAGCTCAAAATGATCGACTTGAACGTCAAAGCGCTGGTTGAGTTGACCCATCGATTTCTTGCTCCGATGCGCGAGCGCAAGCAGGGGGCGATCATCAACGTAGCCTCTACTGCTGGATTTCAGGCCGTGCCGTACATGGCCACGTATGCCGCTACGAAGGCGTTTGTGCTTTCGTTTTCAGAAGCACTTTGGGAAGAAAACCGATTGTACGGAATCAAAATTATGGCTCTATGTCCCGGTGTTACCGATACGAATTTCTTTGAGGCTGCGCAAGTCGAGAAGCCTCCTTTGCGCGTTGCTCAATCACCCGAGGAAGTCGTCGACACTGCGCTTCGAGGACTCAAACGTGGCAAGAGCCATGTAGTTTCCGGCTGGACGAATTTCCTCATGATTGAAGGTGAACGGATTGTCCCGCGATCTTTTGTCGCACGGATGGCCGGCCGAATGATGCGACCGAGATATGGAGTCGAAGTCAAAACGTCAGAAGCGGAGAAAAAGTAAATGACACCGGAAAAATCTCTCGTGGACGAAGGAAAAGTGACGGAACGGATTTTTAACTTCAGTGCGGGCCCCGCTGTGCTTCCCGTGCCTGTGCTCGAAGAAGCGCAGCGGGAGCTGTTAAGCCTGCCCGGTGTCGGCATGTCAGTGCTGGAGATCAGCCATCGTTCGAAGACGTTTGCCGGCATTTACGAGCGAGCAGAAGCTGGGATCCGGCAGTTGCTAAGCGTCCCCGATAACTATCACGTTCTGTTTTTGCAAGGTGGCGCCAGCCTTCAGTTTTCCATGGTGCCAATCAATTTATTGCCCGCGAACGGCAGTGCTGATTACATAATCACAGGTAGTTGGGGAAAGAAGGCGCTCAAGGAAGCTCAGCGCTCGGGCTCAATAAATGTCGCCGCTACCATGGCTGATGGAGGATTTACGAGAGTACCCGGAAACGACGAGCTAAATCTCGGTTCTCAGGCTGCCTATGTTCACTTCACCACGAACGAAACCATTGAAGGTGTCGAGTGGAAACAAGAGCCGGATGTAAAAGATCGCCCTCTTGTCGCTGATGCATCGTCCGACATTCTGTCGCGGCCGATACCCGTTGAGAAGTACGGCCTCATCTACGCGGGTGCGCAAAAGAACATGGGGCCGAGTGGCGTCACGCTCGTAATAATTCGAGATGATCTGCTGCAGCGAATTCCCGAAGGACTGCACACGATGCTTGATTACCGCACGCACGTCAAAAACAAATCGCTCTACAACACGCCGAATACGTGGGGTATTTACATCCTGGCGTTAGTCTGCAAGTGGATGACCGACAAGGGAGGTCTCGTCGCGATGCAGCGAGAGAACGAGGAAAAAGCGGGGGTGCTGTACAACGCGATCGACTCCACTGATTTTTATAGAGGCCATGCCGATCCCGACTCGAGGTCCATGATGAATGTGACTTTTCGGCTGCCGTCTGAAGAGCTCGAGAAGAAGTTTACCGCGGAGGCTACGGCGCAGGGGCTTGATGGCTTAAAAGGCCATCGTTCAGTGGGTGGAATTCGTGCTTCGATTTACAACGCATTCCCGCGTGCGGGCGTCGAGAAACTGATCTCATTCATGAAGGAGTTTGAGCAAAAAAACGGTTAACGGTGACTTGCACGACAATCAAATCGTCACTCTGACCGTCGGCCCGAGTGATGCCGGGACGCGGCTTGATGCTTACCTGGCTGCTCAAATTAAAGGTTGGAGCCGCGCGCGGTTGCAGCACTTGATTGAAGACGAAGATGTGCTGGTGAATCGCGGCACCGCAAAGTCTTCACAAAAGGTAAAGGCAGGCGATGAAATCGAAGTCGAACTGGCGATCTCACCGTCTGAAAGCTTCACGCCGGAGCCCCTTCCACTCGACATCGTTTACGAAGACTCTGACATCGTCGTAGTTAACAAACCCGCGGACCTCGTGGTCCATCCCGCAGCCGGTATTCACAGCGGCACTCTCGCCAACGGCCTGGCCTATCACTTCCAGCAACTCTCAACCCAAAGCGGTGCAACACGGCCTGGGATTGTCCATCGTCTTGATAAGAACACGTCGGGATTGCTTGTGGTAGCCAAAAATGAAGCGGCACACGAGAACCTTGCAGACCAATTTCGCGCACGCGAAGTTTTTAAGTCGTACATCACTCTTGTTCACGGACTCGTAAGACTGAACAGTGGACGGATCGAAAGTCCAATTGCGCGTGATCCTCGGAACCGAACTCGAATGGCAGTTGTACGAGGAGGACGAACTGCTCTGTCACTGTACCGCGTCAAACGGCGCTATGAATCCCTGACTCTATTGGACGTGGAATTGAAGACCGGCCGAACGCATCAAATCCGCGTACATCTCGCGTCGATCAAACATCCAGTCGTCGGCGATGACGTGTATGGAGCAGGACGTGACAATACTGTGAGGGATCCCGTATTGAAGGCGCGGATTCGCAGACTCGGCAGGCACGTCTTGCACGCTGAGCGTCTCGCATTTCGTCACCCGTCCACGAACGAACTCATGGAGTTCACATCCGCGCTGCCTGCTGAATTGGATGAGTTTATTGCAGCCCTGAAATGAGCGTTAAGGTATAGGTTCGAAGCGTGTTACGAGCTGCTTGAAACGGTCGTCAGATCTTAAATCATCAAAAAGCGGATCGACACGGATTAGTACCAGCCCTGGATGGCGATTTTGATAAGCGCGATTCAAATACTCAATTGCGCGCTCGTTGTCTTTTAGCCCCGCATAGACAATTGCGTTGTACAGTCCGGAGACATACCTGCGTTCGGATATATTTTTCAGTTTTTCCAGTATTGCCCGAGCCTCACCGTGTCGCCCAGCCCTCGCATAGGCAAATCCCAAAGATGCGGCGACCTCCGGATCGTTTTCAATAATGTCTTCGTTCAACGGGGCTTGTCCGGGAGATTGGAGCAGCCCGCGGAATTCGCTTATAGCCTCGTCATACATGCCCTTCTTAGCATAGGCGAGTCCCAGGTAGTGGTGGGCCACCCAAAACTTTGGATCTATTTCCAGCGTCTTCTTGTATTGTTGAATTGCGTCGTCGTAGCGATGATCGAAGTAAGAGTACAGCCCGGCGTTTGAACTGATGATCGGCGAGAGTGGATCGAGTTGTTGTGCCTGCTCGATCTCGTGACGAGCTAACTCGAATTTCCCCATTTGAACAAGGTACGAAGCGTACCATTGATGCGCCGTTGGGTATTTTGGATTCAGTTCCAGAGCTCGCTTGAAGTCAGCCTCGGCGCCCAACCAGTCCCAATCGTACGCAAGCTTAACAAATGCTCTCGAAGTGTAAGCCTCCGCTAAATTCGGATCGATGTCGACCGCGCGTTGCGCAGCCGCTTTGGCTTTCGGCATCTCATCCAGTGGAGCAACGACGCCGATATCGCACAACAAAGCATAAGAATCAGCGAGACCGGAATAAGCTAACGCATAGTTCGGATCCCGCTCCTCAGCTGCTTTGAAGTGTTTGATACCGTTTCGTAGACCTTCCTCGCCGCGCTTGTTCCAGAAGTAGCGTCCTTTTAAGTAGAGTTCGTACGCCTCGACATCTTTCGTGTACCTCTTCGCGAGCTTTTCTTCATCCTCGCCCGTCAAACGGAACCTGAGCTTTTCTGAAATGCGGCGGGAAATATCATCCTGGACGGCCAGAATGTCGGACTTGTTATTGTTATACTCCGCGCCCCAAAGTTGGGATCCGTCAGAAGCGTCAATCAACTCGGTTTTTATCACTAGTCGGTTATCGACTGTGACCAGCCGCCCCATGAGTACGGCGCCGACGTTCAGGCTGCGACCGACCTCCTGGGGATCGACGTTGCGACCCTTGAACCTGAACACTGCCGGTCTGGACATCACCTTTAAATTCGGTATCTGCGAAAGGCTGTTGATTATGCTTTCGGTTATTCCGTCTGAAAGGTACTCAGCGTTCGGATCGTTGCTATCGTTAACAAACGGCAGGATGGCTATTGAGTTTATCGTTGATCTAAAGAACTTGAAGTAAACAACGCCGGCGATAGCCGCCAGAATGACGGCCGCCAAAACACCAAGTCCAATCGACTTGTAACGAGAGACGCCTCGAACACCGGTTGCGCCGATTCCGGATGGAGTCGTATCTCTGGATCTTGCTTCGCCAAGTGTACCTGCCATCGTTGGAGCGTCTGTGGCAGTTGACTGCTTGCTTCTACGCGTCGCGGGCGCAACTGAGATATCGAGTCCCGAAAGACTTATTTCCTCTCTAAGTTGTTCGAGATCAAGTTTTAGATCAGTGATTGTCTGATAACGCTTGCTCCGATCTTTGGCCAACGCCTTGGAAGCGATTCTTTCGAGCTGCCGCGGCACTTCTGCTGAGTGACGAGTCAGAGGTACGGGATCGTGATCGAGGATTGAGACCTTGACGTGACTTTCAGATGGACCAGAAAACGGCGCATGCCCAGCAATCATTTCGTAGAGCACCACGCCGAGACTGAAGATGTCTGTGCGAGTGTCGATCTCTTCGCCCTGAGCTTGTTCAGGAGACATGTAACCTGATGTGCCGAGTACTGCGCCGGGATTGGTGTTGGCGATCGGCATTGTGACGGCTTCGGGATCGCTCAAGCGTGGCTCGCGTTCGCTAAGTTTTGCCAAGCCAAAGTCCAATACTTTGACCAACCGGTCTCGTGCGAACCGATCGTGCCGCAGCATTATGTTTTCAGGCTTCACGTCACGATGAACTATCCCTGCAGCGTGTGCAGCTTCCAGAGCCATTGCGACCTGGATCGCAATACCTATTGCTTCATCAACTTTAATTGGGTTGCGCCAAAGGTGGTGTCGCAGCGTCTCGCCTTCGATAAACTCGGTGGCGATGTAATAAGCCCCATCGGCCTGACCAATTTCGTAAACTGTGAGAATATTAGGATGGTTAAGAGTGAGAATTGCGCGCGCTTCCTGCTTGAATCGTCGCAGACGGCTTTCGTCCTCGGTTAACGCAGCGGGGAGTACCTTGATAGCGACCTTGCGACCATGTTGTTTAGTATCCTCACCAAGCAAGACTTCGCCCATTCCGCCCTTGCCCAATCTTTTCAAGATTCGGTAGTGAGCGACGAACTCAGGAGTTTCGATGCTTTCTGGATCGGGCATTGGAAAGGTAGCGTATTTCCCCGAGCTGGACGGTTCTGGCCGCGGTCATTGTAGCACCGCGACTGACGAATTAGGACGCTGCCTCCTTGGGTAGGGAGGTTTAGTTATGTTTTCATGTTCCGAACATTTTCTCTCATCGGAGGAAGGGCAACGGCTGCAGGTTGCGAGGGCATCGAACCGCAGGTCGTCAACCGGCAGCTTAATTACCACTAAGTTATTGTTAGAAAACTCGATATGACGTTTGCAAGATTCTGTTCCCTGTCACGACTATTCGTTGTTTTGAGCGTGCTGATCGGCGTTGTTACCGCCGCACAGGCGCAGCAGCCCAAGCCGAAAGCCAGTCCTACGCCGCCTCCGAATCAAGAGCAGGAGTCAATCACAACCTTCATCCGACGCGTTCGTCTTCCCATAACGGTGACAGACAAGAAAGGGCAGTTTGTTTCAGGATTAACTCAGAGCGATTTTTTGGTGCTTGAGGATAAGCTGCCACAGCAGATCGAAACGTTTTCGGATGATTTGGGGCAGGAATCTTCACTGTATGTTGCAGTGTTAATGGACACTTCCCCGTCGACGGCAGGCAAACTCAAGTTTGAACAAGAGTCGGCGATGAACTTCATCCAGACGGTTGTGCGTCCGCGCAAGGATCGAGTTCTCTTTGCCACTTTCGACCATGAAATAAATCTGAAGCAAGACTTCACCGACGAACTTGATTTGCTGGATCGAGCAGTGTTTGGAGTCAAGAAGTTAGGTAACCAAACTGCGCTTTATGATGCCATCTGGCAATTCTGCGACGAGAAGCTACGGTCAGTTTCCGGGAGACGCGTGGTCGTAGTCATTACTGACGGCGAGGACACCTACAGTCGGGCAGATCTGCGGGATGCGATCGACATCGCGCAGCGAACTGAAACTACGATCTTCGTCATCTCTACTAAAGCCGGATTGTCAGGAGCTGTGCCCGGCGTTGAAATGGGAGAGGTCAAGGACAGTGCCGATCGAAATCTGGTTAAGTTAGCTGAAGAGACTGGTGGGATGGCTTTTTTCACCGGCGACATGTTGGCGTTAGAGCGATCGTTTTCGAAGATCAACAAGGAGTTGCGAGCTCAGTATCTCGTTACATACAAGCCAACGAACGATCGTTACGACGGAAGTTTTCGTCGAATCGAAGTGAAGTTAACCAGTGGTAAGAATTTGAAGGTGCGGACAAAGCACGGCTACAAAGCAATCGCCGATGCCGTGAGGCCGTGAGAAGTTAGGAGTACTGGAAGTGGTTTTTAAGATTCACAAGGTGGCGTTTTACGTGATGCTGTTTGCAGCGTTGGCCTCGTTGTCTCCGCTGCCGGTTCAGCTTCTTGCTCAGGAACAGTCTGACGCAGTAAGCGAGCAGGACAAGAGCCGGCCCCGACGAACCGGGGAAACGCAACAGGCTACCCCAACTGCGACTCCGAAAGAAGAAGTGCCGCAGGAATCTGATGAAGTTGTACGCGTCGAAACGAATCTTACTAATATCTTCTTCACTGCGGCTGACAAGAACAAGCGCTTTATCGGCACTCTCAAGAAGGAAGACATCCGAATATTAGAGGATGATCAGCCACAGGAGATCTTCACGTTTCAGCGAAACGTCGACATACCACTTTCGACGGCAATACTGATCGACTGTAGCGCTTCCGAAGAGCGAACGCTGCCTGACGAAAAGGCTGCGGCCCGATCGTTTCTCGAAGCAGTGTTACGACCAGGCAAGGATGAAGCGGCGATCGTCTCGTTCACAGGCGAGGTAACTCTCGAGCAGGGCTTCACCGGAAACATAGAGCGTCTGCGGCGCGCAATCGATCGCGTTGAGTTCGTACCTCCTTCGGGCTACATCGGTGGCGGCGTAGTTGTGGGAGGAACTCCACCCATCTCCGATACGAATCAGGCTCTAGCAGCCTCAACGGCGATTTGGGACGCTGTGTGGGCCACCTCAAATGAGTTGCTCCAGGATTCAGCTGAAAACACGCGCCGGGCAATCATTTTGTTGTCTGATGGTGAAGATACGATAAGCCAGGTCAAAATGCATGAGGCCATTGAGCGTGCTCAGAAAGCGGATGCGCTGATTTATACGATAGGCATCGGTGACAGTTATCAGTTTGGAGTGAACGAAGGTGCGCTTCGGAAACTCGCTGAGCACACCGGTGGACGAGCTTATTTTCCACGAAACGAAGGAGAGCTGCGGGACGCCTTCACCCAAATTCAACGTGACCTGCGGGAGCAATATCTGGTGGCTTACGCGCCGTCAAACAAGGCTCGCGACGGCTCTTATCGTCGGATTCAGATTGAGTTATTGAACCCCGACCAACGCAAACAGTTAAAGCTAAACCATAGAACCGGGTACTTTGCGAAAACCTCTGGACCATCGACTCCGGCCAAGAAATAGGTCTCATGGTCCCTTCCGAAGCAGTTTTTATCCAAAAAACCGGCATTTTTGGGCGGTTTCCGGCCTGATTTGGGTGGTAAACCTCACTTAACACTGTTATACTGCCCGGGCAGTCCGTGAACGGCTTAGGCAAGCCTCCAAGCCGGCCTCACACTCTGAATCAGCTCACCGCATGAAGGTACTCACTTCAGATCGATCGAGCATACTGGTCGTCGACGATGACCGGAAGGTACTGGACTTCATAGTCGAGCTTCTCGATCAAGAAGGCTACAAAGTGACAGGCGTGACTGATGGAGCCCAGGCGCTGGATGTCGCGACATCAGATGTGGTTGATCTGATCGTCAGTGACGTCGTGATGCCGGGACTAAATGGTATCGAACTCTGTCGTCGCCTCAAGCAACATCCTAAGACAGCAAACATTCCGGTGTTACTGATGAGCGGACGTCGCATCTCGCTCGACGACAGCATCGAGGGGCTAACTGCGGGCGCTGACGACTACCTCGAAATACCCTTTCGTCACGAAGCACTGCTGGTTAAAGTTGCAAGACTGACCGAGCGTCACTACGCGGAAAGGTCCATCAGGCAAAATGAAGAACGCTATCGCGAACTCTTCGCCAATGCCAACGACATAATCTACACCCACGATCTTTCCGGCAATTTCACATCTCTCAATCGCAGCGGCGAACGAATTACGGGCTACACATCGGAAGAGGCGGCGCAGATGAACATTGCCGATGTAGTTGCGCCGGAATACCTCGATCTCGCGCGGCAGATGATTCTCAAGAAAACTGAAGGTGATGCGCCCACTGTTTATGAGCTCGAAATCTTCTCTAAAGATCGACGCAGAGTCCGCCTCGAACTAAGCACGCGTGTGATTTTCAATGCGGGGAAACCAATCGGAGTTCAGGGAATTGCGCGTGACATTACTGAGAGACTCCGGGCTGAGACAGCATTAGCACAACAAGCTCAGCGCGAGGCGATGACGAACAGAATCTCCCAGGCCATTCGTTGTTCGCTGGACAGCTCTGAGATTTTTCAAACGGCCGTGCGCGAGCTCGGATCGCATCTAAATGTCGATCGCTGCTCCCTTTTCATGAAGGGTGAAGGAGGCAATGTCCGTAATGTTGCCGAGTACCATGCTGAAGGGGTGCTGCCCGCGGCGAGCGACTTTAAGCTCACAGACTTGAAGGCGTTAGTTCATTCGCTCGGCGAAAAGGGTGTGCTGGTGTTTGAAGATGCCGCGCACGACAAACGAATTTCCGACCTTTACGAACGAATTCTCAGCAAGGCAGACGTGCGTTCGATCATGTACGTGGCGATTAGAGTGGAAGACGACGTACCGGCGGCGTTCGCGCTTTCGACCACACAAGGGTTACGGCAATGGAGCGATTCCGACATCACGCTCGCGAAGGCAGTTGCGGATCAAACCGGAATTGCCATTCGTCAAGCGAAGCTCTATCAAAAGGCCGAGGGCACGTCGATCCGGGAAGCGCTCGTCAACCGGCTCACGATGGCAATTCGCGCCTCGTTGAGTTTGTCAGAGGTTTTAAGTAGTGCCACTCGGGAGCTGGGGACCGCACTTTCCGCTTCTCGAGTCCATTTGCGTCTTTCCCACGCCGACAACTCCACTTCGCTTACGGAGCATGAGTTTGTTGCTCCCGGATGCGACAGCCTTAAGAACGTTAGCCACGACGACGGGTTAGGCAGGTATCTCCTGGAGCCTGCGCGGCCCGTCATCGCTCATGACGCATTGAATTATTCGGAAGGGCCGCAGGAGCACAGCGCGTTGGTTCGCGATTATGCTCGCCGGTTCAACATTCATTCGCTGATCGATTATCCGCTGATCGTAAAAGGACAATTCCGCGGAGTCATCTGCATCCACCAAACGGATCAAGTGCGTCATTGGACAGAGGATGAGATTGCGCTGATAGATGCCGTCGCTGCGCGCCTGGTCATCGGTATAGCTCAGGCAGAACTGTTTGAAATGGTCGCACGCGGCAAGCAGGAATGGGAAACGACCTTCGACGCTATGTCGGATGGCATCTTCATCTTTGATAGCCATGGACAGTTAAAACGTGTGAACAACGCGGGTGCTGCCATGGAGCACACACACCCGCGCCTGCTGCTCGGTCGCAAGTGTTGCGAGATCTTGCGGACGGATACGAAGGCTGAGACCTGCGTCGTTGAAAAGGCGATCGCGGAGTCGCAGAGCGTGACGATTGAGATCACGCCGATGGGGCTGAACCGTCCCGTTCTTGTCTCAGTCGAGCCAATCATCGAGCAAGATAAAACGATCGGTGTGGTGTGTACGGCGAGGGATCTTACTGAGTTGCGCACCGTACAAGCTGTTGCTCGCGAACATCAGACTTTGCTGACTAACATTCTCGAGAGCGCTCGGGAGTCTATATACGCAGTCGATACTGACGGCCGGTTTAAGTGGTGCAATAGCGCGACGCTGGCAGGGCTGGGCCAGAAGCGTGAGACGTTTATCGGCCGGCCGCTGCTGGGTTTCGTGTATGAGGGCGATCGGGAGTTGGTAGCCGAAAAACTGAAAGTAGCATTGAGTGGGGAAGCTCAGACGTATGAAATGCGTTATTTCTCGCCTGATGGTCGCTTGCGCTATGCACGAGTCGATAACGCGCCGTTGATTATCGATGCTGCGGTTACGGGCGTGCTCGGAATCGCACGAGATATCACCGAACAGAAAGAGGAACGCGAGCGAGCCGCTCGTGCGGACAAACTGCGAGCGCTTGGACAACTCGCTTCTGGTGTAGCTCACGACTTCAACAACTCCCTTGCCGCAATTCTGGGTCGCGCGCAACTCCTTCGCCGCCAAACTGATGACGATGCGCTTGTTCGGAATCTTGAAATCATTCAAACCGCCGCTGAAGATGCCGCGGCGACAGTAAGGCGAATTCAGACTTTTGCCCGCACGTCACCAGTCAAAGAATTCGAGATGCTCGACATTCGTGAACTGCTAAGCGATGCAATTGAAATCACGAGAACGCGTTGGCAAAACGAAGCGCGTCTAAGAGGTCTCGAGTACGAGGTCGAGCTGGAGGCAGAGGAAGGCCAATACACGTACGGCAGTGCATCGGAGCTGCGCGAGGTCTTTGTGAATCTGATCGTGAATGCCGTCGATGCGATGCCAGGCGGGGGCAAACTCTCGATCAGCTGCGAGCTGAAGGATGAGCAACTCTGGCTGAAGTTCGCCGACTCTGGCGTGGGAATGCCCGACGACATGCGACAAAAGATCTTTGAGCCGTTCTTTACCACTAAAGGCGCGCACGGGACCGGCCTCGGCCTTTCTGTCAGTCACAGCATCATCGAACGGCACGATGGATCTATCAGTGTCGAGTCAGAACCAGGCCAAGGCACTGTGTTTACGATTAATCTTCCTGTCAGCCAGATTGGATTTACTGAAATTGATTCTCTGCCGGCTCCGGTCGAAGGCTGTCCACTCTCAATTCTGGTTATTGACGACGAGCCGTCTGTCCGCGAAACATTAGCTGACATGCTCGAGATGATGAATCATACGGTCCAGATTGCTGAGAGCGGTCAGGAGGCTCTTAACAAACTGGCCGTATCGGACTTCGATCTCGTTTTCACCGATCTGGCTATGCCCGAAATGGACGGCTGGGAAACTGCGCGAGAAATTCGAAAACGTTTGCCCGATATGAATATCGTGTTAGTGACCGGTTATGGATCTGGCACTGAACCGCCCCCAGGTGAGGAGCATCTGGTGAATGGGATTATCGGTAAACCTTTTGACTTCGATCAGGTGACCCAGATGATCGCGGACGTCGTTGGCCAGACAAGTATGGAGGTCACCGCGTAGCAATTCTCCCCGGTGGTGAAGATTAATTCAGACTCATCACACCTGCACTGGCGGCAAAGCCTACTCCAAAACCAACCACTAGTGCCGGTCCTTCCCAATCCCTTTTCTGGGCCAGCATGAAACCCGTAGAAGCGCTGGACAAGTTTCCGTACTTCTTGAGCACTTCGTAAGATCCCTGGACCTTGTCCGAGTTCCGATCGATGTCGAGCTGCGAGCAGACTCCGTCGAGAATTTTCTTGCTCCCCGTGTGAATCATGCAATCGTCGACTTGACCCAGATTCGATACTGGCGAGTCCGGATGCTCCAGCACTTGTTTGATTGTGGTGACCGCGTAATGAGCTCCACGCACAGGCACGCTCGGACGCATGAAGTACTGCGGTTTGCCTCTTAAGAGAGAATTTGAACTGTTACGAGTCATCGTCAACAGGTTTACATCCTCGGTGGTTTCATTCGTCAGGTGAGAGATCGGTCCAAAAGACGGCTTACCTTCCTCGTTGCCAATTAATAATGCTACTGCTCCATCACCAAACAGCATCGATTGAATAACGAACGTGGTATCCAATCTTTGTTGTTCGAACTCGGCATCATCGAGGCCTCTTTCTTTTCGCACTCTGAGCAGTTCGCGGAATCCGAAGTACTCATCTCGCAGAAGCGGAGCGACGTAAGGCGTGTGAGCTTCAGCCATCAACACCATTGCCAATCGTCCCGGATTTGCTGCGAGGTACCATTGAGCGACTTCAACCGACTTCAATAACACGGAACACCCCTGAGCTTGCATGCTCACGGTTCTTAGCGAACGTGACAAGAGCCCATGAGTCTGGCCCATCACTTCGGAAGCGAGGCAGGGAAGCATCTGATCAGGCGTGTTGGTCGCGGCAATCAGTAGACCGATCTTCGAAGGATCGCCCTGCCATTGCTCGATGCACCGGCGCGTGGCTTCCACACCGAGTCGCGTGGTGGAGTTCGTCGCCTTCATCGGCTTGCCTAACAAGAAATCCGGATAGTTCTCGATCGTTGAATAACGCTCGTCGACGCCGAGAGCGTGGATTGTGTTGATAAGTTCGGGGGAAAGCTTGTGCATAAGAGACGACACAAGCTCGGTGGTCTTAAAGGCATGCAATGGGGTTGAGGTAGCCGCTGACAACAGGCTGATCATGGTCATATTCTCCTTGGGGCTCTGAAAGAGTTAGACCTGATAAGTGGCCGCTTAACTTGGTCTACTCCCACGAATTCGTAGTTGTTCTATGTCAATAGCCGTGCCACGCTTTTTGAATTCGAGAAGTTTCCGATAATTCCAATTATTTCAACGGTTAGCTGAGGTAGAGAAGAACTGAATGATGCGGCCGATTGCATACCGAGTATTCAGGCCAGGGCATGCAACTCGGAATTGTTGCGATTTTGTGAAATTTTAAAAACGGTGAATTGGTAAGAATGTATACACTTGATTAGGCACTACCCAGCAGTTTTCAGCAGGTTTTTGCTACAAACCTACCCGTTTTCAGCGAGATCTTGAGATTCGGCCGAGGGTGGGTTCGCCGATGCTGCCGAAGTACAGATACCCGCTGTGCTCGACGACATTCGCGATCTGTGCATAGCACTCATTCGAGCCCTCCTGCAGGTTCTCGATTACACGACCAGTCGCGTCCAGGCCAAGCACAAACGAATAACGCGAAGGCGCGGGCTGAAGAAAAGCCGGCAGGCGCACTACGGCTTTTCTCAAGAAAGCATGAGGAAGCAGCTTGTCCAACAAGGCGTTCCGCGGCGTTACCAAAGCCAACCAGAACTTGTCCTTGCCATTTGACGATATGCCATCAGGAAAGCCCGGAAGATTGTCGATGAACATCTCTACTTGATTCTGTTTTGGGCCGGAAAGCCAAATGCGGTGAATTCGGTACTTGCCGGTTTCGACGACGAGCACAAACGATTGATCCGGGCTCACCGCAACCCCGTTAGCAAACTGAAGAGCTTTCAAGATCACTCGGGTGGCTTTCGTTTTTGGATCGTATGCGAGAAGCCGGCCGCTGGTCTGATGCTCGATAATGTCTATTTTGTGAGAGGAGAGCGGGAATCTGCTCGAGGCGTCCGTGAAGTAGATCGTGCCGTCCGCGGCGACGTCCAAGTCGTTCGTACAACGAAAAGCGACACCTTCAGCTTGCGTAGTCAGGACGTTGATGGAACCGCCCGTTCCCACCGACAGTAATCCTTTGATAGCGTCAGCAACAATTAGATTGCCGGTCGAGTCGAACTTCATACCGAGTGGACGACCGTGGGTATCAACGAATAATGACGGATTGGTTCCGTCGGCTTCCAAGCGCATAATTCGGCCATCGTCCAGTCCGGAGTAGATGCGACCTTCCGCATCGATCGCCACATCTTCGGGCGCGAAGCCGGGGCCTACTGAAAGTCGTTGGACGTTCGCAAGCTTCGAATTCTGTTCGTAAACGCCGGTTAGCGGCGGCGGTGGAGGAGGAGTCCAGGCAGCGGGCGAAATGGGAACTGGCCAGAACAAAAGATATGCGAGTAATACGACGATCAGGACCAGAAGAAATAAGAAGAGCCGCTTAAGAAGAGTCATGGGGGATTTTGGATCTCAGATCTGAAATTTGAAAACAGGATCTCAGATCTGAGATTTGATAACTATCGCTCGCCGCGTTGGCGTTCGACCTGAGATTCCAACTCAACCGACAGACCTCGAATCCCAGCCTGATCCATCGGCTCAATCAATCTCAGAGCTTCATCGAGAATTCGACGCTGATGCTCAGGCCAATCAGGTGTTCCGACCACACTTCCAAGGTGTCCGTTATAAAAAGCAGCGCGCGGAGGCCGAACGTCTTCCACGATATCTTTCGCAACCGCCAAGGTCATAGTCGGCAAACCTGCCAACTCCAGGCCGCGCGCGACTAGCGAAACTGATTGATGGCATAAGCGCGACGCTGGAACCAGCAGCGCTGCCTGAACCTCGTATCGCTTCACCCGCTCAACCAGCCGAGGCAGCATTTCATTCACCAGCCGAGTAGCATCAGGAGCAAAGCCGCAAAAACTCCAAAACACCGGATTGAGCTGTCCGATAATTCGATTCGCCTCAAACTCAGCTAATCGGCGCAGCGGTACTTGAACATTAAAGTCCTGCTGGACAGACGTTGGATCATAACCACGGGAAACGAAACGCAAATCACCGCCTTCAATTTCTGTCGGAATTTCGCGGAAGGTGACGTCGCCGCCTTCTGCATGAGCGTCGAAAGGTTCCGTACCATCGATGTAGGCGCCTGCAGACGAAATCAACGCGAGGCTGAGCATTGAAAGAGCCCGGCGCACCGGGACGAATGGTGCGCGCCTGTTTTTTACAAGTGGATACGATTCACCGACATCGCCATCGGTGGAGACTCCGCTTTGCTCTTTGCGCCAGTTCTCATACGCCTGGCGCCAATGATCAGTGTTCTCAATAATCTCCACCGCGCGATTCCTTCTTAGGCTTTATCACCGAACGTACGATAGGCAACAGTCAAAAATGCGACCAGACCTGCAATCATAGCAATACCAAGAGCAGTCGCCGAATACCCATGCAGGTCATTGAAAGCAATGCGTCGCGGATCATCAACGGCCACCTGATCGATCGGCAGCACCATCGCCACTCTCAGCGCGCGCATCCGAGCGGCAATAATCCAATGTCCCACTCCAGTCGAGGCAGCCAGTACGATAGCCGAGATGCATTGCACAAGGAAAGCGCGTTTCGCGATATGTCGTCTCACCGCCAGAGTCGTCAACAGTACCAATAGACCAACGACGAAACCACTTACACTCACAATCGCGAGCGTCCGCGTAACGATTGTGCCAGCGATCTCACTCGCGTTGGGAACTGCAAAGCCTCTTAACACTGAGAACGCGGCTGGAGCAACAGCAACGCTGAAGAAAAGAGCCGCGCCGAGCCAAAACGCCGGTAAAAACAACTTTACGATAGTGAGCAGTTTCACGGTCGGCTAATCGTATTCATTGATGGTAGGGAGCAACTGGATCCGAGGCGGGACGATCTCCGGTTGTTCTAGTTTGCGCGGGTCGGGCGCATCCCAAAGCCAGGAGAGCGCGCGATCGAGCTGTTTCTGATAATCATCCAAGTCGAGCGACATGAAAATTGATTTCCCCAAACGGCTGAACTTTTCTTTGGCCCTTTCGTGCATTCGCCGCGCGGCGCCTGGACGACCAATTTCGAGATGATGAAAGGCTACGGCTGACTGAATCATCGCCTGCAGAAAAAGTTTTTCCTGCGGCCCAACCTCGCCCATCCAACGTTCTTCCCACGCGTCGTGCGCGGCATGAAACTCACCGGCATTATATAAGTCGATTCCGGCAATGTACTCGACAGGGTAGGCCGCAATGTGGTCGTCAGTGTAAGCAGGCTGAGCGGCAACATCCGTTTCAGTCATATTACCTATTCAATCGCGAGGCAATCGCTTTCGCGGCGGTGGCGCCCGCCCCGGTGGCCCCACTGATAGTTGGGGCAAGCGGATTAGAGACATCGCCGATCGCAAACACATTAGACACGTTGGTTTCGTGTTGGCTGTTTACCACAATGTAGCCTTTGTCATCCAACGACAACTGATCTTTAACTAATCCAGTATTGGGCTCGACGCCAATACGAATCAGCAAGCCTCCCACCGCCATTTGAAATGGCTTCAAAGCATCTTTTCTCTTAATCTCAACCGCTTCTAAAGCTTCGTTGCCCATTATGCGCGTCACAATCGATTCAGTGAAAAGAGTCACGCGATGATTCGTCTGCAGCTGCTCGACGAATTCTCGACGCGCCTTCAATTTTGGCCCGCGATGGACGAGGGTAACGGTTGGACAGACCTCAGCGAGCAACAGCGCATTCTCAGCCGCAGCATCACCGCCGCCGATCACACACACATCTTTTCCTGAGAACAAGTGGCGGTCGCGCGCCGCCGACTCAATGATCCCGCGGCCCACAAACGCCTTTTCACCGGGGATTCCGAGCGGTCGCCTCCGCACGCCGGTCGCGATGATGATGCTGATCGACTTTAGATCTTCACCGCTGCGCAGACGAATCCGTTTGCTTGCCAAGTCGATGCTCTCTATCTCCACACTGGTCCATTGATCGAAGCCCGAATCCTTAACCTGTTCGGCAAAGTGTTCCAGAAGTTCTCGACCGTCCGGGGCGCGCAATCCGAGATAGTTATCGATAGGCGCATAAATTGTCGTGAGCTGCCCGCCGATGCTTTCCTTTTCCTCGAGCAGCAGCGTGTCGAGGCCAAGCTGATCGCACCACAGCGCTGCAGCTAAACCCGCAGGGCCGCCTCCGATGATCACAACGTCGTGCATCTAATTTCTTGCGACAGCGGCACAGTCTATCGACATCGCAACCCGAACCACATTGCTGATTTCAAGAGGCCGCAAAGCGGAGGGTGCAAGAGTCCCGTGGGCGTCCACGAACTTTACTGCCGAAGTCATCTCGCTTTTATCAACCTTCCACTGTCCCGAACGATTTTGCTCGAGCTGATTCAGGTGAGAAACCATTCGACTGAAATCACGTCGCGGAACTCGTGGCCTAACGACGGTTTCGGCCCATGAGTAATAAGGATAGTCGATTCGATAGGACCAACCGGTCTGAAATCGAGTGGCAATGACGAAGAGCGAGCCTTTGGCGTAACGCGAGATCGCGGTGTAAGGAGCCGCATGACGAGTGGGATTAAAGCCGCTCGAGCTAAACAATTCGGGAGCCAATGTAATTAACGAGAAGTTGCCTTGCGGAATTTCGTCTACCTTTGAAGTACCGCGTTCAAAACTTTCCAAAGCTGCGGCAACTTTCTCCCAGGCTTCACGCCATAGATCTTCGTAGTCGCCGATTTTGGTCAGCACATTTTCAACTTCAGGCAAAACCAAATCGTAAGCTCTCGCATCATCTACTTCCTCACCAGCCAGCAGCTTAGCGAGGGGTGAGCCGGTGTCGTTGTTTGGGCTGGCTTGATCGGATCCTTGAATGACAATACTTGTCCGGACGGCATCCTCATTCTTGAATTCAGAAAAATCACCAGCCTCGGCCGCACCGATCAATTGCTCACGAAACCCCAGCGCGCGCTCGCCATTAAGAACAGTCCAAACGGATAATACGCCGTCGGTATCAAAATGGTTGTTGGTCACCAGTTCGATTCCTCGGGTCAACTTTTCACGGTCAGGTGACGCAACTAAGTTCAGCGCTATTTCGGTTGATGTGTCAGCCTTAACCTCTGCGGAAGTTTCATTTCCTTCCCAATGCGAAAAGTGAATGCTGTTGTCTACCGTTCCATCCACGGATAGTTTGGGGACGTTTTGGAGGCCTTCGTGGTAAAACTCGAATCTCATGTGATCACCTCTTCTGGTGTTTTAGGCTTAGTCATTTTATATTTGGAAGCGACCTATGAATCAAGCACCAGCGCAACAAATGCCTGAAATCACTGCAACGGAACTCAAACAGCGTCTGGATAATGGAGACGACATCCAGATCATCGACGTCCGCGAGCAATACGAAGTGGATATAGCCAAACTTCCCAACTCGACACACATTCCTCTCGCCCAAATCCTCAATCGAATGTCAGAGATCGATCCTAATCGAGAGACCGTGGTGCACTGCAAGATGGGTGGTCGCAGTGCGAGAGCGATCGACGCCCTCAAGCGATCAGGTTATACGGGCAATCTGATCAACCTGAAGGGTGGCATCACCGCCTGGTCGAATGAAGTTGATCCAACGGTACCGAAGTATTGAGAAATCTCGTCCAGCACTGTTATCACTGCGTCTAACATTCCAGCAAGAGGTTAACTGAAGCAAGTCACATCATGCCCGGAAGCTATTTTGAGCCTTCCAGGTCATCGTATGTCTCTCCTTCATTGGCTTCGGTACGGATGATGACGAACATCCTGAGCTTGCATAGCGAAGCTGAGCCGAGAACTAAGTTGATGGAGGACAATTAAATGAGGACTACACCGCTTCGAGTTTTACTGGCAATTGCCGCTTTAGTTACCGGGTTGTCGTTCAGTGCGCTTGCCCAAGAACGGCGACCTTGCCCATTCGAACCTTGGGAATGTCAGGAGTTGCGATCGGATCGAAGACAGATTAGGGCTGATCACCGGGAAATTCGTGGCGACAGGCGCGAGTTAAGGCAAGACCGTCGCGAATTGCGATCCGATATCCGCGAGTATCGGGAGGATGTACGTGAGGGAGCTTCCCGAACAGAACTCCGTGCCGATCGTCGTGAGATCAGGGCCGACCGGCGAGAATTGCGTGGTGATCGTCGCGAGCTAAGAAGAGATCGCCGTGACTTACGCGGAGATGTCCGCGATTTTCGTCACGACCGGCGTGACGCACGCCGGCACCGTTGAGCTATTTATTAATTCCGTTGAGGTGGATAAACCGGCTCAGTTTCGTTATGACCATCCCTTCGGAAACTTCCATCCGGCAAGAGAGTGCGGGCTTGTCGTTACTCTCATTCTGGTCCTGCTCGTGATACCAAATCTGGCAGTTAGTACACTCGCCGTTCCAGCAAAAGTCACCGTAAGAAATAGTATTAATCGATAAGAACTGGAAGCATCGCAGCAAACGGTTCTTTTCCGGCACCTTCACTCTTTTGCCGAGAATTTCAACCGTGACCAACTTCTCGTAGGGGTCAAATAGATCGCTCTCGATCGCGAGCGGACTTACCTCGAGGCTCTGTTCTTCCATAATTTCGGACAGTATAGCGGTTGCACTTCAAAAATAATACCCACACTGTTCACGGCCGCTTCTCAACTGCGGCTGTCCGTTGTTACACTACGCCAACGGAGGTGAAACCGCAGGTTGGGATTGATTATTTACGTTAAGCCGGGCTGTCCGTATTGTCAGGAGGCGCGAGATTATTATAACTCGCAGGGAACTCCTTTCGTTGAATACGATGCCCAAAACGATCGTGCTCGTCGTAAGGAAATGTTTGCTTATTCCGGCGGCGATCCGACGGTGCCTTGTATCGTGAAGGATGGCGAGTACGTCGGCTCAGGCTGGGGTAATCCTCCACGTGGTTGAACGGTCCATGATTAGTCCGGCCGTGAGCCGGCTATAATTGGGCCTAAAAGTTCGAGGCATTCCTGCGCTGCTCTCTACAACTGTCCAGGACAAGTGAACGCACAAACGTTCCCGCGTCTAAAACCCTAAATTTTTAACAAAGAAGGTTCTACATGAGAAAACAGCCGAGATTTCTGATGCTGCTTGTTTCGTTTGCACTGATTATGAGTTTCACCTTTGACGATATTGCCCAGGCACAGTCAAATGGTAAATCATCCGATGGCGCGGGAGCTGCAGTACCAAAACCACCTATGGCAGAGAAAAAGACCAAGACTACGAACATTCACGGGGAGACCCTTGTCGACGATTACTTCTGGCTGCGGGAGAAAAATAATCCGCACGTGATCACGTATCTCGAAGCCGAAAACGCGCATACAGACGCAGTCATGAAACCTACCGAGCCGCTACAGGAGAAGCTGTACAAGGAAATGGTCGGACATATCAAAGAAACCGACCAAACAGTTCCATATCGCTTCGGAAATTACTTTTATTACTCCCGCACCGAGCAGGGTAAGCAGTATCCGACTTATTGCCGGAAAGCAGGCCTCGATGGCAAGGAAGAAATAATCCTCGACCAGAATGAGCTGGCGAAGGGTTACAAGTTTTTCAGCATTCAAGCTTTTGTCGTAAGCGATGACGGTAATCTTCTTGCCTACTCGAC
Source organism: Pyrinomonadaceae bacterium (assembly GCA_035281525.1). Lineage (GTDB taxonomy): Bacteria > Acidobacteriota > Blastocatellia > Pyrinomonadales > Pyrinomonadaceae > PSRF01. The sequence goes on along the minus strand of DATEDU010000118.1, from coordinate 114 downwards.
CGACACTACCGGCTACCGCCAATTCAAGTTACAGATCAAGGATCTGCGAACGGGGCAGCTACTGCCTGATACTTTCGAGCGCGTCGGCAGTGTGATGTGGGCGACCGACAACAA
>DATEDU010000117.1:0-17951 GCA_035281525.1 Pyrinomonadaceae bacterium | reverse complement strand
ACGAGTGTGCCCTCGATTTGTGTTTCGCCCTCCGCAGGCTTTCTCAGAGCTTCACGCAGATAGTGCGCAGGGTCCTTAATCTCCGGAACTAGTGCGCCGGATTCTACAATCATCGGAGCATCCCTTTGTGCGCGATACCGGCTGACATGTTCCTGGAAAGAAGCGATTGAACTCAGCAGACTCTTTGCAGTCGCACGGATCTGCGGATCCGCACCCTTTTCTGCCAATGCTTCAACTGTTTTCTTGGCTGCATCAAAATCTTCTTTGCGCAAATACAATTGGCCCAACACAAGCAAGAACTGCTCACTGCCGGGCGAGAGTGCGACCGCCTTCTTGATCAGGTCGATCGACTCATCCAGCTGCTCACCAGTGACGAGATTAATAAATGCCAGGAGATGATAAGGCTCAGGAAAATCGGGCTTGAGCCCGATCGCCTTCTTCAACTCGTTCCGCATCAGTTGCGCAGCATCCGCGGGTATGCCATGGACCGGTTGGCCTTCAGTCATGACCTCCCGACTCACGACATAAGCATAGTAATAATGCGAGAGGTAGTTCGCTGAGTTTGCCGTTACGGCTTGTCGCAGCTGTTCCTTAGCCTCGGCGAATTTGTTCTGGTCCATAAGGACCATTCCCAACGATGCATGAGCCATCGCGAGATCCGGCTCAAGCGCCAGCGCTTGCTGCAGTCTTGCCTTCGCGTCTTCCGGACGATGAATGTGATACAGCAAGTCCCCGAGGTATGCGTGTGCCTGAGCTTCACTGATCGGACTCACCGTCATCTCAGAATCAAACTCGAGCTTTCTTTCAAATGTTGCCATGTCTCGACGAAAGGAATTCTGCTGAATGTACTGTTGCAGTTCCTTGAGCATGCTTGCGTAATTCTGGCGGAATGCTTGTTGAAACGCAGTTTCAACGGGAGCGTTTTGCCGTAACAGGTTCACAAAGTGAGTAAGTTGAGGTCTACGCTTAGTCTCATTACCCTGGAGTAAATAATGGACCAGCGCCCATGACTGAGCGTAGAAAAGTCCGCGAGCGTCGTGTTTGTTGCGTTCCAGCGAGTAATAGTCAATTGCGAATAACTGGTTTAGTGACCACAGCTTGGTACTCCGCAACAAATGCAGATGATTGGAGATCAGATTTCCCAGGTAAGCTTTTCGATCGTCTTCAATTTCGAAAGTGCTGTAATACTCGGCTATGCCCTCGTTAAACCATGGCGGGACGCTTGTCTTGCCCATCGAGTTATTGACCAGCAGATGCACATACTCGTGGAAGATTGTGCTGTACGGATTCTCTGCCTGTTTCTCAGTGGTGAGCGTGATGTAATTTACTTCGCGTCCAGACTGAAAGTAGCCCGCAACTTCGGACGGTTTGCCATTCACAACTGGCTTGAACGGTTTGTAGGAGCTGTGATTCTTGAAGACGATGACGGTAGTCGGCACGGGTGAGGTGAAGGTCATTCCCGGAAGCAGGCGCGAGAACACGTCGCGAAACTGTTCAAGGCGCACAGCTACTTGTCGCACTTCTTTCTCGCTGGCGTTACCAATTAGAAAGAAATTCTTAGAACGCACGCTCACCCACGAGTCCTTGGCGGACACGGGGTTCTGCAGGGGGGCGATCGCGAGAAGATAAAACGCAATCGTCAAGACAAAGGCACATCTCTTAATCATTATTGAATTCCTTGGTCTAAAAACTTCCTGGCTAACTCTAACTTTACGGGCGGAAAACTGATGAGTCGGCGAGGCGAAAGACATATTCAACGTCAACCCACTGGGAGACGGGCCGGCCGCCTTTCATCGCAGGCTTGAACTCAAGCTTGCACACCGCTTTGATTGCATTCTCAGTCAGTCCGGCCGGCAATCGTTTTACGACTCTTACCCGCCCAACTTTCCCGCTCGCCGATAGCACCACCTTCAGGACGACAAAACCCTGAACACCCAGACGACGCGCTTCTTTTGTATACGAGGGTTTGGGCTTCGAGGTGATCTCGACGCGAGTATCAACTGCCTTAGATGAAAGTATTTCCTCAGGGTTGCTTTCTGAGTCAAGCACTCTCGCCAGCGTGCCGTCGTCCGTGCAGGTGTATTCCTGGTTCCTCTCGGCCGTTACTGAAGATGACACGTCAGCCCTGGCGGGCTCGGAAGGAAGAGGCTCTTTTGCCGGTTCAATGGGAGGTGGTGGAGTTTTAGTTTCTTTCAGCCGGCGACCTGATTGGGCAGACACTGGCCCATGAGAGACTACAATCAAGCTAACTACAACCAGAGCCAATCTCATCATGGTAAGGTGTAAGGCGCGATCTGTCGGCTGTCATTTACTCTTCGGGTCCAGTGCAGTTTGGACCATGCAACGCGGGTTTCTTCTGGCTAATAACAGGATAGTTAGGTGCTTCGTCTATATTGATCTGCGTCCAGTGCGCATACTGCTCAGGAACATTCGAGTCGGCAAAAATTGCTTCGACAGGACATTCAGGTACGCACGCATCGCAGTCGATGCAAGTATCGGCGTTGATGTAAAGACGATCCGGTAATTCATGAAATGCTTCGACAGGACATACGGCAGCGCAGTCGGTGTATTTGCAATCAACACATAATTCCACAACCACGTAGGTCATAAGGAATAGAAGCTCCTTTCAAAGTACCGCAAATGTTTATATGTTACGCGTGGAAAGTCAACACAAATTTACTTTCGTCGTTCTTCGCGTGAGTACTCGAGTGTTCGCGTTGTACTTTCAGTTACGCTCGGAATTGGTTCAGATAACCTTTGCGGTTCGGGTAATCGCTGCGGGCTGCGATACTCCGGCATTGCCGCTTGATGAGGAGTTGGTAACGAGTCCAGCTTGCTGCTCGCGCTTGTCAGTCGATTCAAGTGGCGATAAAGAAAGAATTCAGTGACTAAGCCGAACAGGAATGTGAGGAACATGAAGAAACCAATGAACTCCTCTGCAAACCCTGCTTCTCGTTTCAGCGCAATTGGCCCACCGAGCAACATCCCCATTGCCGCAGCAGCTACGATCACCATTGCTGTAATCAGAGCGTTGACAGAACCGGTTGGTTTAGATTCGCTGCGCTCTTTTAGATTCATGCCGCAGCGGTTACAAAAACTGAGTCCGGGTGCGATGGGACTGCCACAAGCTGAGCAATACATGTGCGGTTCCTTTCAGATCAGTGCCGGCTTGCTGGATTCATCCAGAGTCCTCAACTGTAGAACGGTTGCATTCTAGTCAAGGTTCCCGCTGAACCTGAGTTTAGAAGTTCGATTAACGGCCGGCGTCGTACGTAAGCCAAAAATAAATCGCCTGCCCCACCCCTATGAAGAACCCAATTATCGCACCAAACAGTTCGATCGTCTTTAAATGATGCGCGGCGACGGAGAGAACCAGCGCTTCCAGTTTTTCAATCGGATAATCGGAGACCTTTTTTCGCACCAGGCCGCCGACGTCGAATTCAGCTATTGCAGCGGGCAAACGTTCACGAGCGGCCGCGGTGATGCGCTCAACCAGCGCGTCGCTGGCCCGCTTGACTGCGTTCTCTGAAAGGTGATCGCCCAGTTTCCCAATTGGCGCCACCAACAGCCGTTCGATCTGCGACGATAAAATGGCATTGATGGTTCGTGCTGTGTCTTCGCGTGCGAGAAGATTGAGCAGCCCCTGACTGAGAAAACTCTTCAGCCGATCCGTGGAATCTGGATTGAGACGCTGCAACACTGAACTCACTGTTTGAGTTCTCAATTCCTCGAGCGAGTCTTTGGCATAAGCCGTAACTGAACGTGATAACTCGGGACTTTGAATCAACTCGAGAATTCGATCCGCAACTTGCGTCTTCATCAATTCAAACTTCTCCGGCTCTATCTGTCCTATTAGCGTGTTGATTGGACGCGCCAGAAAATTGTCAATCGTCGAATTCAAGAAAGCTTCGGCTTCCTGAGCGAACGCAGGACCGCGTAAGTATTCCTCGACGCGACGCGGCAGCGTCTTGTTTACCAGCTCATCAACCTCTCGATGAATGCGCTCGCGCGAAATGAAAATTTTCTTGATCAGGGAAAGCTGCTGGTAGTACTCGTCTACCTCGCGTTTAATTAACGCGCCTATTTGCTTACGCGTGTTCTGGCTAGTTGCAATGTCGGCGAGATGATGGACGATTGGCGGAACTTGCTGGTCAATACGTTCTTTGAGGAATGCAACGGTTTCAGACGTAAAAGTCTCCGCCAGAGTGGCATTGCTGTGAGCCAAATCGTCCAGCCGTCCTGACAGAAATTCGCGAATTTTGATTTCAAATACGTCTTCACGAACGAGCCTTTCAAATTGTGTCTCGATAAACTTCAGCGACTCGTCCAGCGCATTATCGCTTAGTGCCTCGTCAATTCGCCGTTCGAGTAACTGATCGACTTGACGATCGACGAACCGGTCGATCGCGGCAGCTGTCTCTTCGCTCTTGAGCATCGCGGCAATGTAATCAGCGAGTCGATACTGCAAAGCGGAAATCGTATCGAGGATGGGCGCGCGAGCTCCGGACGGCAATGCGTCAATAAACGACGGGTAAACAGTGGCCAGCAGATCTTGCGTATATGCGTTTACGAAGTCTTCGACCTTGCGCTCGAAAAAGCTGGTCTCGAAGAGAGCGTTAAAAACCGTCTCCTGAGAGACAAGTTCATTGCCGACCGCATTGCCGATCGATTCAGCGAGCCGTCCGCGATGCCGCGGAATCATTCCCTGAGGCCACACAGCTATGCCAAGGAACTTCACTGGTCGATAAGGATGAAAGAGCATCCAAATCGCTAACCAGGCGGCGCCGTATCCGTGGATCGTGGCGATAACAATGATGGCAATACCGATTAGGAGTTTGAATGTAAGAGGATCCAAGGCTGTATCGCGCGATCATTCTGGCGTTGGTGTTTCAACGGGGTGGCCGGCGTTAATCCAGGCGCTGGTACCGCCTGTGATGTTCATGAGGTTCGTAAATCCATGCTGTTTGAGAATGCTCGTGGCGGCGCTGGAACGATAACCGCCAGCACAAATCACCGCCGTAGGCTTAGCGGGATCGACAGACAAGTGGCTGGCTGTTTCGGTTAACGTAGCTAACGGCGCATGAACAGCGTGGGGAACATGTCCACTTTGGTATTCGGGTGGGCGACGGACATCGATAATTTGCAGCTGCGGTTCTTTTTCAATTCGAGAGCTCAGTTCATCGACTGTGACTTGAGGAACGGTTTCAACTTCGAATCCAGCCGCGCGCCAGGCATCGACTCCGCCGCTCAGGTATCCTTTCGCGTTTTCAATACCAACACGCGCGAGCCTCATCACCGCTTCGTCAACCTTTTCATCAGAGCTCGCGACAACGATGATGGGCGACGTCATGGGAATTAACGATCCAGCCCAAATCGCAAACTGTCCGCCCAAGCCGATGTTCAGCGAACCTGGAACATGTCCGGTCCCGAACTCTGCTGCTGAACGAACATCAAGTACGACGTGTCCTTGCGTACGGAGATCTGCAACTTGTTCGGCAGTGAAAGGCGTGGGCTTGGACAGCGATGCTAACGATGGTGCTCCGGTGCGGTTAATCTCAGCGTCTTTGAAGAAGTACCCGGGCGCGGCAGTCAAATCACTGGTCATAATGTGAATGAACTCGTCTCTCGACATCGGTTGCAGAGCGTAATTGAACTTCTTCTGCTCACCGATGGTTGAGGAAGTTTCCTTTGACATGTTGCGTCCGCACATTGAGCCCGCGCCGTGTGCGGGATAAACCTCGGTCTCGTCGGGTAATCGCAAGAGTTTTTCGTGCAGACTGTCGTACATCATCCCCGCCATTACCTGCGGTGTGTACCCTTTGCCTCCGGCCAAATCGGGCCGGCCGACGTCGCCGATGAAGAGTGTGTCGCCTGTGAGCACCTTTTGCGGCTGATCTGAAGCTTCAGTGTCGATTACGAGCACCGAAATGCCTTCGGGCGTGTGTCCGGGAGTAGCAATAATGCGCAGCACTACCTTGCCGATTTTGATCTCGTCTCCATCGTTAACTGCTCGATGCGAAAAAGTCGCACCTGCCTTTTCGCTGAAGATGATGTCGGCGCCAGTTCGGGCTGCGAGTTCGCGATGGCCGCTCACGAAATCGGCGTGGAGATGAGTCTCGATGACATGTTTGATATTCAACCCGTTGGCTTGGGCTTCTTCGATGTACTGGTCCACGTCTCGCTGAGGATCGACAACAACGGCTTCGCTTTCAGAGCCGATTAAGTAGGAAGCGTGCGCCAGGCACCCTAAATAGAATTGTTTGAAATACATCGGAAATGGGGCAGATCCGTCGAATTAAGTTGGAACGTGGGAATTATATACTCCGAAACGCAGAACTGGGAGCGATAGCGCTCTGACTAATTTCGTCGGAGTGCTATCGCTCCCGGTTATGACCCCCAGTTCGACCTTGGAAGCTAAATCGTTATTGCGGACCGTACATTCGTGTTTTGCGAAGCTACCCCATGCTCTTCAACTGGAGACCCAGCGGCCTTAGTAATTATGTACAACAGCACTTCGCAGACTTTACGGGTTCCAGTACCGATCGTATTTCCGTTCTCATCCTGCAGAATATAAATCTTACCTTGAGGATCGAGTGGGAAAATCATTGGCGTCTTGTTCATCAGTTCCTCGCTGGCCGCCGCGTTGGGTACGGCGGGTGATTTTTTGCAGACTGCCTTCCTATTCTTTCTTCCCCTTTTTCTTGGCATGAGACATTAATTCTGAGAGCGCGCTTTCAGCTTTCTTCGAGCAGCACCGGCGACTCCGATCAAACCGGAACCGAGCAAAAGCATCGTCGCTGGCTCTGGTACTGGCTCTACGTCTCCGGGCACACCGACGTCACTGGCTTCACCATCTTCTCCAACCCGCTGGAAGCGGACGAAGATGGCGTTGCAGATCTCTTCTTCCGTCATACCCGCGAAAGCTGCTCCACTCACCGTGAATGTGGCGGTGTTATTCGGCGGAATGCCGGGAGGTAATCCATCATTCGGATCGCCGCCGGAGAAGTTGCTGCCGGTCAGGAACCCGAAATCGAGCACAGCACCTGGGAACTGATTTACGTTACCGAGGTCACCGTCGCTGAAAATGAAATTCACGCCCGCCGGCTGAAACGTGACGCTGCCAGTAAAGCCGTTCAAACCGCTATCGCTGGCGTTACCCGCCGGTGGCAAATCGAATCCAATGCCGGTGATTCGTGCGTCGAAGGGAGACGTGTTGGTGATCGTAAACGTCAGAGTGTTTGTGTTTGAGTCGAAAGTGCATGTGACTGTTGCAGTAGCCAGGGTGCCGTTTGTATTGCCTACGATAAAAACAGTCTCAGCGTTTGCAGTAAGCGCAAACAACATGCAGAGGGCAAGAGAAACTATGGTTCTACGGATAAGGGTTCTCACGTGTATTGGATCCTCCGAAAAATTCTGCTTTGGTAGGTTCTGCGTCTTTAGACAGAAAGAACCTTGCGGGAGCAAGCGCAAGGTTCTCGCATCGATTAGTTAGCCGTCCCTACGCAATGGTAAGAAAGAGGTAATGAAAGGCCGTTTCCAGAGCGTGAGGCGTGTTTTTGGGACGTTAAACCCTGTTGTCGCTTAACGTTGAGCGTTGCTGAGCGGCAATTGATACGCTTCTTTGGAGGGCTTCAGGGGTCTCAGCATCCAGTACGGGCGGCGCGTGCCGTCCGGTGAGTAATGATCAGCAGGTCGAGTCATCGCCAGCCATTTGTGATAAACCTCACGGGACTTGTTCGTGTCTACAGAAATATCTCCGTACTTATCTTCCGGTTCGGCTTTCTTCACACGGACCGCCTGATGCCAGCAGTGCATCCCCGAGACGGGGTCCGGATGAACAGGAAACGTGAGATTCTGATGCACGCCCGAGTCGTTCCACCAGATGCGTAGCGTGTCAGGGTCCTTGGACTCGTACGCTTCCACACCTTTCTCTCGTCTCAAGCCCCACTCCCTATTCCTGTGATCTAAATTGACCGTAGCCATCATTTGGCGCTCGCCTTGTTCGTGCGTCTTCCAGCGGCCCATGTGGTGACTACATGCAACGACGTCTGGTCGAATTCCTTCAGTGACCCATGCGTGCACGACGAAATACCCGATTTCGGTTTCGACTCGAACTAAATCGCCTGTGCCGACCCCAGTGCGCCGGGCAAATGAAGGATGCATCCACAGTGGATTTGTGTGCGCGATCTCATTAAGCCATTTTGCGTTGGCGCTGCGAGTGTGAATTTGCATCGGCAAGCGAAACGTTGAAATCAAAACGTTCTGATCGTTATCGAGATTTTCCGGGTGGACATGACTTCGAATGTAGGCGGGAATCGCGAACTCGCGCCAACCCCAATCGGCGAGTGTGCGAGAGTAAAACTCCAAGCGACCGCTGGGAGTGGGAAAGCCACGTTTAACTGAACCATCAATATCGATTCCCAGGAACCGGCGGCCTTCCGGATCCGGATCGATAGTCGGTAAGGGGACGATGTTAGGCGAAGACGGCTTCGGAGTTTTCGTATAAACGCGTCCGTATCGATCTACGCGTGAGTCGTCTAACTCGTCCGCTGGAACAGTTTGCTCGTAAAGCGCGCCGATTTTAGTAGCTACTTCAAACGCGCCGTAACGCCGCATGAATTCGAGCGGTTTTAATCCTTCAGCCGCAGCCTTCTCGGGCAAGCCGGGGACCGAGTTGTCGAATATCCACGCGTAGTATTCGTCGACGCTCAGCCGCTCGCCAGGATTCGTTTTTGACTCAGCAAATTGCCGTATACCGAGGCTGCCGTCGGGATCAATCCTCCAAGTCAGCTCGAGCCAGAACTCATTCTCTTCCCAAACCTCGCCGGGATTCACTTCTCGTGTATCTGTGACTTCGTCGCCCGCACGTTGACGGGCAGCTTTCATAACCGGCTGGCGAAAGCCGAGCCACTGCGCATTGTGTGTTTCGTAGGAATGAATATCGTGTCGCTCGGACCCGAGGCCCATCGGCAAAACGTAATCTGCGAAATAAGAAGTCTCGTTCCAAATGGGAGTAAGCGCAGCGTGCAGCCCTACAAGCTTTTCGTCAGTGAGCACTTCGATCCATGAGAAGCCGTCAGGGTTGGTCCAAACGGGGTTGTAGACGCGCGTGAAGTAAACGTCGAGCTTTGCCCGCCCGTCTTTTAGCAAGTGGGGCAAGAGAAAAGAAAGCTCGTGCATCGAGAGCGGGTATTCCCTGGGCCAGGTGATTTCGTTCCACATCTTCGGATGTGGCGGTGTGTAAATCGGCTTCGGTACAAACTTGTTCCACGCGTTCGGAAATACGCTGCCCTCCGTAGCTACGGCGCCCATCAACGCGTTGAGCATGAACAAGCATCTCGCCACCTGCCACCCACCGCTGTTCCCGGACGAGGCGCTGCGCCAGTTGTGTGTGCTCAGCCTCGTTCCGGCGGTCGAGACACATTTGGCAACTTCCTCGATCGTGCGCGCGTCCACGCCCGATTCTTTCGCGGCGAATTCGAACGTGTACTCGGCATAGAGTTGCTTTAAGAGGTGAACAAAATCTTCGAAGTCTCGTCGTTCGATTGACTCCGGCTCGTCTAACTCGAAACTCGGAACTCGAAACTCCGCATCTAAGTATTCCTCCCAATTCCACCACCGGCGCACAAACTCGCGATCGTAAAGATCGTTTTGGATGAGGCAGTTCGCGATGGCAAGCAGGATCGCGGCTTCCGATCCTGGAATCGGCGAGACCCAGTAATCGGCGTGAGTTGCAGTATTAGAAAGTCGGGTGTCGAAGACAATCAATTTCGCGCCATTCATCTTGCCGTCGATCACTCGTTGCGCGTGCGGATTGAAATAGTGTCCCGACTCCAGGTGCGCGCTGATGAGGAGTATGACTTTCGCGTTTGCATGATCCGGACTGGGTCGATCCAAGCCCATCCAGAGTTGATAACCTTCACGGCTCGATGAAGAGCAGATATTTGTATGCGAGTTGTGCCCGTCGATGCCCCACGCGGCGAGTATCCGTTCGGTGAAGCCGTCCTCGCCGGGCCGGCCCACGTGGTACATGACTTCGTGGCGCCGATCTTCAATGATTGCACTGCGGATTCGTCCCGCTAACTCGTCGAGAACTTCATCCCAAGTTACTTGAGTCCATTTGCCTTCTCCACGCTTCCCGGCGCGTTTCAACGGGTAGAGAATCCGATCCGGATCGGTGATCTGATTCAGCGTCGCTGGGCCTTTAGCACAGTTGCGTCCGCGCGAGCCTGGGTGTTCGGGATTGCCTTCGAACTTTTGAATTTCACCCGTAGCTTTGTCGATGTAGGCCAGCAGCCCGCAAGCTGATTCGCAGTTGAAGCAAGTGGTAGGGACGAGGGTGTAACATCTTTCTTTATGCTTGGGCCAAGCTTGAGGGTCGAGCTCAGTCCAATCATTCCACCGCTCTTTAGGTGGAAACGCCGCGAGATGACTCCGCGACGCCCCTTGGTAGAAAGTCTCGTTTCCTTCGTTATTAGACTTCATCGATGTCCACTCAAGCCAAAGGCACGGATTGGGCGGATTGGACGTAGGCATTTTCGTAAAGCATTAATCCAATCAGCGCCACAGGCACACCTCCCATACCCACAGCAGAACTTACGTAGCCAAGCATGGCCAGCCATGCGAGTAATCCGCCCAGAACTGACAGGCCGATTCCAATCCAGAAATCGCTCTTGTACCGGCCATGCAGCATCTCCCACACCGCCAATCGCGCATGCGCCGTAGGATGCGTCAGCGATACTTCTCCCCAGATCATCAACAGGTGCAGCAAACTCGAAACCGCAAGCAGCCCCAACAACGGAAACGTGATTCCGCCTCCGAGCAAGTCTTGAAACTCATAGCGAGTGGTAAACGGAAGGAGTGCAGCGGAACCTAGCAGCAAGGCCTGAACAATCAAGTGCGGCGGCAACAAAGGATTCTGCCACATGTCCCGAGCCTTCGCCTGCGCAAACAGATAAGCAGTGTAGACGGCGGTGAGTATCGCCAAAGGCAATCCAGCGATTGTCAGCCACAACTGCAAAGCTCGCGCGCCAAACCAGCTCGCGAAAAAATGAATCAAGAGAACTAACGAGTAAGCAGCAATGATGAATGCGCCTTTAACCAACCAGCTGCGCCACTGCGGCCGCGTAAAGATCAAGTAGAAGCGCTCTGGATGTTCGAGGTCCCAAATCAACAGCGCTCCGGTAGCCGCTAAAAAAATTCCCGAGAGCACCGGTGTTACCCACAGCCATATCTGACTATCAGCCCTCATAAAACCAAGCAGCACCAGCAAAGCACAAACGAGATAGACTCCTGTGGCAATGCCCTTCGTCCAGGTGTATAAACTGACTTTCCAATCCCACGGAATGGCATGCGCCACATCGTACGACAGCAGTGCAGCCGCCGAGCTGTTGTTATATTGCGGGTTCCCTGAAACCACGTGCGTGGCGTCTTCCTGCTGTTCGCTCCACATGAACAATCCGGCTTCAGGCCGGCGTGCAGCAAGTGGATCGAGCGTAGCCTGATGCGCTCCTTTGTAAAAAAGTTTAGGAAGAGTTTCTTTCTCTGGCCGTCGCACTACGACCGGCTCTCGATTCACGATTTGCGATAAGTAGGAGGCCGGATCGTTCAAGTCGCCGACAAGGATTGCCTGAGTCGGACAAACTACAACGCATGCGGGTTCCAATCGCTGGTCGATGCGATGCGCGCAGAAGTTACACTTCTCAGCGGAATGGTCTTCAGGATTGATAAAGATGGCGTCATAAGGGCAAGCCGCCATGCACGCTTTGCAGCCAATACAGATCGACTTATCAAAGTCGACTATCCCATCCGCGCGTTTGAACATCGCCGTCGTAGGACAAGCCGTAACACACGGTGCATGCGCGCACTGATTGCAACGAGTGACCTGATGCGCGCGACGCGTTTGAGGAAAAACTCCAACATCAACGTGCTTGACGTAAGTGCGAGTAACTGACAGCGGAACGAGATTTTCAGACTTGCAAGCGGTAGTGCAGGCATGGCAGCCGATACAGCGCGTGTGATCGATTACCTTAGCCCACTTCACCGGCGGGGTCTGTGCTTGATCGAGCATTAACGCTCCATTGTTGTAGCTGATAGAGGCCGAGACTATATCACGGTCCGAGTTTCGAGCGTTCGCAGTTTCGAGTTCCGAGTTTCGAGTTCCGAGTTTTCTGCGTTTGCGCTACTAGCCAACTCGAAACTCGGAACTCGAAACGCGAAACTCGATACTCCGGAAACTTCCCGGCCAATTGACAAAAAGTAACCGGGCGTAAAGAATTGCAGTGTTAGTTATCCGCATTAATTATCAACTATTGGAGTGAGCATGAGCACAACTGGAAACGGGCATGGTGGAAATGGGAACAAGCCTCCGGCCGAGGCTGTCTGCGCAGATAGTGAAGTTGGTTCCGCAGTCTCAGGCAAAATTGCGCCGCCGCCCGGCCAATTGAAAAAGGCCGATTTTGTTTCCGACCAGGAAGTCCGCTGGTGTCCCGGTTGCGGCGATTACGCGATTCTGAATAACGTTCAGAAAGTGATGCCCGAGCTGGGTATCCCACGAGAAAAGATCGTGTTTGTGTCCGGCATTGGGTGCTCTTCGCGCTTCCCCTATTACATGAATACGTATGGCTTTCACAGTATTCATGGCCGAGCTCCTGCAATTGCGACCGGGATCAAGTGTGGCAATCCCGATCTGAGTGTCTGGGTCATCACAGGTGACGGCGACGCTCTGTCGATCGGCGGCAACCACTTTATCCATGCCATTCGCCGCAACCTCGACATCAATTACATTCTTTTCAACAACCGGATATACGGTCTGACAAAAGGGCAGTACAGTCCGACGTCGGAGTTTGGCAAGAAGACGAAGTCAACGCCGTTAGGTACGATCGATTATCCGGTCAATCCGCTGTCGCTGGCGATTGCGAGTGAGGCTACGTTTGTGGCGCGCTCGATCGACATCGACGTTAAGCACCTTGGCGCAATGGTCGAAGCGGCCGCGCGACATAAGGGCATCTCGTTCATCGAGGTCTATCAGAATTGCAACATCTTCAACGATCATGCCTTCGATCACTTTGCCGAACGAAGTGTGAGGTCTGATCGCGTGCTCTATCTCGAACATGGTAAGCCAATGATCTTCGGTAAGGAGCGGAACAAAGGCATTCGTATGAACGGAGCTCATCCGGAAGTAGTCACGATCGGTGAGAATGGAATAACCGAGAGCGATCTGCTCGTTCACGACATATCGCTGCCTGATCCGTCCGTTGCATTCATGCTGGCTCGGATGGAACAGCCCGATTTTCCGCAGCCCGTAGGTGTGTTTCGTGCGGTCGAACGCTCGACCTATGAGGACTTGATGTCCGAGCAGATAGATTCGGCAGTTGCAAAGGGTGGCGCGGGAAGTCTGGAAAAATTGATAAACAGCGGCGACACGTGGGTTGTTGATTAGTACGGTTCGCAAATAGTTCTTAAAATTGTCAATTCGCGATTGGAAATACGCGATGAACTGCCCTGCCTGTGGTGCTGAAAACATTGATGGCAGCGATCGGTGCGAGAACTGTCTCGCGCCGTTTCGCGATCTAGACGTGCCGCGTGCCGACGCAGCCGAAGGATTGGCTCGCTCGGTAATGGAAGACAAACTTGTGCGGCTCGATCCAGAAACGCCCGTCGCAGTCACGCCGGAAACGCCGGCCCTCGACGTAGTACGGCTGATGAAGCAGCGAAACTCCGGCTATGCGCTGGTGGTCGATAACGGTTGTCTCGAAGGCATTTTCACCGAGCATGATGTGCTTTCGAAGATGACCGGGGACAACGCGTGTTCACCCTCGACGGCTGTGCGAGCGCTAATGAGTCCCAATCCGGAAACGCTGTACGAGCAGGACTCGGTCGCGACAGCGCTGAACAAGATGTCGATTGGCCGGTATCGTCACATTCCGGTGAGGAAGGCGGACGGCAGCTACACGGTTGCCTCGATCAAAGGCGTCCTCAAGTACATCGCCCAGGAAGACTGGTGACCTTTCGCTCAGCAAGTTTTCGCCTGCTATCGCAGGCTCCCCAATTTGAAAAGAATCTCTACATTTGTTGCGCTCTTACTAGCGGTCGGGTCCGTAGCCGCGCAGCAGCAGGCGGATCTGACCTTTGACACGAGCGTAAAAAATCCCGCTTACACAGCAGCTCACCCAAAAGTCCTGTTCGATGAAGCTCACTTCAACTTTCATACTGCCAGCGGCCGTTACAAACCCTTTGCTGATCTGATCACTAACGACGGCTACCGCGTCACGCCCAACAAAGAAAAGTTCACCCGCCAATCATTGCAAGGCTTTGATGTGTTGGTGATTGCCAATGCCGGCGCCGCTCAAGCGGAGAGCGCCGACCGGAGCCGGCCAGCGTTTACTGACGAAGAGTGCGATGCCGTGCGCGATTGGGTGAGAGAAGGCGGCGCGTTATTGTTGATAGCCGATCATGCTCCGGCTGGAGCTGCTGCGGAGATTCTGGGTTTGCGCTTCGGCGTAAATATGAGCAAAGGCTTCACTGCTGATCCGATTAATTACGAACGCGTAGGCTTCAATCCCGGTTGGATTCGATTTTCACTCGCGCAAAAGAATCTGGGCGAACACCCAATTACACGTGGTCGCAACGCGGATGAGCGCGTCAACTCAGTGCTTTCGTTTACCGGCCAGTCGCTGAGTGGCCCAAAGGACAGCACGGCATTACTAAAGCTTTCCGACCAGGCTTACGATGTAGATGAACCCGGCAATCCACTAGCCAAAATTGTTTCAGCAGCAGGCCGCGCGCAAGCACTGGCTCTACCGTTTGGAAAAGGCCGTGTAGTAGTTTTCGGCGAAGCAGCGATGCTGACTGCTCAGAATCAGAACTTCGGGCTCAACTATCCCGGTACAGACGACCGCCAACTAGTCTTGAACGTGATGCACTGGCTGACCAGATTGCTTAAGTGAGTTAAGGCCCGCACCTAATCCACGTTTCAATACAAACCGGTACAGAACCGGGAGTGTAGCGACCGGGTCCATTATGAATACCCAGTCGCTACGCTCCTGGTTCTATAGTTATTCTCCCGAACGTGCTTGGGAAAGGCGGTGTGCTTGGCGGCGGACAGCCTCTGATACGTTACGATTCTGAGCTAAATGCAGCAGGTCTTTAGTCCGAATACGGGGAAGGATATTGATACAAGTCGGGATGGGAGTCCGTGGATTGCGAACCAAATTATGAATGATCGGATACGATCGAGCCCAATTCCGATTCAACGCCATCAGTCGCAACACCTCATCGGCTACAGTGCGCATGGCCGCAATGTTTTCGGCCTCCTGATCGGTGATGCGAGGATTATGAATGACGGCGCTGGCGACAATCTTGTTTGGATCTCGGATTAGAATGCTACGCGCTTCGCGGTCGCCCTTCGTGGCAAGCTTTACTCGATCCTTTACATTCATGAACATGATGCGGCGGATCAGAGAAATGCGCTCAGGCGCGACCATTCCTGTTTCAAGCATCTCACCTTCAATCACGCGCTGAACTGCTGCCACGTGTTCAGCTGCATTCTCGGTCAGTAGTTCCTCGTAGCGTTCCGCGGGTAACCATGAATCGTCCAGATCTGCATCTGAGACTTCAATGTGCTCGGCGATCAGCCAGGCATCGTCAAGACTTAATTCGCCGTGGGCCGTGGTGAGCTCAGCAGTTTCAAAAAATTCGGCAGCTGCAGTCTTTCCGCGAGCTCTTAGTTCCTCTGCAATCTGACGAGCGCCCCGTTCTTTCTCAAAAAACTCCCGCCGCGTTTCCCGCGCTCGCCGTTCGGCTTCGGCCGAGCGCGCGGGATTCTCGAGAATTGCGTCGATGATTGCAGGCGCTCGCACCAGCCTTTGCTGATTGAGCGCAATGAGCTCGACCATAGAACTGTCAGTAGTAGATCGAGCTAGTAGCGCGAGTGCTTCGTCAGACGTGTTCGTATTTTGAACTACTGCCTCGTGAACCTCCCGAGTCAACGATGCAGAAGCAAAATATTCAAGCACCGAAGCAGCAGTATCGGCGTCCTTTGCCGCAGCGAGCAGATCGGCGCGCTCCTGTGACTCGAGGGTAGAGGTGGCAGCTTGAGCAATCTCAGGATCCTGACTCTGGCGGAGTGCCACCAGCACCTCCAACAAGTCGGATTGAGGTAGTGGTAGAAGCCCGCTAGCCGCTGCCAGCCGGGCAGGATGCGGAGCCGTGCCGTTTACGATCGCCTGAACCGCAGGGTTAGTTGATGTAGTTGTGGTCATTAAGAACGTGGATTAACGGCGGGACTCTAACACAGTCAGTACAAGTTAAAATTGTATTCCATCTGGATGAACATCGAGACTGGTTGATCATCTCTAGCTGCGGGAATGAACTTGATCGAGCGAGCCGCATTAACAGCTTTCGTTGTCAGTCCGTAGCCCAATGCCCTAACGACAATGATGTGTTTGACCTCACCTTCAGCAGAAAAGATTGCTTTCAGAACAACCGTCCCAGTAACGCCTGCTAATCGTGCCTGTTCGGTATAAGTAGGTTCAGGCTTCTCCCTCACTCGCGCTTTTTGCGTCACCTCTTTGCCGGTAAAAATTGGCGGATCCGCCTGCGACGGTAACAACTGCGCTTGGGCAGCTCGTAGCTTTAATTCTTCGATTTGGCCGCGCCACGTGTCCGCATCGATATCGTTGGGAGCAATTGCTACAACTCTCTCCAGACTAGCGGCTGCGTCCTGATACTGCTGCATGTTCGAGTGAGCCATGCTTTTAGTGATTAAAGCGGGTGTGAAATCAGCGTTTATAGATAATGCCTGGTCGGCGGCTGTTAAGGATTTTGCGTATTCTCCGGACCTGAAGTGCCCTTCAGCAATGGCGTAGTGCGCTTCCGCACTTTGATGGCCCAGAGCCAGTGCTCGTTCGCCTTCAGCGATTGCTCGTTCACGTTCGTTGCCGAGAATTAGGACATACGCTAGCCGTGCATGCATATCGCCCGCGTTAGGGCGTAGGACTACAAGTCTCTCTAAAGCCGGACGCGCGAAGCCGAACCTGCCCTCTTTTTCAAGCACGGTAGCCAATGCTTCCCAAGCCTCAAGATCATCAGGCCGTCTTTTGGTTATTTCGGTAAGTCTGTTGATGGCCTGCTCGACTTCACCACTCCGATAAAGTTCGAGTGCTCGAGCGGTGTCCTTCGCTGCTGCCGGTTGCTGCGCCTGCACACTCGCAACGAGCGTAACAAGCAACAGGATAAGACAAAGGCATCGCATGACTTGCTAATAGAGATTGAAGTTGTATTCCAACTGGATATACATCGAGACTGGCTTGCCGTTTTTAGTTGCGGGAACAAACTTTATCTTCCGAGCCGCCGCAATGCTGACCTGCGTCAATCCATCTGGCAGGCCCTGCATGGCACGAATGTGTCTGACAGTTCCATCAGCAGCAAAAACCGCGCGCAAGACGACTGTCCCAGTCACACCATTACCCCTAGCGCGTTCCGTATACTCTGGTTCAGGCTTGCTCTTGACGATTGCTTTCGTTGTCACGTCGCTTCCCTTGAAGATTTCCTCATTCGGGTCGAGTGGAGTAGACGAGCGCATCGTTTCCAATTGGTCTTTCCAAACAGCAATATCTTTGTCATTCGGCTGAGATCGTATGTATTGTTCGAGCGCGGAAGCAGCCTGCTGAATGAGTTGCCCCGGTTTCCGCGTGCTTGATGGTGACGCAATCTCGTCCAGATAGAGACCATACAGCGCCTGACTCTTCAGTAAGAGAGCGTGTGGGAAATCAGGCTTCGTTTTAAGTGCAGCGTCAGCGTGCTGAGCCGCCGAAGAATAAGAATCTTTACGAAGGTAAATGACTCCTATAACGTAATGCGCAACTTCCTCGTCAGGCTTGTTTTTCAACACCCACTCGGCCGCGACGAATGCCTCAGTAAATTTTTTTAATTGTAAAAGACTGTACGCC
>DATEDU010000116.1:0-56354 GCA_035281525.1 Pyrinomonadaceae bacterium | reverse complement strand
GTCCATCTCGTTGCCGGCGACTCGCACCGCTCGCGAATAGACGATACCGCTCAAACTGATCACGGCGATGTCAGTAGTGCCGCCGCCGATGTCCACCACCATGTTGCCATGCGGTTCTGTTATCGGAAGTCCGGCGCCGATGGCAGCCGCCATTGCTTCTTCCACGAGGTAGACTTCCGAAGCTTTCGCGCGGTACGCCGAATCTTCTACGGCTCGGCGCTCAACCTGAGTGATTTCGGAAGGGATGCCGATGACTACTCGCGGGCTAACCCAGGTCTTGCCGTTGTGCGCTTTGCGGATGAAGTGCTGCAACATCTTCTCAGTCACTTCAAAGTTGGCGATCACTCCGTCTTTCATTGGTCGGATTGCGACAATGTTTCCCGGAGTGCGGCCAAGCATGTCTTTGGCGTCACGGCCAACTGCTTCCACCTGATTGGTTACTTTGTTGATTGCTACGATTGAAGGTTCGGAGACGACGATGCCGCGGCCTTTGGCGTACACGAGGGTATTCGCAGTTCCGAGATCGATCGCGAGGTCACTGGAGAACAGACTAAAGATAGATTTGAAGGCCATTAAGTTTGATCACTTCCCGTGTAGAGAATGGACAACTTCAGTCGGGGAGGGTGGTCGCAGTTGGCAGAAACTGACACTCGACGGCAGACTGCAAATGGCAATAACCCGCACCTATTAACCATTCAAGATTAAAACTGGCTCGGAGACCAGCCAGTCCGAACCTCTTAAGATACACCTTATTACAACGTTTGCGCTATCAGGAATTATTTGAGAGCCGCCCCTACAGATTGAGACGATCCACTAGAAACGCGGACGCAGTTCTTGTTGGCCGCCTTCGCTTCATACATCGCGGTGTCGGCGCACGCGATGAGTTGCTGGGGCGATGAGGCGTGATGAGGAAACGTAGCGACGCCGAAACTAGCAGTCAGGGACAGTTTCAAGCGACGGCCACCCGTGAATTCATGGCTGCAAATCTTTTCCCGAATGCGTTCGGCGACTGCTTGGGCGAGTTCGATGCCTGTGTCGGGCAGGACGATGACAAACTCGTCTCCACCATAACGCGCTAACGCGTCGGTATCGCGGACGGAGCTGAGAATCACCGCCGCCATCTCCATCAGGACGTGCGAGCCGACGAGGTGCCCGTAAGCATCATTGACCCGCTTGAAATCGTCGAGGTCGAGGAACAAGGCTGCCACACTTGAACCATAGCGGCGAGCCCGGCGGATCTCATTCAAGAGGAATTGTCGCAAGTAGCGAGCATTGTGAAGCTTCGTGAGGTCGTCTGTTTGGGAAAGCCGTTCTGCCTCGGCAATACGAACCGCGTTTGCCAAAGCTGACGCTAATGGCAACGACAAAGCATCGAGCAGTGCGATTTCCGATTTCCTAAACGACCGTGCACCGCTGCCTTCTCTTATACCTTCAAGGACTCCGAGGATTCGCTCGCCACAAATCAGGGGAACAGCCACGACATGATTGCCGCGCTCTTTTCTCTTTATCGTGCCCATTCCCTCAGCGACACGCTGCGCTGCTCTAGACTCTGCACCGACTGGGACGTTGGGCTCACTTAATAGAATCTTGGGCCATTCGCCTTCTTCATGTTCGGTATCCTGTTGGTCGCCTTTTCGTGTGGCGATTGGTTCCAGGCGAGAAGGTTCTAATCCTTTTGGCTCGGAAATGAGATAGATGGTCCAAGTGTCGGCGTGCACGAGTCGCACCAAACCTGCAAGCGCCGTACGCGCAGCGCCAACTTGATCTCCGATGAAATGGAGCGAGGACACCAGATCGAAAGCTGCACGGAGACTCTTCGCTTTGAGGTTTTGCGGAAGCGTAAGTGAACTCGGTTCCGTCGATCTTTGTATGAGCTCCGGCAACTTTAGCTCGCCCGTTCCTCCGTGCCCTTCTATTTGTCGCAGCAGCGCCGGCAGTTGTGCAGATTTGTCGGCAATCGCCCGAAACCCGACTCGTTTGAGTGTTGCTCCGTCAAGACTGCGTAGATTCAGATGGTGGTAGCCGTTTCCATGACGGCGACAGGCAACCAGTGGTGTTCCTGGCCAAAATGCCTTGGCGTGTTCCGTAGCTGTTTGGAGCTCTACCATGTCGGCGCCGGGCACAACTTCATATAAGACAGCGAGCGGTGGCGGGCCTTGGTTTACAGACGTCGGGTCGGGCTCGTGGCTTTTCGCCAACGCTGCGAGCTCGGCCTCGACTTCGCGCAGTCCTTCTATAAGTGTTTTTACACCGGCAGCACGCAGCGCTTCGATCAGATCGTACGCTGGAGCTTCGTGTGCATCAGTTAGAAGAACTACGTATTTTGACATTCTGAGATTCTGTTTTCGGTCAACCTCTGCCTTGTCTTGCAAGCCGCAATTTGTAGCTACTGCTGTTGCCTTGAGGATCCAGCGCCTCGAGAGTCAGCTCGCGCGCCGCCGCAGGGGCTGTGATCTGAACCTGGAAGGTTTTGTTGGACTGAACGAGCGCTTCTCGGCCGCCGACTCGAATCGTCGTACCCGGTTCGGCCTCGCCTCGCACCAGATAGATGTTTCCTCCGAGTAACTCGACTGTAAGGTTCGAAGCCACAACCTGCGAGCCGGTTCCACGAGGAGCTACGACAAATTTCTTCGGCTCGCTCCAATCACTTGTCTGGCCGGTTGACGCTGTTGCTCTCACTCGCCAGAAGTAAACACCCGGGCGAAGATCGCTGGCGCTAAACTCGGTCGCGATCAATTGATCACGTTCGATCACTTTGCCGTTCGCGACAAAGAATGGTGAGGTCGCGACCTCAACGCGATAATAAGAGGGTGATCCCGATTGCGGCCGCAGCCATCTCAGCCAAACACTCGCCGAGCCGTTTGCTCCGACAATGATCTTCTCGAGATCTGACGGTTGAGAGGGGAACGGCACATCGAGCAGCCTTTGAGGTTTGGAGATCGTGCCGGACGGGTTCACCGCGACATACTGCCCGCCACTGAGTACTGTTTTTTCTCCCGAGCGGTTAGTAGTCTCGACAGCGCCTGTATTAACGCGTATCTCTTCAGTGCCTTCCGGATTAACTCCGAAGCTTGCTGCTGTCTGCTCGCCGAGTTGGCTCTTCGTCTTAGGCGTCTCGACGACGTTATTTGCGCCATCAGGTTGTTGCTCGGTCTTGACGTACATCTGACCGCTATCGACAACTACGTGGACGTTGGTCTTCTTGCCGTCATCGACACTGGCGTTGTCGCGCACCGTGATGATGCTGTTCGGACGAACCACGAGAGTGGATCCATCTGCCATGCCGATTCGTGCTCGTCCGCTGGCTTGTGTTTGAACTGCGTCGCCGGGGTAGAGTTCGGTGTCGCTGCTGGCGGTGATCGTCTCCCGAGTTGCAGCGCGGATCACGCGAACGTCCCCTTCAAATGAAATGAACCGGGCGCCGGCTGGAGTTTTGATTCCGGTGCCGACGTTCTTGAGTGGGTTTCCGAATTTCCAGACGTAGAGTGCACTGCCGGCGAAAAGCAAGCAGAGGATTAGGAACGTTACGAGCAGGTAGAGCGATCTCTTCTGGACTACCCACCAATCAAAAACGTAGCGACTGGTCTTGGTTATCATGTTCCGAGGTCAGCTTTGGGCTGAGGGGCAACGGGCGGGTGAAATATCGGCCGGGGCAGTTCAACAGCTACAGCAGCCGGGAAAAATTTAACACACCGTGAGAGGAATGTTCAAGAAGGTTTAATTTCGTCGCTGGGGTCGGTGACGAACCTTCTTAGTGCCTCGATGTTGGGCCGGTTGTCCCGCGGCGTGTCATACGGAGTCTCCAATATAAACGCCGAATGAGCCAATTTTGGGTGCCGAGCCACCCGCCGCAACGCCTCATTTCCGATAAAACCCTGCCCAATGTGCCAGTGACGGTCGACTCGCGAATGAAATTCGACCCTTGAGTCATTAAAGTGAATTGCCCGCACCGCTTTCGCCCCAACCTCGCTGTCAAGCTCGCGAATTGTCCTCTCGAGACCGGATTCTTCGCGGATGTCGTAGCCGGCTGTGAAAGCGTGGGCCGTATCAAAGCAGACTCCCAGCGGAATGTCCGGACACGCTGCCATAATCTGGCGGAGGTGTTCAAACCGATGCCCAATGCAGTCGCCTTGACCCGCTGTGTTCTCAAGCAGAATGCGAACCGAGCCAAAATCCAATCCGTCTGATGCAAACTTGAGACTCTCCGCGCAGAGGTTGATGCCATCCGCTTCGCAAGCACCTCGAGAGCTTCCCGGATGCAGAACCAGGTACTCTACACCGAGAAGGATTGCGCGTTCCAACTCCTCTCGAAAAGATTCGCGTGACTTATAGAGCATCTCGCTGTCTGCGGCGGCGAGATTAATCAGGTAGTTTGCATGGATAACGATCGGTGTGATTTTTGTTTTTCGACGAACTTTCTTGAACAGCTCTACCTCTTCATCGCTTAAGGGTTTTGCTTTCCAGCCTCGAGGATTACGCGAAAAGATCTGAACGGCTTGGCAATCAAGATCCTTTGATGTCAGTAGCGCATTTTGCAACCCGCCTTTGATCGGCGCATGAAACCCAATGCGAGGAAGCTCTCGCGACCGTTTGATTTGTGTCGAAGGCTTGACTCCATTCCGGTTCACTTCTGTACCACTTCCATTAATCGCAGAACATTTCCGCCGAGGATCTTTTCAATGTCAACTTGAGAATAACCGCGCCTGACAAGCTCAATTGTGAGGTTTTCCAAGTCCGCAACTGTAGCCAGATCGCTAAGTGTCGCTTGCACGCCATCAAAGTCAGAACCTATTCCGACATGGTCCACTCCGACCAACTTCACGATGTAGTCGATATGATCCACGAGTCGAGCAATGCCGACGGGGGGCAATCGCTTCGCGTACTCATCACGCCGCACTCGGTCGCGGGCCATCTTTTTGTGTGCGACATCTCCCGGTTCGGCTTCGGAAGCACTCAGCACGAGTGAAGCTATCTCCGCATCGACCGCTTGTTTTTTCTCTTCCCAACCTGGTTCGATGAATGCGGGGTAGTACAACACGCAAATCACGCCGCCACCTTTCGCAATAGCGCGAATCATCTCGTCGTCAAGATTCCGCGGAACGTTCGCGATGGCTCGACACCCGGAGTGCGTGGCGATGATAGGTTTCGTCGAAGTGTTGATGATGTCCCAGAATGTTTTATCGGAAACGTGGGAAACATCGACCATCATGCCCAGCCGGTTCATCTCACGAACCACGTTTTTCCCGAATTCATTTAGTCCCCGCGTTTGTCCGACTTGATCGCCGGAAGACCCCGCCCAGGTTGTACTCACGCTCCAGGCAGGCGACATGTAACGCACGCCCATGTTGTAGTACCGTTCGACGTTCTCCAGCCGCTCGTCGATGGCGTAGCCTCCTTCCAGCCCCATCAGAGCCGCCATTTTCCCTTGTGAAGCGATAC
Source organism: Pyrinomonadaceae bacterium (assembly GCA_035281525.1). Lineage (GTDB taxonomy): Bacteria > Acidobacteriota > Blastocatellia > Pyrinomonadales > Pyrinomonadaceae > PSRF01. The sequence continues at coordinate 50,915 of DATEDU010000116.1, read as the reverse complement.
GCCGGACATCATCAGCAGATGTGGCCAGACCCCAACTTTCGGGATGCTGATCCACGAGCCGGCGGACGGCGGCAATCTGATCGTCGGCCCGCTTAATTGCGCCTGCCCCACCACCGCCAAAGAGTTGCGGTTCCACCCAAATCGAAAAGAACTGAGCGTCGAGGCCACCTTCTTTCGCTCTTACGGTGTCAAAGTGGCCATCCGATAATCGCGTCGCAATATCGAGCTGTTCGTCCACCAGACGCTGAGTCGTGTCTGTATGCATGTCGATGATAATGGCGCGTTGATGGATAGACGATGCACTCTTGTTACCGTCAGACTCATGACGGGTTGCAGTTGGGGAATCTGTTGGTTGGTTCATTCGACAGTTAGCAAAAAGAAGCTGAATGAGAATTAGCGCCGCCACGGCGCAGAATGCACTACTTCGACCCTGAATCGGAAACAACACACGATTAATAATCTTAACGACTTGATAGAGCAAACCGATGGTACGTTGCCGAACCAACCGAGGCAAGCATCCATTACAAATCGGAAACAGCATGCCTTGCATACCGGAACAAATTTACTGTATTGTGCCATGTCATTATTAACCTTGTAGGCGTTATGTAGATCCAGCGGGAACAGATCTTCCTGAAGGGAGTAAGAACGAATGTTTTCCAAAGACGGCAAGGCGAAAGACATAGCAACTCCGCGTATTTGTGATGTCGTGTGGCACGACGGCGAGTTCATCGATTGGAAAGACGCTCGCGTTCATGTGATGTCACACGTTCTGCACTACGGCTCCAGCATTTTTGAAGGAATTCGTTGTTATGCCACGAAACGCGGCCCGGCTGTCTTCCGCTTACGGGAACACATGCAGCGGTTTCTAAACTCCGCCAAGATCTACCGGATGGACCACAATTGGACGCTCGATCAGCTGTGCGATGCCTCAGTTGAGATTGTTAGACGCAGTGGTTTGGAGCAGTGCTACATTCGCCCAATTCTCTTTCGGAGTCTCGATGAAGAACACCCGGCCTTTGGAGTAAATCCGTTTCCGAACCCGCTCGCTTGTTATATCGGCGCCTGGGATTGGGGAAAGTACCTGGGCGATGAAGCGATTGAAAAGGGAGTCGATGTTTGCGTGTCGACCTGGAATCGCCTAACGCCAAATTCGATGCCGGCAATGGCCAAGAGCGGCGCGAATTACATGAACTCCCAGCTGATCAAGATGGAGGCTCTGCTTAACGGTTTTGCGGAAGGGATTGCGCTCGACGATCGAGGCTACGTTTCCGAAGGCTCGGGAGAGAACATTTTCGTTGTTACGAATGGCACCGTCCTTACACCGCCGCTTTCGTCCTCGATTCTTGCGGGCATCACCCGCGACAGTGTGATCCAAATCTGTCATGAGTTGGGAATTACGATTAAGGAACGGACAATTCAAAGAGCGGCGCTGTACATCGCGGAAGAGGTGTTCTTCTCGGGCACCGCGGCTGAGATTACGCCGATTCGTTCAGTTGATCGCATTACGGTAGGCAATGGCGGTCGCGGAGAAATTACAACTCGGATTCAAAATGCCTTCTTTGAGATTACGAAAGGCGAGCGCAAGGCGCCGGGTGAGTGGCTGACGTACGTGAACGCGTCACAGCCCGCAAAAGCTGAAAACAACGGTCATAAAGGACGAGAGGTAACCACGTCCTCGATCGGAGAAAGCGAATCGGCTATTCGATATCAGACGGCCGCCACCGAGTCGTAATCTGCAGATAACAAAATATTGACGTTGAGAACGGCGGCGGGCTATTATCCTCAAAGCGTAGCCCTCGAGTGTCATCTCGACGGTTATGTCCGCAATAACCCATCTCGGGTCTAGCCCCAAACTTCTCAAGCCCCAGCAAAGTCTTCCTTAGCTTCGAAAGGCATTAAAGAGTCCGCGCATGTCAGTCAAAATCGACGACCTCTTAAAAGTTGCTGTCACTCATGGAGCATCCGACCTGCACCTTAAGGTAGGCGGCTTTCCGATGATTCGCACTGCCGGTGAACTTCGGCCATTGGCTGATGTTCCTCGCATGAAGCCGGAAGACACCCTCGATATGGCCTTCTCGATGATGTCGAGCCGCCAAAAACAACGGTTTAAAGAAGCCTCGGAAGTTGACATCGGATACGGGCTCGCGGGAGTCGGCCGGTTTCGCGCGAACATCTTTCAGCAAAGAGGAACCGTCAGCCTCGTGCTGCGAGTCATTCCCGACGTAACGAAGAACACAGCCGAACTGGGACTGCCGCCCGTCATTGAAAAGATTGCGGAAGAGCGGCGAGGAATGATTCTGGTAACCGGCTCTACCGGTTCGGGAAAGTCGACGACCTTGGCGGCAATGATCGATCGGATCAATGCGATCCGCAGTGGCCACATCGTAACGATTGAAGACCCTATCGAGTTTTTGCATCGCGATAAGCTGTCATTCGTTACTCAACGCGAAGTTGATGTCGATACGCGTTCATTTGCCGAAGCCCTGCGAGGGGCGCTGCGCCAGGATCCCGATGTGATACTCGTTGGCGAGATGCGCGACATGGAAACGATTGAAACTGCATTGACGGCAGCCGAGACCGGTCACTTGGTGCTTTCCACTCTGCACACGCTCGATGCAACCGAAACAATCACCCGAATCGTTTCTTCATTTCCTTCCCACCAGCAAAAATCTATTCGCATTCAATTAGCGGGAATTCTCAAGGCCGTAATCTCGATGAGACTCGTGCGCGCGGCGAAGGGGCCAGGCCGCGTACCCGCCGTCGAAGTAATGGTTTCCACCGGGTTGATTCGCGACTACATCGTCAACGAAGAGAAGACCTATCTTGTTCGCGAGGCGATTGCGGCGGGTACTTCGCAGTACGGCATGCAAACTTTCGATCAGTCGCTGTTTCGATTGTTTCAGGCGGGTCTAATTTCGCTTGACGAAGCTCTGCATAACGCCAGCAACATGGACGAGTTCAGAATGCGTGTCTCCGGAATTCTTTCTGCCGAGCAGGCGATGATCAGTATGAGTACGACTGAGGTTCCTACGGCACCCGCCAACGATGACGTTGATAACCTGATCGTCAAGCACTAATTAACTCTCATCCGGCGCATCACGCGAACGCAGCTGCGCCAGTCCTCATTGATATCAAAACGATAGATTTCGATCTCTGGCGTTATTGATCTCGCCAATATCTGAAATGCCGGATGAACTCTCAGTGTCGGCGCGACAAGATAAACCAGCGGCGATTCGTCCCTAATCTGTCTGTCGCCGAAGAGCTTTGCCTGAGAAATGTGTCCGCGACGCCGGTGCGCTTCAACGCGCTGCCAGTAGTCTGCCCCCTGAAGCACATGTTCTCGATCCTCAAAAACTTTTAGTTCGATAACGACGAGCCGCCCGTCGAGCCTCAGCGCCAGCAAGTCGATGGGCCGCACGCCTTTTCGCCCTCCTCTACTGGTTCGAAACTGAGCGTGCAGCGGAGCCACGATTAGTCCGGGATCGAGCTTTGAGATGTCGCGTCGCAGCAGCGATTCGAGCCACGCTTCGCCCGCAGTACGATAGAGTGCGTGGCGGTGATCTGGAGCGGTTGCCGATCGATGTTGGCGCAAGTCATTCAACAATGTGTCCCATTGATCTTTCGTCTTGTCATCCAGCAAGACTCTGCTAGAAGCCTCCAGACCAAACCATAAGTGCATCGTGTCCATTACCTGACGGACTCGGGCAAACGGAAGACCGAAGTATCGCAGTGTCTGACCCTGGCGAGCATGGACCACGTCAATGGCGTCCGGAACTTCAGCTTTGATTGCGTTGATGAGTGTGCAGCTCGTAGGTTCAGGAACGGGTGGAAATTGCTTGAGTCGTTTTGTCCAAAGGTCGGCGAGAAGCGGACAGGTCAGCTCTGTTAAGTGCGACCATGCTTCGTCGATTTCATAAATCTTAATTGCCTCCCGCAAGCCTTTCCGCAACAGAGCGACGCGATAGGCAAGCGGCTTCGCCATTTCCTTTTCAGCCAGTAGCCAAAGCTGCTGGATCAGGGGCGAAGCGGCACGCTCGCTAATGCGTGTGAACCAGAGGAGCGCTGCTGACAGAAATGGATCGGTCTCGCTGGTTATTTTAGACGCGACCAGGCCAGTCACCGCGATTCGGTGCTGCCTCAGACGCAGAATGATGCGCGCGTAACGTCCGGGCTGTCCGCGTCGTATTCCGGGACTGAGGGATACGCGCTCGGTCCGAACTCCAGGCTGCAAAGTGCAGGCGAGTTCAGCGAGTTGATCACAACGATCGAGGCGGGCGGCTCGAATGGTGGCTGCGATAGCAGTCGCAGCCGCGCGTGGCACCAATTCAATAATCGATTTGTTTGACCCTGATCGGCGCCACCCTTTGAAGTTGGAGCTTCTCTAAGGTCCAGTTTGATGCCTTTATTCTCCATGACTGCGTGCCTCTTTCGGTCCAACAGGAAAACACCAGACGTCCCCGATCCAAGTGAATATCGAGTTCGCGATTACGCAGCGCGTGCGTATTTCCGTCGCTTAACGTGCAGAACCATTCAGCGTGCGTATCAAAGAGTTTGGCGATTCGCTGTCTTTCCGCTTCGAGTTGCTCAGGATTTGTGAGGCGCTGAAACATGAACTTAAAGTCGTGAGTCTGGAGTCAGGAGTCAGAAGTCAGAAGTCAGTCTCGTGACCGCAGACTCTCGACTCCAGACTCGAGACTCCAGACTCTTTTGTTGAGTTTTCGACGCTACTTCTACCCTGTGCTACCATTTCCAGTCAACCAATGAAAGCCATTTATCTTGCCGGATCGGTGAGGACGCCAATCGGACGATTCGGCGGCGCATTAGCGTCTTGGACCGCAGCCGATCTGGGTACAGCAGTCGCAAAAGAAACTCTTCAACGCACCGGTTTAACTCCCGACAAAATTCAACAATCCATCTGGGGTTGTGCCCGTCAGGCGGGCGGTGGACCAAACGTTGCGCGGCAGATTACGTATCGTGCCGGTGTGCCGGAAACTACTCCAGCGTTTACCGTCAATCAGGCATGCGGATCAGGATTGAAAGCAATCATTCTGGCGGCGCAGGAGATCATGCTCGGGCGTGCTGACACCGTATTGGTGGGCGGCACGGAAAGCATGTCGCGCGTGCCATACTTTGCTGAAGGCGCACGATGGGGCCTGCGCATGGGCAACACGGAGTTGGTAGACGGAATGTATCGCGATGGTTTTTTCGATCCTCTTTCGCGTCTCGTGATGGGCGAGACGGCAGAGAACCTTGCGCGCGACTATCGGATTTCGCGTGACGAACAGGATCAATATGCTTTGCGCTCGCAATCGAGAGCTCAGGCGGCAATTGAGTCGGGACGCTTCAACAACGAAATCGCGCCGTTGGAAGTGAAGAACCGCAAAGGCGAGACTCAACTCTTTGCGCGTGACGAACACTGCCGCCCAAACACAACTCTCGACGATCTCTGCAAGCTGTCACCAGTGTTTTCGAAAGAAGGAACGGTGACGGCCGGTAATTCCTCCGGGATAACTGATGGGGCAGCGGCGTTAGTGGCGATGAGCGAACAAGCTTTGAAAGAGTCAGGCGCGAAACCTCAGGCGCGAATCGTCGACTACGAAATCGTTGGAGTGGCGCCAGAAATCATGGGCATCGGTCCTGTACCGGCAGCCCGCGCGTTACTGGCGCGCCAAAATCTAAATCTGGAGGACATCGATCTCGTCGAACTTAATGAAGCTTTTGCCGCGCAGGTAATCGCGTGCGACCGAGACCTGGGCTTCGATCCTGAGCGTCTGAATCCGAACGGTGGCGCAATTGCCCTTGGCCACCCGATTGGCTGTACTGGAGTTCGGATTATGACAACGCTGTTACACGAGATGGACAAACGGAATGCAAAGCGAGGCCTTGCAACTCTTTGCGTGAGCGGCGGCATGGGACTCGCGCTGCTGGTTGAGAATGTATGAGCCAACCACCTGCCCGCATCCGGGCATCGGAACGAAGCCTGCCCCAGAAATGCTATGAGAGTCTCGAGTCTTGAGTCAGGAGTCATGAGTAACAAGTTGACTCCCGACTCCCGACTTCAGACTCCAGACTCGAGACTCTCAGCACGGACAAGATCAGAAGGAAAGGTTTTTTATCGTGAGACAGACAGCTCGTTTTATTGCGCTAGTAGCTCTTTTATCTTTTGCAGGATTCTTAAGCATCACTGATGCACAAACGACCCCTGCTTCAAACCGGCCGCAAAACAGCCTCCTCGCCGCTCTGCCGGCATCGGACGCGATTGCCACAGTCAAAGTTCGGCGAGTGTTCGACGAAGCCCTCCCGAAATTCTTCTCAGGCAACAGCGCCAAACTCGCTGAAGTCAATACCAGAATCGAACAGTTCAAGACACGAACTGGTCTCGATCCGCGTTCCTTTGACGAGTTGGCTTTAGGTTTGCGCTACACCCATCCGGCGCCGGGCGTCACCAAGGTCGGAACGGTCGGTATCGCGCGTGGAACTTTCAGTCCCGAAGCGATCGCTGAGGCCGGCAAAGCAGCAGCCGCCGGCACATACCGGCAAGATAAACACCAGGGCAAGACCATTCACGTTTTTACGATGAACGAACACTTGAGGGTTTTCGGTATAACAGATCTAAAGATTAGAGAACTGGCGGTAGCGCAGTTGGACGCGCATACACTTGCGTTAGGAGATCTGGAGCGCGTGCGCACGACACTCGGCCAACGAAGAGGAGCCCAGCGCGCTAACGCAGAGTTGATGTCCTTGATCACCGAAGATCCGAATTCAATAGTATCCTTTGGCGGAAATATTACACCTGCCGTGATCGAGAGTTTGAAAATCGGAAACGATGCAATCGCAACTGATCTTGCGGCGGTGCGACAGATTTATGGATCGGTGGGCCTGGACGAGAAGAACCTGGATATGTTGCTGGCCGCGCGAACTGTCAACGCCGATTCAGCTCGCAACCTGAACGATACCGTCGAAAGCTTGAGACAGTTCGGTGCGATCTTTGTAAATCAAATGTCGTCAACAAAAGGAGCATTGGCCCGCAGTGCATTGGGCAATCTGAAAATCACTCGCCAGGGTAACGAGATTCAGATGCGCACTGCAGTGGCCCAAGCCGATCTCGCGCCGCTCGTCGGCGGACGTTGAGAATCTGTTTGCTTGGTTATTGTGTCGGAAACGGCAGGTTCGGGAAACGTGGTGGAGCAGCTGACGGTTCTTCCTCCGCGATCGTGTCGAGCACGTTTTTGTAAATTTTGATGCGACCCTGTCGTTTCATCTCAGCTTGAACTGCGGCGACGTAGTCGCTCCACACCTGACTTTGCCGTTGTGAGATGAGCGAACGCGTAAGTTGATCTCGCTGCGAAGCAAACGCGGCCATGTCGGCATCAATTCGGCCTCGTGCACCCAGAATGATCCAGTCCTCGCCAACTTTCACCGGAGTTCGGGTTATATCACCAGCTTTTAAAGCATAGACAGCTTCATCCAGCGCCGGGCTCACTCCAGCCTTGCCAAGCGTGCCGCCGAGCGTCCAATCGTCTTCGGTTCCGACCTCGAACCCTTCCTTCTCGCCAGCAGCCTTCAAGTCATCAACCGATTTGACGGATGAAGCTATTTCCCGAGCCTTCTGTTCCAGTTGTTCTTTGGCGCGCTGCTGTTTGATGGTTCCGGCAATCTTATCCTTCACTTCTTCAAAGTCAGGAATCCGCGGATCTTTCTTATCCACGAAAATAGGAATCGCGAATCCGCCCTTCACGCCAGTGAAAACGCCAACGTCATCTTGGTTGTTCAGAGGCGCGATGGCCGACTCGAACTGTTGATTGTTGCCGATGTCCGGCACGTCGTCGCCAGGTTTGATATAAGGAGTCTCCTTAACCATCTCTGCGGGGCTCATATTGGCCTCTCGAGCCAGTTCCTCAGCGACTTTTTTTGGATCCTTCGTTTCCTTCAGCCGAGCCTCAGCTCGTTGCGCGAGCTTTGCAGCTGCCGCATACGAACGACGATTTCGTGCCGAGACAATTAGTGTTGGTTTTGCTTGCTCGAAAGTCTGCAAGACGGTGTCACCGCGTCGCAAAATGTACCAGTGACCGCCGTATCTAATCGGAATGTCGGACACGTCGCCCGGCTGCATATCGACGGCGCGTTCATAAAGCGCGTCCGGCTTGTTGGGATTCTTCTTGATCAACCGCCCAAGAAAACCGCCGTTCCTTGCCGTTGCTGGATCCTCTGAGTTGCCGCGCGCGAGCTCCGCAAACGCCTGTTCGCTTGCTTTGCCGTCTGCTCCGCGAACTTTAGTGATCAGATCTTTAGCTTTTTGCTCAACTTGAGAGTCGAGATCCTGGCGGGCAACTTTCAAAAGTATTTGCTGAACTTTGACGCCTGCCATTTTGTTGGGTGGGTCGAGTTCATCAAACTCCTTACGCAGCTCTTCGTCGGGGACGGCGAGTTTCGAGCCGGCCTTTTCCTGATTAATGTAAATGTAGCGAACCTTCTTCTGCGGCTCGAGCAGACGGTAGTCAGTTTTATGCTGGTCGTAGTAACTGCGTAACTCGTCGTCCGAGAGCTGAATCTTCGCCGCGAGCTTGTCGGCTGACAAAAGCACATAGGATAGACTTACAGTTGTCTTGTCCCGCTTGTATGTCTCCTCCACTTCTTCATCAGACACATTCACGCTCGAGATGACGAACGCCCGCAGCTTATCCCGGGAAATGCCGTCGCGCAGTTCACGTTCGAAGTCTTCCACGCGCGGGTATATAGTCGCTATGCGCTCCTTGTACTTCTGCTCTCCGATGAACTGGCCGGAAGGATCTCTAAAATCTTTGCGAATCCTCTCTGCCACTTCATCGTCGCTAGCGGCCAACTCCAGACGCTCTGCCTCCTGAGCAACCACCCGGTCGCGAATCAACTCGTCGAGAAAACGTTTGTTTCCACCGAGCTGAGCCAAACTTCCCGCGCCTCCCAACATTTGCGAATAACTCTCTCTGCGGCGCACAAGATCGGCAACTGTGATCTCGTCACGCCCGACTTTGGCGACTACGCTGCTATCAATGCTAGGGTCTATAGAACGAGCTGACCGGCCGGGGCCGAAAAAAATAATCAAGCTGAGTACCAGCAGCAGTACGAATAAAACAATGATGATATTTCGTGTGCGTTCAAGGCGGCCAAGTTGTTTGAGCATTGGTGTTCCTTTCCGACAAGTCGCGGATTGTAAAGGAGCGGGATACCGTACTGCAACCGACATAGTGCGGCACCGCCACCTGACACCCGATGTCGCGGAATGTTATTTTATTTAACTCAATGGACCTGATAGCCAGCTCAACATCGTGGTTGTGGATCGGTTTTGGTGTTTTTATCGTGCTGATGTTGAGCCTAGACCTCGGGCTCCTGAATCGCAAGGCCCACACCATAAAGTATCGCGAAGCAGTTATCTGGAGCGCGGTCTGGGTCAGTTTGGCAATGGGCTTCGCCGGTCTCGTCTTCTGGTATCAGGGGACTACGCGCGGCCTTGAGTTTCTCACCGGGTATCTCATCGAGCTTTCACTTTCGGTAGATAACCTGTTCGTCTTCCTCCTGATTTTTTCCTATTTCAAGGTACCGGCGAAGTACCAGCACCGCGTCTTGTTCTGGGGCGTGCTGGGTGCGCTGATCATGCGACTGACGATGATATTCATCGGCGCGGCCTTGATTAATCGTTTCCACTGGATCATCTACATCTTCGGTGCATTCCTGATTTACACCGGGATCAAAATGTTCAAAGACGACGAGGTTGACATCGAGCCGGAAGAAAATCCCTTCGTGAAACTCGTCACGCGCTTTCTACGCATTACGCGGCACTATGAAGAGCAGAAGTTTTTCACTCGCATCAACGGCCAGCTGACTGGGACTTTGTTACTTCTGGTGTTAATCGTGGTGGAATTTACCGATTTGGTGTTTGCGGTGGACTCGATACCGGCCATCTTTGCCATCACCACTGATACGTTCATCGTTTACACGTCAAACGTGTTTGCCATTCTCGGATTGCGTTCCATGTACTTTCTGTTGGCTGGTGTCGTGGAGCGCTTTCACTACCTGCGCATGGGATTGGCTACTGTGCTGACGTTCATTGGCGTGAAAATGATTATCTCTTTTGCGGTCCACATTCCTATCTGGGCGTCGCTCATTTTCGTCGCCGCCGTTCTGGGTGGTTCCGTGATCGCTTCCATACTGTGGCCCAAAGAAGCTCACATGGATATTGATGTTGATTTGCCAGAGGATTTTGACGGCCCCTTCGAAGATGAGGAACCCTCATCGCTTACCGTCGCAGAAGAGTCGCAAGAAGAGTCGGAAGAAGAGCCCGAAAGCGTCGAACGGCGCTAATACACGGCTTTACGCCCTCAAAATTAGAGGTAGTGGCTTAAGTTCAACTTGATTTCATCTCCGTGCTCTCTGTGTCTCCGTGGTGATGCTAATTACTAAATAGATCCACCACGGAGACACGGAGATCACCGAGATTATTTCAAATTAGGACACCTCAAAATTAGACATCCCATTTATCTTCCGCTAGAATAGCCGCTCGTTGGTAATCTTTATGTTTAGAAATCTTACCAAGCTCCTCCTAACTGTGCCGCTTACTCGTGGCGCGTGCTAGCGCTGTCAAACGAGCGGAGCGGCGAACTCCAAATACAGCACAATCAAACGAACGGCGTAGCGAGTTTTCAGACTGTGCACGCGCACGTTCCTGTAAGTTGTCAGGAGTGTTAGATTAAGGACGGGAATCAGGACGATGGAAGAAAAATACTTTCCGGCAGCAATAGAGAAGAAATGGCAGCAGCGGTGGAATGAAAAAAATGCGTTCGCCGCCGCGATCGACGACCCGCGGCCTAAGTTCTATTGCCTTGAAATGTTGCCATACCCTTCGGGCTATCTTCACATGGGTCACGTTCGCAACTATTCGATAGGTGACGCGCTGGCTTGGTACAAGCGACTCCAGGGCTTCAATGTGCTTCATCCTATCGGCTGGGACAGCTTTGGTCAGCCTGCCGAGCAGGCTGCGATCAAGCATGGGGTGAACCCACGCTCGTGGACCGACGAAAACATCGAGGTGATGCGTGGCCAATTCAAGCGGCTGGGCATTAGCTATGACTGGTCGCGAGAAATCGCTGCCCACAGACCCGATTACTACAAGTGGGATCAGTGGTTCTTTCTGAAAATGTATGAACGGGGCTTGGCTTACAAGAGACTGTCGCCAGTCAACTGGTGTCCGAAAGAAAACACTGTCCTGTCCAACGAACAATCTTCAGGCGGCGTGTGCTGGCGGTGTGGAACCGCGGTTGAGCAGCGGAATCTCGAGCAGTGGTTTCTGCGCATCACCAAGTATGCAGAAGAGCTCGTAGAGCACATAAAGCAAATTGAAGCGAGCTGGCCGGAAAAGGTTTTGAAGCGACAGCGCGACTGGGTGGGACGCAGCGAAGGCGCGTACATCGACTTCGCGATAAAGGACAGCGACGAAAAAATTCGAGTCTTTACGACTCGGATCGACACTATTTACGGCGCTACAGCGATCGTGCTGGCTGCCGAGCATCCGCTCGTCGACAAGCTGCTCGAGGGCTCTGCTCTGAAGAGTGACGTATTAAGGTTCACAGAGAATGTGATCTCCGCCCGAGCTCGGCGGTCGCCTACTGACCCTGAGGAAGAAGTTAAAGAGGGCATCAACACCGGCGTTTTGGCAATCAATCCGTTCAGCGGCGAGAGCATTCCGGTGTGGGTCGCAAACTATGTGCTGATGGACTATGGCGCGGGAGCGGTGATGAGCGTCCCGGCGCATGACGAGCGCGACTTTGAGTTTGCTCAAAAGTATTCGCTGCCGATTCGGCAGGTCATTGCGCCTGTGTCGCACGCACAGCCGGCGATAGAGCCAATTTCCGGCCCGGATCAATCGACGGACATGCACCAGGCCTTCACCGATTACGGTGTTCTGATCAACAGCGGCCAGTGGGGCGGTAAGCTGTCCGAGGTGGCAATTCGCGAGATGGCGCAGTACGCCGAGGAGAAAACCTTTGGCGGCGGTGCGGTGACATACCGCTTGCGCGATTGGGGCGTCTCGCGCCAGCGTTTTTGGGGAGCGCCCGTGCCGATCATTTACTGCAGCAGGTGCGACACAGTCCCCGTACCTTATGAAGATCTTCCGGTGGTGCTGCCGGAGTCAGCGGAGTTCACTGGCACTGGGCAATCACCGCTGGCAGGAGTTGCAGAGTTCATTAACACCGTGTGTCCAAGTTGCAAAGGCCCGGCGCGACGCGAAACCGACACGATGGACACGTTTGTCGACTCGTCGTGGTACTTCTTCCGCTACACCGATCCACGCAACGGCGACGCGCCGTTTTCACACGACATTGCTGCGAAGTGGACTCCAGTCGATCAATACATTGGCGGTGACTCTCATGCAGTGATGCACCTGATCTACATGCGGTTTTGGACAAAGTTCATGCGCGATCTCGGTCTCGTATCGTTTGACGAGCCGGTTAAGAGATTGCTCACGCAGGGCATGGTGACAAATATCTGGGAACGCACAGGCGAATGGAAGGCAATGTCCAAGAGCCTGGGCAACGGAGTCGATCCTGACGTAATGATTTCAGCGTTTGGCGCCGATGCTACGCGACTCTTCATTTTGTTTGCAGCGCCGGTGGAAAACGAATTGCGCTGGAGCGACACGGGCATTGAAGGCGCCATTCGATTTCTGCGGAAGGTCTACACAATGGTTTGGCGTTGGCGCGAGCGTCTGACTGAGTGGCAGAACGCGCATGACTCGCAAAAGGACAACGGGCAGGCTGCTCAAACAGAAAACGGGCAGGCACCGGCGATTGATGAATTCAGCGCGGGCGCGCGTGCACTGCGGCGCAAGACTCATCAGACGATCGCGCGGGTGACGAACGACTTCGAACACCTGCACCTGAATACGAGCGTTGCTGCTTTGATGGAGCTTTTTAATGAGTTGAGTGATTTCAATGCGGACCCGGCTACCGCGCCGGTTGCGGATGTATTCGCGGTCCGCGAAGCGCTCGAGTCGCTGACCGTGATGCTGGCGCCTTTCTCGCCGCACATCGCTGAGGAGATGTGGGAAGGGCTGGGGCACACCGGAGGGTTGGTTGCGAGACCTGATGAGGGTCCAAAGTGGCCACAAGTTGACCCGGAACTGGCAAGGAAAGAAGAGCTCGAGATTCCGATCCAGGTGAATGGAAAAGTGCGGTCCAGAATCCTGGTTTCACCTGACGTGACGGAAAATGATTTGCGGGAAGCTGCATTGGCGGATGAGAGAGTGCGTGGGTTTACGGACGGACGGGATGTGCAGAACGTGATTGTTGTGCCGCGCCGCCTCGTCAATGTCGTGGTGCGCTAAAAAGCCAGGTTGCGACCACTGTTACAGTTCGCTAGAATCTCACGAGCATTTTGTGCCTATAGTCCCGCGTCAAGGGACGCCTGTCGAGATGTTCAATGAAGGAATGTCCAGCCTGTAGGCGCTGTTTTGCGGATGAAATTAACCATTGTCCGCAGGACGGCGACCCCACAACGCCATCTCTTCTCGGAGAGCCGATCCTAGACGCTCGATACCAATTGGAAAAGCGATTGGGTCAGGGCGGCATGGGAGTGGTGTTTAAAGGCCGTCACATCTTTCTCAAGACCTCGCACGCAATCAAAGTAATCATTCCGGACCTCGTCGGTAACGACCCAATGCTGGTCACGCGCTTCCGCCAGGAAGCACTGGCTGCCGCCGCGATTCGCCACCAAAACATTATCGCCGTAACCGACTTTGGAGTCGTTCGAGGAACTATGCCATTCCTCGTCATGGAGTTCGTCGACGGTCGATCGCTGCACGACATTTTGACCGAGGAAGGAGCAATGCCTCCCGCGAGAGCCTTCGAATTGATCTGTGCGATCGGCGCCGGAGTGTCGGCCGCACACCGGCAGAACATTGTCCATCGAGATCTGAAACCGCTGAACATCATGGTTCAGAACGACGTTCCGCCAGCGGAAGGACTGAAGATCCTGGACTTTGGTCTCGCGAAAATAAAATCCGGTGAGCTGCTTGGTTCCTTTGTTCAAGCGAAAACCAGCGGGCTGATGGGTTCACCTTTTTATATGGCGCCGGAGCAGTGGTCTGATGAAGAACCCGACGGCCGAGCCGACATTTACAGTCTTGGCGTCATTCTCTACCAGATGTTGGCAGGCGATGTGCCCTTCAAAGGTTCTTCGATTCCTTCCATCATGAAAAAGCACTTGACCGTGCCGCCGCCGAGTTTCCAATCCATGGGCGTTGAGGTCTCGCCTCAGATCGAGGCCGTGGTGCGATACGCGCTTGAAAAGGATGTATCGGCGCGTATCCCTTCGGTTGCCGAATTTCTGAAAGAGTTAAGAGCAGCAGTTGACGGCACCGGAGCGACGGTCTCCGTTCGCAAAGACACGGGAACTCTCGATCCCAACAGAACTTTCGTTTCACCTGTAGTTGCGACCACCACGACTCAGCTACCACGAGCACAAAGTACTTATGCGGAGCCCGTAGTTGAACCGAAGATTACGCCACAACCTCCTATAACGACGCCTCCAACGACACCTCCTTTATCGAAACGTCCTGCGCCGGTAACCACAACCGCTCCACCGCCGCCGCAGGAAATTATGGAAACCGATCCGGAAGCAACGTACGTGCGTCAGACCGTGCCGAAGATCGGCGACGGCAAGCCGGTGGACGGCAGAGTTACGCAGCATCAAGAGTTCGTGACCACGTTCGACGTAAAACGAAAGGCAAAGCCACTCTTATTTGTCGCTGCGGCAGTGGTTCTTCTCTTTTTGATTGGCGGAGGTATCGGAGGTTACTACTTCCTCACATCCGGAACTACAGTCGCGGGTCCCACTCAGCCAACCGAAATACCACAGCCTCCGGCCAATAACTTCAAGGCTGATCTTGTCGTGATTCCTGGAGGCACATTTGAAATGGGACGCAACGACGGTCCACTGCAAGAGCGTCCTCAACACACGGCTACGGTTCAGACGTTTTCCATGGATCGGACGGAAGTCACAAACGAGCAGTATGCGGAATTCGTCGGAGACATGAATTACCCAGCGCCCAGTCACTGGCTCAGAGGTAAGCCTCTACCGCTCCAGGAGAAGTGGCCGGTAGTGAACGTGTCGCCGCGCGATGCAGAAGCGTTTGCAGAGTGGCGCTCAAAAAGGGATGGCGTAGTTTACCGTTTACCAACGGAAGAAGAGTGGGAGTACGCGGCCCGGAGTGGTGGCCAATACAAGCGGTATCCCTGGGGTGATAATTGGGACGACAACAAGGCGGTGATGAAATCAGCCGACACTAAGCCAGTCGGATCCGTTCCGGAGGGGGCCAACCGCTGGGGGGTTGTTGATCTGATTGGAAATGTTTGGGAATGGACGTCTTCGAAGGCTTCGCTTTATCAGGGAAATCGCGCTGGCGAAATCAACGAGGCGACCCGCGAATGGGTCGTTGCTCGCGGCGGTTCATATTCGAGCGATCCGAATGATCGACAAATCCCGGTATCGGCCACTTACCGCGATTGGTACGAACCAGGTTTTAAGCGTCCGAACTATGGCTTCAGGCTGGTGCGCGAAGGCCCGTAGTCACGGATGGTACGTTAACGTTCCTCAGGATTTTAGTTCAGGAGAAGATAATGAGTTATACGGTAGTACGTCCGGTCTTTATCTTTGCGGTGCTTTGCTTAGGTCTGATTTGCCCCAGCACTTTTGCTCAGGATGTCGGCGGCGACGTTGGCGGAGGCGCGGGAATTTTCCGTCCGAAGAATCCGGAAACCAGGAAGGGTGGCGCAAGGCCTCCGAGCTCAACAGCTAAACCAACCGCACGGTCTACGCCACGTGTGAGACCTACTCCCGCATCGGCTGAGAGAGTTGAGGATTTGTTAGATAAGGGAAACCAATCTCGAGACGCGCGGAAATTCTCAGAGGCAGAGAACGCATATCAAGGTGTACTGAAGATTAAACCTAATGATGCTCGGGCTGCGTACGGTCTCGGCAATATCTACACAGACCAACAACGATGGGAGGATGCCGAGGCAGCCTATCGCAATGCTGTGCTTTGGAGTCCTAATGATGTAGATGCACTAGTCGCTTTGAGCGTGGTCCTCGTTCAGCCTCGAACAGGCGCCGGGAACGCAAAACGATTTGCTGATGCGGAAGCTTTTGCGCGTCGCGCCGTGCAGGTTGATCCGAAACACGCCGTCGCGTGGGATCGTTTGGGCGTCGCATTGCAGGCACGTGGCACCTTCAACAACGAAACGGAACATGCTTATCGCCGAGCAGTCGAGCTTGATCCCCAATTTGCCGTTGCGTATGTTCACCTCGGTCGCGTTTTGAAGAGGATAGGCCGCCCCGCTGAGGCTGCGCCGCTTTATGATCAAGCCATCACGCTGGCTAAAGATGCACCAACTCTCAATCTGATTGCAGAGTCGCTGCAAGGTGAGCAGCAGTGGGATCTTTCAGGACCGGTATTGACGCGGGCTTTGGAGCTTGACGCTCGCAATCCAAGGTCGCTGATGCTGATGGGCCGAATGCTCTTGGTGCTAAAGAGGTATCAGGATGCCGAGCCGTATCTCAAGAATGCCACGGAGGTCAGTTCGCAATCGTTCGAGGCGTTTAATCTTCTCGGACGCACGTATCTGGCGCTTGAACGCTATGCAGAAGCAGAGAAGGTGTACGAACGTGCTGCGACTCTGGCTCCGGCCGGTGATCGGAAGCAGCTCGGGGGAGCCTACGGCTTTCAAGGCGTTGGCGATGGTTATCTCAAGAGTAGTGACAAGGCAAACGCCGCGAGGGCTTACCAACGAGCGTTAGAACTCGATCCCGGTAACAAGGAATTAGAACAAAAACTTTCAAAGGCACGGTCTCGTTGATCCAGTAGTTGAATAAAGGCAGAGAGGATTTTTCATGAAGCGTTGCCCAAAGTGCAATCGCACTTTTCCGGATGAAGCACAGAGGTTTTGTACCGTCGATGGCGGTCTGCTGATCACCGAGCCAACTTTTGATCCAAATGCTACAGTTCGAGCTACGTCGGCCGAGCTTCGACAGGCATCACAAACTCCGCCGGAGAGGGCTACTCAAACTCCGCCCGAGCGGGCTACTTACATTCCGCCCGACCGGGCGACCAGTCGAGAGTTGCCCGACATGGGTGAGACTGTCGCCATTCAGCCGGAAGCATCGACTGCAGTGTTTGGGCGGACTACTGGTCCAACTGGCGTTCAGACTGCGTCGAACCTGCAGGGCGCCGTTTTGCAACCGGCCCCGCCGCCGCCGCTTGGCGCGACGACAAACCCTCCGCAGCCCCAGAAAAAATCAAAACTGCCCTTGATTATCGGCGCGCTCGCTGCAGTTTTCTTGTTGGGAATTGTCGGGTTAGTCGCCGTTTTCTTTTTCGTGGTCCAGCCGCGTCTCGCGCAAGTACAGGATCGCCCGCCTGCAGTAGTCGAAAATCCGCCGGCGGTTGAAACGAATCCGAATACAGCGCCAGAAGAAACACCGACTCCGGCACCGGCAGAGGAAACGGAAGCTCCCTTCGAGCCTTCCGCCGATCTCGTGAAATTTGAAAACTCAAACGAAAACCTTAATGGCAGCTTAGCCGAGCACTACGTACCTTTCTCTTTTTATTATCCGAAAACGTGGCAGCCCGATTCGACCGCGGGGCGGCCGGGCGCGAGCAACTTTGTCAAAGTAGAGCGACGATTACCTCCTGATTTTACGCAGGAAAATTTTGCCGTTGGCTGGTACACCAGTGAAGGTACTTTCGAAGCTGATAAAGAAACATTTCCGCGTTTGGTGGAGAGGGTAAGCGCGGGTCTCGCGAATAGTCTTCCCGAATATCGGAAAGTCTCTGAAGGTCCCACGAAGATCAATTCACGCGACGCTTATGAATTTCGGTTTGTGAGCCTATCAAAGGGAACTGAAAAAGGCGACATTGAACTGTGGGGTCGCGTGGTTTTTCTCCCACCAGGTGTACAGGGCCAAACGGCCGGAGCAACTTTGTTTATGCTGGCTACATCATTGGCGCCGGAACTTGCCAGTGTCGAAGACGTGGGGCAAAAAGGAGAGATGCCTGTTATCCTTGAATCCTTTAGATTCGGACGAACTGATTAGGAAGAAAATAATGGCATCGAAGTCAAAATCCACACCTCACGCTAACACCAGTTTCTTTACTCCGGCCAGGCTGGCTCTGACAGCGTTGGTTTTGTGCGTAGCGACGCTGATCGGCGCCTCCAGTTGTAATTCGAACGACAGCATTGGAGGCGCGAAGGAACCAGCCAAGGCTACGTCGCCGAATATGCTGCCGCCGTCGGTCCGCGATGCCGAGATGAGAGCAGTGACTGGTGCGCCAATCAAACTTTCTGATTATTCAGGAAAGGTTGTGATTCTGAACCTTTGGGCCACCTGGTGCGGGCCTTGCCGTATGGAGATTCCTGAGTTGGTACGCGTTTACAAGGAGTATCGAGACCAGGGACTGGAGGTTGTCGGTCTATCGACTGAAAATCCTGATGCATCAGCCGAGGGCGTACGCCGGTTTATTCAGCAGTATGAGATGGATTACCGCGTGGGTTGGTCGCCGCCCGCAGTCTCAATCGCGCTCATGCAGGGGCGTGATGCGATCCCTCAGAGTTTTGTGATCTCGCGCGACGGCCGAATTTTGAAGCGCTTCATTGGCTACAATTACCAATCGACGCCACCGCAGCTGAGGCAGGCAATCGAGGAAGCGCTAAAGGGCTGATCTTTAGTTCTCACCGGCTTCTTTTAATTCACGCTCGGCTTCTTCCTTGAGACGTTGAGCCTCACGCTCAAGGTTTTCGTCTCCTAGTCCGTGTGCCACGTGTTCTTTCGCTTTGCCCTCAGCTAATTTCATCTCAGCTTCGACGCGCTCTTCCACCTGATCGATGGGCGCCGGTTCATCAATCTCGTCCTGAGTTTTAATTTTTGCTTTATCAATTTCCATATTAAACCTGCAAACAGTTGGGTTCATTCAACTACTATGTGAACCAGTCTAGCCAAAGATCTTTTCGGCTATCCACTCGCAAACGAAATCGATTGATAACCGACACAGAAATGCAACGAAGCTGCCGATTAAGCTCGACACTTAACGATGGACAGGGGTAGACTGTCAGCTAATGAGCGTTCTCCCGGCATTCAGAATTGTACGATTCGTGCTCGCGCCCGTGCTGAGTTTTTGGGTAGCCGGCGCCGGTTGCATGCTCGGCTGCGAAGGCATGGTCGCGGCTGCGTCACCTGAACAACCCAATGCAAGTCACCACGCGAAGCGCACGTCAACAATAGTTGCATCCGGACACGCTTGTTCGTCCGCGAAGTCTCACAGTTGTTGCTCGGCAAAGAGTAGCGAAAGCACAACCTCAGAAAGCAAAGCTCATCAAGCCACCGCCCCGAAGGTTTCCGACCAGAACCCAGTGGCCTCGGGACGATCTTCGTCCGGCCCGATGAATTGCCCGTTCGCTGTGAGCCGGGCTGTGGCAGTCAACAAGCCGCAAGGTAGTGAGAAAAAATCCGCCGCCGTCCTTGCACATTCAACGCCAGTCACTGAGAGTTTTGCTGAGCAGCTTGTTCCGTTATCCCGTTCCCTGCGGTTGCCGAACCGTGGCCATACCTACCTGCGGTGTTGCGTCTTCCTGATTTAGAAATCTGTCTGCCACTTTGTGTTCCATACATTGGTTATCAGTGTGTTCACTCAAGTGTGTTCGCTGATATCAGGCAATGATTTTCTAAATCAGGAGAAACATATGAAAAACATTCGAGGTTTTGCCTTCGGGCTCATGCTCGCGATGGCGACTGTGTTTGCTGCGGTCGGCTCCGCGCAGGAAACCAAACCTGCCGACCAGCCGAAGAAGACCGAGTCGTGCTGCGCGATGACGTCATGTTGCTGCAAGGGCGATTCATGCTCGATGTCTAATCATTCGAAGCATGATTCGACGAAACAGCATCAGTCGAAAGATGGGTGCTGCTGCTGTAGCGGCGACTCGTGCAACATCAACATGAAGAACAAGCAGAAGCAAGGATAACACGGGGTTTTGGAGCGCGGGTCGTTGAGGCGTAACGCGCAACGCACCCGCGCTCCACAGAACCGTTTGCGGTAGCCAACGTACGAACCACTCAGTTCAGTTGAGCCACTCGCGACATACGGGGAGAATTGATGAAGCAAACAAGAAGGCGGTCCAAACTAACTCAGGTATCGATGCTGGTGCTGTTGTGCGTTGTTCCGGCTGCGGCACAGCACGAGGGCCACACTATGCCCTCCAAACCCGCTCCGAAAGCAACGCCACGTCCAGCACCGCCCAAACCAACAACGGCCAAGCCAACGGCAACGCCGGCTGCTGAACGAACAACGACGACGCCGGCTGCCACGCCAACTCCTTCTGCCGCTGCAACACCGGCACACACGGAACACGCGCCAGCCACAACGGAAACTACTGAAACGAGCTCCGTCATGGTCATGGACGGCGACCGCATGGCAATTCGAGTCGGATCGAATGAAAACAACTTGATTTCGATGGGGAAGATGGGCTCGGGCACTTCGTGGCAACCGGCTTCGACGCAGATGAACATGCTGCATTCAAATGCTGGTGATTGGCTGGTGATGTTTCACTACAACGTCATCGTCGGCGTTAATGCACAAGGCGGCCCGCGTGGAGTGACAAAGCTCGAATCGCAGAATTGGTTCATGCCTTCGGCTTTGCGGCGAGTAGGAAACGGCACGCTCGAGCTGCGCGGCATGTTTAGCTTCGAGCCCTTTACGTTTCCTCCGGGCGGCTCGCCGCTTCTGTTCCAGACCGGCGAAACATATAAAGGCGAACCGATCATTGACCGGCAGCATCCGCACGATCTGTTCATGGAACTTTCAGCTTCCTACACCGTGCCGCTTGGCGATCGCGCAACGTGGTTTACTTACTTCGGCTATCCAGGCGAACCCGCACTTGGTCCAACGGCTTTCATGCATCGAGCTTCGGCATCTGAGAACCCTTCAGCTCCGTTATCACATCATCTTCAGGACTCGTCGCACATCAGCTTCGGCGTGTTCACTACCGGATTCACCTATCGGTGGTTCAAACTCGAGGGGTCGATTTTCAATGGTCGCGAGCCGGGCGAGAATCGATACAACTTCGAAGCAAATCCCTGGACGTCACGGTCCGCAAGATTGTCGTTCGCGCCAAACGAAAATTGGTCACTCCAAATCAGTCACGGCTTTTTGAGGAATCCTGAAGCGCTGGAGCCCGGCGATGTACGTCGCACTACTGCTTCGCTAAGTTACAATCGACCTTTCGAACGAGGTAACTGGGCCAGTAGCTTTATCTGGGGCCGGAACCACGAGAGTCACGGCGATGACATCTTTAACTTGAACGGGTATGTGGCAGAGTCGACTGTTAACTTTCTCGATAAGAACTACCTGTATACGCGGCTCGAGCTCACAGACAAGAATAGCCTTCTGCGAGAAGCGGATTTGGTGAGACTAGGAATTACCGAACATCATCCATCGTTTCGCATCGGAGCTTATACATTCGGCGGGGCTCGCGATCTGTGGACGAGTGAAAAGCTGTCAATGGCCATCGGAGGAGATTTCACGCTTTATTCGAAGCCGTCCACGCTCGATCCCATTTATGGTGACAATCCAAAGTCATACCGCGCTTTTATCCGATTTCGTCCTGGCAAAATGAGTATGAGCAGTGGTGGGCATGGCACGCATTAGCTAGTTAGAGGATGACGACGCACGCAAAACCAGTTACTGAACATACCGGTGCAGCGGTCATAGATCCGGTGTGCGGGATGACGGTCGAGCCGCAGAACGCAGCGGGTTCGTTTGAGTACGAAGGCAAGACTTATTGCTTTTGCAGCACTCATTGCCTGCACCGGTTTAGTAAGAATCCTGAAGAGTTCCTGCAGGCTTCTCCGCCAGCCACGCATTCGCCGATGGTTGGAATCTCCAGATCACAACCGAGCAAGGCTGTCTCTGCTCCGACTTCAGCCGTATCTGCTCCCACTACTTACGCCGAAAAGGTCACCTACACCTGCCCGATGCATCCCGAAATCGTTCGCGATAAGCCGGGAAGCTGCCCCATCTGCGGGATGGCACTCGAGCCTCGTGTCAGCCATCTCGGTGAAGAGGACAACTCAGAACTGATCAGCATGCAGCGGAGGTTTTGGGTGAGCGCTGTCCTCGCTCTGCCGGTGTTGATAATTGGCATGAGCGACCTCATTCCAGGCACGCCTCTTCAACGCCAGTTTTCTCAGGTCACGCTCAACTGGATTCAGCTCGTGCTGGCTTCGCCGGTGGTGCTGTGGGGCGGTTGGCCATTCTTTGTGCGCGCGTGGCAATCGATCCTCAATCGTAGCCTGAACATGTTTACTTTGATCGGGCTGGGTGTCGCGGTGGCGTACATCTACAGCCTGATCGCGACGATAGCTCCTGACGTGTTCCCTCATTCGTTTCGTCACGAGGGTGGTGGCGTCGCAGTATACTTCGAAGCTGCCGCAGTCATTACGGCTCTGGTGCTGTTAGGACAAGTTCTGGAGCTGAAGGCCAGGAGCCAGACGAGCGCGGCCATCAAGTCATTGCTCGGACTAGCGCCTAAGACTGCTCGACGCGTGACGGCTGATGGACGGGAAGAAGACATACCACTCGATCAAGTCAAACCGGGAGACAATTTGCGCGTTCGTCCGGGCGAAAAGATTCCCGTCGATGGCGTCGTGGTAGAAGGAAGTACTTCGATAGACGAATCAATGGTCACCGGCGAGCCGATACCCGTCGAGAAACAAGTGAACCACCAGGTAATCGGAGGCACTGTGAATGGGTCAGGCACAATCATCATGAGAGCTGAGCGCGTCGGCGCGGAGACTCTGCTTTCTCAAATTGTGCAGATGGTGGCGGAGGCTCAGCGCAGCCGCGCTCCGATTCAAAAGCTCGCGGATCGCGTTGCGGCCTATTTCGTCCCAGCCGTAGTCCTCATGGCGATCGCTACGTTCATCGTGTGGAGTCTAATCGGCCCAGAGCCTCGGATGGCTTACGCGTTAATCAATTCAGTCGCCGTATTGATCATTGCTTGTCCGTGTGCGCTCGGGCTCGCAACTCCAATGTCTATCATGGTCGCCACTGGAAAGGGCGCGCAGGCCGGAGTGCTGTTCAGGAATGCCCAGGCGATTGAAGTTCTGCGCGACGTGAATACGCTTGTCGTCGATAAAACGGGCACGCTTACTGAAGGAAAGCCCCGGTTGGTCACCGTCATCGCGGTCGAGAGTATCGATGAAACCGAGCTGTTGCGGCTATCCGCAAGTCTTGAGCGGGGCAGTGAGCATCCTTTGGCAGAAGCAATCGTAGCCGGCGCTCACGACCGAGGTGTCCAGCTTTCAAAGGCGGAATCTTTCCGCTCAATTACTGGCAAAGGGGTGACGGGAAGGGTTGATGGACGCGAGGTGAGCCTGGGCAATCGAAGTTTACTTGATGAATTTGGAATCAATCCGGGTGAACTTGCATCCAAGGCAGAAGAGTTGCGCGGCGATGGGCAAACGGTGATGTTCGTTGGCGTCGATCGGAAAATCGCGGGCCTGCTTGGAGTCGCCGATCCGATCAAAGAGTCGACTCCTGAGGCCATTCGCGAACTTCACCGGCAGAACCTTCGAATCGTCATGGTCACCGGTGATAGCCGGACGACTGCACAAGTCGTAGCGCGCAAGTTGGACATCGACGAAGTTGTCGCGGAAGTACTGCCGACTCAGAAAGCCGAGATCATCAAAGACTACCAACGTAAGGATTTGAGACTTGCAATGGCAGGGGACGGTATTAACGATGCTCCGGCTCTCGCTCAAGCTGACGTCGGCATTGCGATGGGGACGGGAACTGACGTTGCGATGGAGAGTGCAGACATAACGCTCGTGAAAGGCGATTTGCGCGGCATTGTCCGAGCCATCAGGTTGAGCCGAGCCACGATAACGAACGTAAAGCAGAATCTATTTTTTGCGTTTGTCTATAATGCGCTGGGCGTCCCTCTCGCTGCCGGAATTCTTTACCCGTTCATTGGACTATTGCTGAACCCGATGATTGCCGCCGCCGCGATGAGCTTTAGTTCGGTTTCAGTGATCGGAAACGCCCTGCGGTTAAGGCGCGTCGAGTTGTCTTAATAATCAATGGAGTTAATTTAAGAGTTATGAACACTAAAATCCTTGCAATTGCCATCGTGGTTTTAGCGCTCGTCGCTGGAGCCTTGATCTTCGCCAGATCGGAAAACAGTACTTCATCAAACAGTACTCCGACGCCAACCGCACAAACACAACCATCTCCCTCCGAGTCGCCACATGTGAACCCGCCGCGAGTCGCAAGAATCCCGGCGTATCAAACAGCCTCCGAAGCTCGTGCGCTTCCACCGACACTGGCGCCGGAGAAATTCTTTGGCAAGCCGATGGACGCTTATACGGTCGCGAAAAAGATTCCCGAAACGCTCGCCCAACTCCCTTGCTATTGCCATTGCGATCGGGGGTTTGGCCACAAGAGTCTGCACTCCTGTTTTGTTGACGATCACGCGGCTCATTGCGTCGTTTGCGTCGATGAGGCGTTGCTGGCCTACCGCTTGCAGAAAGACCAGGGACTCACTCCTGAGCAGATTCGCGATCGAATCGTCGAGAAATACTCCGCTGATCAACATCAACACTGAGGAGAATCGCGGAGTGCAAAAAATCTTTATAGTAGCGATGGGTTTACTCCTCCTGTTTGGCTCGATGAGCCGGCTTGGAATGGCGCAGGATACGATTAAGGTCGAAGGCCAGATTGTTTGTTGTGCTGACTGTTGGGCCGAAGCAGATAGGACTAAAGTCGAATTTGGTACGGCTGCTGACCTGATAAAGGCAAAGTCCTGTGTGGAAAACGGTGACCCGACCCTGCTGGCAGTCCGTGAAGGCGACAAATTTACTCTGTATCAATTGGAGCTCGGCAGATATAAGTTGCCTGGTAAGAATTGGCTGGAGTTCATTGGCAAACGCGTCGCTGTCACCGGATCGCTTCGAAAAAAAGCCGATGTCGAGGCCTTTCGTGTCGACACCTTAACCGTAACCGCTCCCAGCATCGCCGAGCGTCAGGCATCCAATGCTCAGGGTCAGGTAGTTGAGCTCGCACTGAAAGACTTGTCGGGCATCGAACAGCGGTTGAGCGCGCTCAAAGGCCGCATCGTCATCCTGAATTTCTGGGCCACTTACTGCATTCCTTGTCGCATGGAGATGCCCGATCTCGCAGCGATTCAAACGGAATACGCGGCGTTAGGAGTGCAGGTCATCGGTGCCACGGCCGATGATGCTGATGCCCGAGCTGAGATTCTGAAGTTCATCAAAGAGACGAAGATCAATTTTCCGGTGTGGGTTGGCGCGACTGCAAGGGACATGATGCGCTTCGGTCTTGGCGGCGCATTACCCGGAACTGTGATCATCGATAACCAAGGCCGAATTGCAAAAGCAATCTCAGGAGTTATTAACGCGAAAGAGCTAAAGAAAGAGCTCGATCAAATGATTGCCGCGACGGGCGCGCAAACAATCACCACGCCAAAGACTAAACAGTCACAAGAAACTCCCGCAAAGAGCTCTCCGAACGACGTATCATCAGTTCCGAGTTGACCGAATTGACCCGGCGAGGGCCGCGCCGTGAGCGGGGCAGGATTCAATGACAAGCACAAATGGACTTTCGGCCTGCGCCTTCTTACCAATCAAATTCCGCGTGCGGCTGTTCGTACCACCATCACGTACAGGTTTCATCCGCGGCTAACCGCCGGAATTGAATTCAACCCGCGTGCAGACGAAGTCGCGCCGATCGCAAACTTTCTCCTGTTGACTGAAACAAAACGGCGTCCGGCTCTGATGATTGGAACGAGTACGGATCGCATCGGCACGCCTTCCGGGCAGTCGTTCTATGTGACTGTCAGCAAAAACCTGCGCCAGGAAACGAGTCTTCCCATCGCGCCTTATGTAGGTGCTTCTTTTGGAACATTCGACGATCGCTTGCGTCCAATTGGAGGGCTGACAGTGTTTTTGAACAAGCGGTTCTCAATATTGACAACGTTCAACGGTGTAAATGTGCATCCGCTGCTGAATTTCACTCATGACCGGCACACGCTTTCACTGGTGATGGTAAAAGGGCGCGACCCAGGCATGAGTTATAGCGTTACGTTTTAGTGTAATTTCGTGTCTTTTTGTTCGTGTTGTTTCGTGGAAATGTACAAGGTGAACTCAAGAGTTTATTTCGTCATCTGATACACAACTCTTTCGGGCGGAGGCCAGTGGGTAAATGAAAAGAATAGTTTTGGCGTTGAGCTTGCTGTTGGCATTGCTTATATCCGCAACACAAACGCCGGCACAGAAATCATCATCGAGAACGAAGGACGCAGCGCGACATTCAAGTACGGCAGCCAAAACCTTTACGGAAATCATGAACGTTCGCGAAAAGGCGATTCCCCAGGAATTACTGGACAATGCTGAAGCGATTGCCGTTTTTCCCGGCGTCATCAAAGCGGCATTCATCTTTGGCGGCCGTGGTGGTCAAGGTGTGATCAGCAAGCGAGTCAAAGGCGGTTGGAGTGCTCCGGCTTTCTTCAACCTTAGTGGTGGGAGTTTTGGAGCTCAGATTGGTGCGCAAAAGAACGATTATGTTTTTCTGATCATGAATGAAGACGGCGTCAAAGGACTGCTCGAAGATAAATTCGAATTGGGCGGTGAAGCAGGCATTGTCGCAGGACCTATCGGTCGTGAAGCCGCCGCATCAACGAATCCCACGTTAGATGCAGGAATCCTTTCTTACTCGCGTAGCAAAGGTGCGTTCATCGGTGCGGCACTCAAAGGCGCAGTCATTTCACCTGACAATGATCTTAATGAAGCTGTGTATGGTGTAAAAGCAAACGAAGTGCTAACTGGAAAACAGATGGCAGTAGGACAAATGCCTGCGAGCGTTCGCATTTTTCCGCGAACACTTGCGCGTTATTCGATTCGTTGATTTTTCTTACAACAAACGCTTGACGCTTTTGCTTGCGCGACCTAGAATGCGTCGTCGCCTTTTTCAAACTGGCGCGTTCTTTAATTAACCTTAAACCGTCAATCGGGAATTGGTCGGAACGTATGCTCCCCCGAACTCAGCGACAGAAAGAGATTCTCGATTATCTCACTCGCTTCCTCGAGCGACACGGTCATGAACCTTCATACGCGCAGATAGCTCGACACTTCGGAGTTAAATCGCGCGCTACGATTGCAAAGCATGTTGCCGCGCTCGAAAAGCGAGGTCTGCTTACTCGCAAGCATGAAGATGGTTCCTTCGCTCTTGCTATCAAAGTCGAAGAGCAACCATCTGATGCGCTGTGTGAAGTGCGTCTCGCGGGCAGCATCGCAGCAGGACATCCGATTGAAGTCGTTGCAGATGTTGAGACGATTCCAGTGCCTCGCTTTCTGTTAGGTCGAGTTAGACCTGAGAAAGTTTATGCGGTGCGCGTACAAGGTGACTCGATGATTGACGAGCATATCTGCGATGGAGATATCGCGTTGATCGAGGATCGAGCCGAAGCACGTGACGGGGAAATTGTAGTTGCGCTTGTCGATGAAACTTATGCGACATTGAAACGTCTGTTTCGTCGCGGCGCAGAGGTTGAGTTGCGGCCGGCTAATTCTCAGTTGGAGTCGATTAAGGTTCCTGCCAGCCAGGTAAGGGTTCAGGGCATCTTTCGCGGCCTCCTCCGCCCCACCAACTAAGCCCTAATAGAACCATTGCAGAGCGAAAACCGATTTGACATTTGTCATTGGACATTTGCCATTTGTCATTTATTTCCAGTGATTTAGCTGAAGACACCCGCTGAATCACACTGGATCGTTGGTACGAAATGACAAATGACAAATGTCCAATGACAAATGTCAAATCGCCTGCTTGCGCCGCCTCGAGTTGTGACCGGTTTTATTCAATACCTGAGCGGTGTGATGCTTAACTTCAAACGTGCAGTCCGCAGGCTTTTTGTCCTCCCGAAGGCCCAGAAAAATCGGCTGCCTCAGTCGTCCGTCAGCCGTCCATTCATAAAACTTCACTTGCGCCACCAGCTTCGGCTTTACCCACTGAACAGGCTCGTTGGTTTTAGGCTTCTCAACAAACGGATAAACATTCGTCTTTAAAGGCTGCATCAGCCGGTACATCTGCTCGAGACTCTTCTGATTAAAGCCTCCGCCCGCGTGCCCCACGTAGTGCAACTCGCCATCTTTGTAAAGGCCAACGACAAGAGCGCCAAAGAACTCGCGCGATCTCCGCGGCTCTGTGTAACCGCCGATGACGACTTCTGTCTGTTGGATGGTTTTTATTTTGAGCCAGTCGGAGCTGCGACGTTGAACGTATGGACTTATCGCTCGCTTCGCAATCATTCCTTCCAGTGGAACCTTGACGATCTCCGCATAAAGTTGATCGCCGGCTCCGATAATGTGATCGGAATATCGGATGTTCCTGGCAGATTTAAGAATTCTCTCCAAGGTATCTTTACGATCGACCAACGCACAACGCGTCAAATCAAAGCCGTCGAGATAAAGTAAATCGAACGCGTAGTAAGCGATCCTGGTGGTTGCTGCCAGCTTCCGAATCTCACCGGCATTTTTTCTGCCGAGCCTCCGTTGCAGCAATTGAAATCTCGACACACCATGTTCGTCCAATGCCACGACCTCGCCGTCAAGAATCGCTTGAGATGCTTTAACCTGTTTTGCAATCTCCAACAGTTCGGGATACTGCGCGGTCATCTCTATTTGGTTCCTGGATACAAAGCGCGCAGTGCCTTTTGTGATGAAGCAGACTGCACGCACGCCATCCCACTTGGTCTCGAAGATCCAATCAGGATCAGAGAAAGGACGATCGACGAGCGTCGCGAGCATCGGATTGATGACTGCCGGCATACTCGCCTTCCGCGCGCCGTCACACGGTACCTTGGGTAATCTTGGTTTGCGTGAAGTCATGGAGTCAGTAACCCGCGTAGCCGGTGGGTTTGCCGTTGAAACAGATCAATCAAAGCCGCGCAACGGCATAGTCGGACGTTGCAGCCAATTGTCACTGGGATACTCACTCAAAGCGCTAATCACGTGAAGGGTGTAGGCCTGCCGCGACTTGTTCGACCGGTTCGCCAGGCTTTTATGCGGTAGCAGGCCGTCAAGAACAATTAGCGAGCCTTTGGGAACTTCGAGCGGTACCAACTTCTCTTCCGGCCAGGGAGATGGATCGAAGATGTCGAAGCGCATGCCACCGTTCGCATCCCGCAACCATCTTGATTTCAGGTCCAGCTGGTGGCCGCCGGGGATCGCCCACAGACAACCGTTTTCCAACGTGGCGTCCTCGAGCGCAAACCAGAGTCCGGCTATCCGGTTCGGTTGCGTGTTCAGGAATGTGCTGTCCTGATGACACGTTACTTCGCCGCCAATGTTCGGCTGCTTGAAGATGTACATCGACTGCAGCAGCAGAGGCTGTCCGATGCCGAGCTCGTCGATCAACTGCCGGATTTGAGGAGCACGGGAGAATTGACTGAATACGGGATCGAGATCGTGAAGTGCGTGACCGATTTTGTTGATTGAACTCTCTTTAGATTGCTTGAGAGTTCCGTCAGGCAGGAAGGCGTCCTCTTCGAAGAAAAACCCAATCTTCTCGCCGGATTCGAGAAAGTATTCGTCAGTCAGGCGATTCTGTTCGCGAGTCGAAAAGATCGAGCGAATGCCTTGCGGATCGAAACTGTGAACGAGCTCCGCTGCGCGTTGGCGCAGCCGATCGCATTCACTTGACTCAACAAAGTTCTGAAGAACTAGAAACCCATCGCGCCGGTATGCGGCAATATCGACCGCAGTGGTGTTCATTTACCGGCGAGAGTAGCACAAGTTCTACTGGCAGGGCCCAAAGACACTTCGGCAATGGACGCCTGAATCGTGGCTGGACAGCGTTTTATCGAGTTGGTTGGCAAGCTTCGCATTAAGATTTCGCAGTGTGTTGCGCTGCGTCTCTGCGGACTTACGATTGCCGACTGCGATATAGGACAGTGCCAGCACGTAATAAGCGTCGGCGAGTTTCGGATTCAGCTCGATGGCCCGTTTGAGTTCCTTAATCGCATCGTTCGGGCGCTGGAGGCTGTAATACATCGCGCCCAGACCGTGATAGACGTGAGCTAAAGGTGGTGCGGTCTTTGCTGTTGATTGCGTATCCGCAACATCGGCTCGCATGATGTAAAGAGCCTGCTTGAATGCATCCAACGCATCCGAATGTTTCCCGAGATTGGCGTAGGCGGTGGCTAAGTGATAAAAGCCTTGCGCGTCAACTACCTCGCGCTTGATTTGAAGCGCCATCTTTAGGACTGCGACAGCTTCTTTGTGTTGGCCTTGCGACGAATATGCTACTCCCAATTTCAAATAGGTTTGGGCGTCATTCGGGTTCAGGCGGACGCTTTCGGTGAGAGACTTGACGGCTTCGGGGAAGCGGTTGGCCGCGAGATGGTTTAATCCTTGTTCGTATGCAGCCGCTGCCGGATTTGCAGGCGTCGTAGTTGCGGTGCTTGGGGCAGTGCGGGCAGGTGTCGTGATCTTCTCAGTCGATGTCTCGGCAGTTTCAACCACGCGGCTTGGAGCTTTTTCAGCCGGTGCCGCTGCGGTCTTCTCCGACTCAGGTGGTTTAGTATTGGATGTCGTTTCTTTAACTTCAGTGAAGGCCGGTTCTTTCACCTCATTGCGAGCCAGTGCGTTCTCCGTTGGTGCATTCGCCTTTTTGTCTTCGGTTTTCTCTGCAGTTGGTTCAGCAGATGGCGGTTGGACTGGTTGAGAAACTGTGTTCGCCGCTGCGGTTTCAGTGTTTGTAAGGATTTTCTCGGCTGGTGCATGCGCCGCTTTGGTCGGTTGCCGGCTGGAGTCTCCGGCGGCTGCAGTCTCACTGGTTTTTACGACGTTCTCTGGGTTTGATGCAGTCGCTTTAAGAGTCTCACTCGTTTTTACAACCTTGTCTGGGGTTGATTCGATCGGTTTAAGAGTGGGTTGAGTAGTCGAATGCGTGGGTCCACTAACAACACTTCCGGTCGGTACGCTAATTTGCTCATTTGAAGTGTTAGCTGCCTGACTGATTTTCGCCGGGCTCGTCTCAGCATCCTGCGGCCGCGCCTTACTGACCTGCGGCCTCGTTTCATTCACTTGCGGCCTAGGCTCACTGACCTTTATTGACGCCGCCTCCGGCTTTGGGTCATTAGTTTTCAGTGACGCCGCCTCGGGCTTTTTACCTGCAGCCACGAGCTTGTCCACGGCTTGTCCGAAGTAATAAGAAATCGTGCGATAGGTAACCTCGATGGGTTCGTAGACCAGCTTTCCATTCTCATAGATCGCAACCGAGCTCGTCATCTTCTTCCAGTTGCCGATCTCGTCCAATTCATAAGTGTAGGTTTCCTTGCTCAGCATCGAACCATCTTCTGCGCGCAAGATCATCTCCACGATGTTCCCATTGTCGTCGTACTTATACTCCTCTTTCCCCGGAAGCGAAGTCCCTTCAACCGGGTGTGCCGCCGTATCGATCTTTTTGCCTTTCGGATCGTAGGTCGAGGTCTCGCGCAGAACGCGCGGGCCTTCCGTGAAGTTGCCATCCTTCACAATGATTTTCGCGATTTCTACACGAACGCGTCGCACGGGGCCATTCAAGCCATCCAGATCTCTATCACTGGTTTCACCCGCCACCGCAGCCGGCTTGGTAATACGTTTCTCCTGCGCCAGCACGTTGGACGAAAGAAGCATTAAGAAGGAAAGAAGGGCGACTATCGATATGGCTTTCATTGGGAACTCCTGTCTAAGCCGGTCATGCGCGCAGCAGCTGCACGCGCCGGTAAGCGATCTTCAGCTTAAGTTGGCCTCGTTAAGGTATCTGCCCAGGATACCCGCAGGCGATGCGGACGAACGAGCTTGTTTATCTTTTCGGCAGTTATCCCGCACATATAACTGGTGATAGGACAAAGGTTGTCGGTTGATTTCCTGGGAAGTCGGGGTCGGGTGTGCTGACCTCCCGGGGTTACGATACGAACGGGAGCAAAACTCTCCGGAGCAAAACTCTCGTAAGGATCCAGCCAAGCTAACACTTCGCCCTGCTTATATATACCGCCCCGCCACCCCTGTCAACGGGGTCCCGTACCGAGGTTAGAAATGGAGCCACGAAAACACGCGAAATCAAGACACGAAGAGAGTATCGTTCAAGGATGGGGAATCCTGTATGATTTGGAAATTCAGAGTGGAGTGTGGAGCCGGCTGCCGGAATTGAACCGGCGACCTTCTAATTACGAATCAGACGCTCTACCAACTGAGCTAAGCCGGCTTTTCAAAAAAACGCTAACGCGTTGCTAGGAGTAACAAACGCGAAGACGTTGCGAAGAATTGCACTATACGAATCGTCAGTTTCAAGTGTCAAGCAGCCGCAATCTCCGACAAACTTAGTGCCCTGACGTGAAGCTTTTTCCCCTCTCCGCAAGCAGAGAGGGATAGGGAGAGGTAAATCGGCACGCGGCAACCCCACCCCAAACCCCTCCCCACGGGTGGGGAGGGGCTGTGCAACAGTTAGCGTCCGACTATCTTGACAACCTTCAGTTTGTCGTCGGTAATCGACAAGCTAAAGCGTGTGGGACAGGAAAACAATTCGAGCGAAGGTGAGGACAACTAGGTATGGCTAGAAATCAAATGCGGAATCAAGAAACCTACAAGATCCGCACAGGTCAGGTGAACGAGTTTGAGTACCAGAAGCACAGCGGTGAATTGACCGAGCAGTTTGAACATCACTCGGACGAGGCGACGCAAGATGCTAAGCCGATGACACAAGCTGAACGCGTAAAGTCAATAATGGCTGCTGCTCATAAGAAGGTTGAGAAGCGACGGAAGAAAGAGTCGTCGCAGAAGGGAAAATCTAAACCAAAGAGACTAAGCGCCGCTTCTAAAGACTCAGCTAAATTAACACCCTCAAGAAAGAGCACAGCAAAAAAGAGTTCCAAGAAGCGATAGGTAGCTATGACGCTCACCGAAAACCGTTGATGATTCGAAAGCCGTAATGAGTAAAAAGATAACTGTAATCGGAGGAGGGTTGGCCGGCGTTGAAGCTGCGTGGCAGGCATCTCTAGCAGGCGCCGCCGTTCGTCTCTACGAAATGCGGCCGCAGAAGCAGACGCCAGCGCACCGCACGGACAAACTCGCGGAAATAGTTTGCTCGAATTCGCTCAAGTCAGACGAGCCGGGCACCGCTTCATACCTGCTCAAAGAAGAATTGCGCCGTGGGGGATCGCTTGTCATGGAAGCGGCCACGGCGACTCGCGTTCCCGCGGGCGCAGCACTCGCCGTGGATCGTCAGCTCTTCGCTGAATACATAACTGAGAAGATCGCCCGCGACCCGAACATCGAACTGGTGCGCGAAGAGGTTACGCAGATCCCCAATGAACCAGTGATCATCGCGACCGGCCCGCTCTCCTCAGAAGCTCTGACCACGGAAATTATGAAGCTGACCGGCAGCGATCAGCTTTATTTCTACGACGCGATCGCACCAATTGTGTCTGCGGATTCAATCGATCGCTCAATCGCGTTCCAAGCCGCACGCTACGGCAAAGGTGGTGACGACTACCTAAACTGCCCGTTCGATCGCGAGCAGTACGATCGTTTCTATAACGCTCTAATCGAAGCCAAGAGCGTGCCCCTCCAGCGGTTTGAGGAAACACGCTGGTTCGAGTCGTGTCTTCCGATCGAAGAGCTAGGGCGGCGCGGCGTCGATACGTTGCGTTACGGTCCGATGAAGCCCGTCGGGTTGGTCGATCCGCGAACCGGGCGCGAGCCGTACGCCGTAGTCCAACTGCGACAGGAAAATTTGATGGCTGATGCGTACAGCCTTGTGGGCTTTCAGAATCATCTACGTTACGGCGAACAGGCGAGAGTCTTACGGCTGATCCCCGGAATGGAAAACGCGGAGTTTCTCCAATTCGGGCAAATTCATCGCAACACTTATATTTGCTCGCCGCGCGTACTCCAGGCCACGATGCAGATGCGAGACCGGCCCGGAATCTTTTTTGCCGGACAAATCACCGGGGTTGAGGGGTATGTCGAATCTGTGGCAATGGGTTGGTTGGCCGGCATCAATGCGGCACGACTCATCGATCAGAGAAGTCTCGTCGAAGCGCCTTCGCGCAGCGCCACAGGGGCACTCGCGCGCTACGTAGCCAACGCGGATGCTCGTAACTTTCAGCCGGTTAATATTACTTTTGCGCTGCTGGAACCGCTCGAAGAACAAGATCGCCGCCGCTTTCGTAGAAAGCGTGACCGCCATCAATTTCAAGTCGAATTAGCTCTGAAAGAGTGGGACGATTGGCTCAAAGAAGTAAACGAATTAACGGCTTTGCCATTGACCTCCGGTCAGGAGCAGGAGCAGGAGGCAGGGACAGGGGCAGGAGCAGGAGGCAGGATTTGATGTCATGGCGCGGACCAAATCAAATTCTGCGACTGCTGGGTCTGTCCTTCGCGCTCATTGTTTCTCTAGCCGCACTGACCGATGGAGCAAAGGCTCAATCGGGCCGTCTTAAAGAGAAGACTCCGGCTAAACCTCGTCCGGCTCCCATCGTCGGCCCAAACTCCAGCGAGAGTTCCCAAAAATCTTCGACATCAACCAAGCCAAAATTGGCTTCGAAAGAAGTCGCCGAAGTTGACCCGGGAGATACAGTCCGAGTTTCTTCGAATCTGGTTCCCATTCCAGCTTCAGTCATAGACATAAAAGGTCACGCGGTAACCGGTCTAAAACTCGAGGACTTTGAGTTACGGATTGATGGACAGGTAAAAGCGCTGACCGATCTTACGCATGCGGCAACACCTGTGCGTCTCGCAATGCTATTTGACAACAGCGGAAGCATCGACTTTGCTCGCGAGTTTGAGAAGCAAGCGGCGATGCATTTCTTTCGCAGGGTGATGCGAACCGGAGACGAAGCTGCCATCTTCTCGATAGAAACCGATAGTTATCTCGCTCAGCCGCTCACCAGCGACATTCGAAAGCTGGAACACACCATCGCAAACTTTGGCAAGCCGTCGGGCGCGACATCACTTTTTGACACCATCATTGATGCTGCAAACTATCTTCGTCCGAACGTCGGGCGACGAGTAATAGTAATCGTCTCAGACGGTATCGAGACCACGAGTCGCGCCGATTTCGAGACTACGATGCGGAAAATTCTCGCAGACAACTGCCAGGTTTTCGTGGTACAGACCGGACTCTACGACAGCGCGAACGTGCGTGCGTTGGCTGCCGAGCGGCGGATGGAACAGTTTGCGATTCAGACAGGAGGCGGCGCGTACATTCCCAGGAGCACGCACGAACTCGAAGTCGTTTTCAAGGAAATAGCCACGGACTTGGCTCAGCAATACGTTTTGAGCTACTACCAACCCGAACATCAGCGTGATGGGCGCATGCACATCATCGACTTGCGCATGAAGGTGCGGAAGGATGTTCGCGTGCGCGCTCGCAAGGCATACTTCTCGCCCAAGGGAGCTGCCGTCGCCGAAATGGATTGAAGCTGTGGAGCAACTGCTGAACCAGTTTCTCGAGCACCTGCGTTACGAGCGCAACGTCAGCGAACACACCCTTCGCAACTACTCAAGTGACCTAACTCAGTTTCTC
This sequence comes from Pyrinomonadaceae bacterium, assembly GCA_035281525.1. Lineage (GTDB taxonomy): Bacteria > Acidobacteriota > Blastocatellia > Pyrinomonadales > Pyrinomonadaceae > PSRF01. The sequence goes on along the minus strand of DATEDU010000116.1, from coordinate 15,253 downwards.
GACCATCTGTCACCCGCACATGCACAGACGGGCAAGCGAAATCTTCCACCCGTTCAGCAGATCGATCACCTTACGATCCGCGAATGGCTCTCGAGCCTGCATTCAGAGCACAAGAAAAAGTCTTCAATCGCGCGCAAACTGGCGGCGTTGCGCACGTTTTTCCAGTTCCTCGTTCGCGAAGGCGCTGTTGAGGTGAATCCCGCGAAGCTGGTGTCTACACCGCGACTCGAAAAAAGATTGCCGCGGCATCTCTCAATCGAAGAAGCAATCAAGTTCATCGAAACGCCTGATATCGAGACCGACCTCGGTAAGCGCGATCGAGCAATTCTGGAGCTGATGTATGCGACCGGCGTGCGAGTTTCAGAACTGACAAAAATGAATATTGGCGACCTCGATTTCAAGACCAAGCTGGTTCGCGTGATTGGTAAACGGCGTAAGGAACGGATTGTCCCGTTCGGCGATCCGGCGAGCGATTCGCTGAAAAATTATTTGAGCGTACGCGACCGGTTTCTCAGCAGTGCCCCCATCTCACAGCGCGAGCCGGATGCTTTGTTTCTAAATTACCAGGGGACGCGGATCACTACGCGCTCAGTCGGACGCATGGTGGAGAAATACATTCGCATCTGCGCCGGTATGCATGACATCAGCCCTCACGATCTGAGGCACACCTTTGCAACCCATTTGCTGGACAGCGGCGCCGATCTACGCGACATCCAGGAGCTTTTGGGCCACGCTCGTCTTTCCTCGACTCAGATCTACACTCATGTCTCAATGGAGAAGTTGATAGAGGTTTACGATAAGGCGCACCCGAAGGCGTAGTAAATGGTAAATAGTCAATACAAGTACTGAGTACTGAGTTCTGAGTACCAAGCACTCAGCACTCAGCACTCAGTACTCAACACTCAGTACTCAACTCAGCTCTCAGCACTCGGTACTTCCATTTACCATTTACCATTTACCATTCACTAGAGTGAGGGCGTGTCGGTTTCCATGGCTGCCTCAATCTGAGCCTGACATGCAGCGTCATATCGAGCAGTGGGTATAGCCTCAAGCCGCTTTTCGTCAATCAATTTGCCGCACCGAGCACAGATACCGTAGCTTCCCTCGCGGATACGCAACAGAGCTTGGTCAATATCCGCAACCATTTGTGACTCGCGATCGCCCAAACTTAGGGCCAACTCTTTGTTGACATCCATTACAGAGAAATCACTGCTGTCTTTGACTCCATCATCTGACAGCTCGAGTGCGGCAGCCTGATCGTCACGAATGTGTTGACTGTGCTCTCGCAATTGGGTGAGGAGCAGCTTGCGGAAATGTTCAAGTCTCTCGGAGTTCATGCTAATACTTCCGCCCACAGTTCGCTTGGTTTCTGGACGCGGGAGTATAGCATAGTCACTGACGCCGATTTAGAACTTCCACACTAATGCGAATCGAGCAGCGCGAGGATATCCGGGCGAAATATTGTCGTTGCTGTGCGCATTGATGAAGTACTTGCGGTTGAAAGCGTTTTCCAAATTTGCCTGAAAACTCAGTTTTTCGTTGATTGCGTAATGAAGTGAACCATCGAACCGAGTGTAGCCCGGAAGAACGACTGTATTGTCAATGCCGGCATACATGTCCGAGCGGTGGATGACTCCGACGCCCAGACGCAACTTACTAAGCAAACGATAGCTGTTCCATAATGAGAATGTATTGCGCGGCACCTGCGCGACTCGTGCGCCCGCTGGGGCTGCCGTGGTTGCGCTGGTCACGTAAGCATCCTGGTAAGCATATCCGCCCAGGAGTTTCCAGTTGCGGGTGACGCTTCCACTAAGGCCCAACTCAAAACCGTTTGTGCGCTGGCTGCCTGTCTGAACGATCCGCGTCGGATCGTTCGGATCCGTCGAACGCGTGTTGGTGCGATCCAGCCGGTAACCTGCGGCCGTCAAAGAGAGAGTTCGATTGACATCCCACTTGGCGCCGAACTCGTAGTTGCTAAACTTTTCGGGTTTCAGGGTCTGCGTGATTGATGTGAGAGAAGAGAATTGGTCTCCTGAGCTCGGCAGATACGACACGCTATAGCTCGCGTAGAGAGAAAGAGGAATGACGGGCTTCAACACTATCCCGAGGCGAGGCGAAACCAGATTGTCGAGCCGGGTAAAGTTATCGCCGTTGCGGTTATTGTGGAAATCCAAATCGAAACGATCAAATCGAACACCAGCCAGCACCTCGACGTGTCTCGACAATTGAATCTGATCTTGAACATAAGTTGCGGCGATGTTCGCTACGACGTGATTGTCAGCGTCAGTGGCGTTCTGCCGGAACGTTATTGGAATGCTAATCGTGGGATTAGCGAAAGGTACTGAGATCGTCGTGGATGTGTTGTTAAAGAAGCCAGTCTGCCGGAGGTTGTCCGAAACCTGATGACCAAACTCTGCTCCCGCCAGGATTGTGTGCTTGATGCCGCCAGTCGTTAGTAAATAGGTGAGATCGGTTTGATTAAACAGGTTACGGCGCCGAGTGGCGTTGTTATAAGCCGAAAGACTAACCTGAGTCTGGTCGGTATTGACGGCGCCGGGAACGAAGTTTTGATAGTACTTGTCGTAGTCGCCAAAGAGTGTTCGGTTGCGAATATTGAGCTCACCTGCCTGATGCTCGACGACACCCGAGACAATATTCACCTCAGCACTTACGTTGCTTTTTTCGGGGTCACCAAAAAAAGTGGCAATGTCCGCGTCTGAGGGGCGGCCTCGGAATGATGGAATGCCGCGATCAGCCGTGCGGTAATCGCTAAACCGTTCGTAGCCAACTCTGATTTGCGTTTCCTTACCAGCCGCAATCGTAATGGTTGGGTTAAGCCCATAGCGTTCGAGATCGACTTGATTACGGAAGCTACCGGAGTTCTCGTACATTCCGTTGAAACGGAATGCGACAGTGTCGTTCAACGATTGTTCAAAGTCGCCGAGAACGCGTTTGTTGCCATACGATCCACCCTGGAATGTCAGCTCACGAGAGGTTAGGAACCTCGCCTGTTTAGTAACTCGGTTGATCACACCGCCCGCTCCACCGCGACCGAAAATCATAGCGTTTGGACCTTTTAGAGCTTCAACCTGATCCACGTTATACAAATCGCGAAGGTACTGAACGTCGTCGCGAACACCGTCCACGAAAAAATCCGAGGTCGAATTGTTGCCCCGGATAACGACCTGATCGCGATTGCCTTCTCCCTGAACGGCTGTGATGCCAGGCACGTAACGCATGACATCACCGATGCTTTGCATTGACTGCTCTTCAATTACTTCGCGCGAAATGACCGTTACTGATTGTGGAAGATCGCGTAGCGCGGTAAGCGTTTTTGTCGCACTGCTTAGGGCCGGTGTTTGATATCCCGCCATATCGGTTATGGTAACGGTTCCGCTGTAACCGCCGACGGGCAGAATGATCTTAAGCGGTTCCACTGGGGTATCTTGAAGTCGGAGTGTCTGGGTGACTTCAGCAAAACCCTGGGCCACTACGGCGAGCGAATACTCGCCCGGTTCGAGTGTCAATGAGAACTCGCCAGTCTTGTTCGTGCTGACGGAAGACGCTCGTCCGTTTTTTACTGCTGTGATTTGTGCGCCTTGAATTGCTGCTGAATTTTCATCCAGAACACGGCCTGACACTGAGATACCGGTTTGGGCCACCGCAGTCGTCAGAAAACCAGCCGACACAATAGCAGTTAAAACTAAGCGACAGAGAACCTTTGAAACTGAATTAAAGATTGCCATGATTTATTTTTCCTATTGAGTGGATATCAAAAATTGAACTTGATGCCGGCTTGAATCAGACGAGGAGGTCCGGGAATAATTCCTCTGGCTCGGTCGGCAATGTAAAGCCGGTCGAAGAGGTTCTTTGACGTCACAAAAAAGGTGGTGTGGATCTTTTCGACGTTGTAGTTGGCAGTAGCGTTCCAGATTATGTAGCTGGGAATCAATCCGGTTTGACCGTTTGCGGTTATCGGGGCTGGTAGGTTGAGGTCTTCCGCAAATTGTGAGCCTGCATAGACAGCTTCTATAAAGGCATCAAAACCAGAAACGTTTGAATAACCGATACTGCCGTTGAAAAGGTGCTCGGGCGCGTAGGGAAGTCGATTGCCGGTAACTCTTGTCGTGGTAAACCCAGGTACGCTGCTGAATCGCTCTCCTCGAAACTCTGCAATCGGCAAAAAGGTGTAGGCGCCGCGGAAATAAATATTGTGGCGCCAATTAAAAGTGGACGAGGAGTCGAGTTGCCCTGAGACCTCAACTCCCTGATGCAGCGTCTTGCCACCGTTGGTGAACGTCGATCCAATTCCGCCGGCCAGGCTTGCTGGAATTATCTGATTCTCGTAATCAAGACGGAAGAATGTAGCCTCAACTCCTAAGCCGCGATGAAACCGGTGCCGCAGGCCCACTTCATAATTCCAACTAAGCTCAGGATCGAGATCGACGCTTCCGCCGGTCGTATTGTTGATGATGTCTTCTGTCCTTGGTGGAGCAAACCCGCGATGAACTCCGGCGAACAGAGTAAGATTTTCTGCCGGTTTATAAGACACACCCAGCCCGGGTATGATTTGTGTCAAGCTGGTTTTGCCCGCCACATTTAGAAGACGATTAGTGCGTTCGAAGTTGATATGCTCAATTCGCACTCCCGGCGTAATGATGAAATCTCCAAAGAAGAACCGGTTTTGAGCGAACCCTGAATAGGCTTGATTACGTCGCTCGTTGTTTTCGACGAGCACGCCGTCGCGGGAAGTCGGCCGGTCGCCGTTTTTCTGCCTGCGCTCCTGATCTTCGAAATGAGCTCGAAAACCGAAATCCGCTTCATTGCGATTACCGAACAGCCTGGTCTCCACATGAAAACGAGGTTCGACACCTGCGAACACGTATCGTCGCAGTCGCCCCTGGTTTCCGCACGTGGTTGTTAGATTCGCCATTCCTCCGCATTGAACGTCGGAAGAATCATTTGGACGCTCATTCGAGTTGGATGATTGTCGCCACCAGTGACGTCTGAAGTACGAACCGTATAAGTTTGTCGTCAGCACTACCTCAGGCGTGAATATGTAAGCATGGGTCAGAGAGCCTCCGACGCGGTCGCCATAGAAAAAGTCATTTCGAAAAGGATTTCCTCGCGGATTGGCACGAAACTCGTCTTCACGTAAGCCCGAGTAAGTAATGTTCGAATCTTCACTGTAATAGTTGAGCCTTGCAGTCAAAGCTTGTCGCGACGTTAAGTTCGTAATCGATTTGAAATTGAAATCATTCAGTCCCGGGCGAATGTTATCTCTCGCGCCCTGACCCTGTTTGCGCGTGTACTCAAAGAGCACGCCTGTATTGCCAATCGTGTCACCGAAGATTAAATGTCCATTGAAGTATGAGCGGTTACCACCAGTCAGTGAGATGGATCCTGATCTGGAAGACGGCGGAGTACGCGTAATGTAGTTGATAACGCCACCGATGGTTTGGGGGCCGTAGAGAATTTGCCCGGACCCCTTCAGCACTTCAACACTCTCAAATCGATCGATTGGCGGATGATAGTAAGACTGGTTGTCTCCGTATGGAGCGTACGTAAGCGGTATTCCATCTTCCAGGAGCAATACTTTTGTCGAGCGCGTCGGATTGAGCCCTCTAATGCCGATGTTAGGCCGCAGACCAAAGCCTTCTTCGTCTCGAGTATTGACTCCAGCTGTCTTGCGCAGGATCTCCGTCGAAGTAAAAGGACGACTATTTTCAACGGTCTTAGCGTCAATAATGTCGACTGAACCCGGAATACGGTCGGCCGCCTCCATATTCGCAACCAGGTGGCTGCTGGTAATCACAACTGATTCCGCAATATCCCCAGGGAAGAGAACAATGTCTCGACTTTCATTGTCCCCGGAGTTCAGCACGAGCGGGAGGTCAACAGGCAGGAATCCTTTCTGCGTCACACGTAGATGGTATTTGCCCTCAGGAATTCCTGAAATGGTGAAAGACCCGGTCACGTTCGTTGTCGCAGTATTCGCAACTTGTGAGCCTTGCTCCAGCGTGACCGTAGCTCCTTGGATTGCAGCGGAATTCTGATCGAGAATGCGTCCTGTCAAGACAGTCGTCCCGTTTTGCGCTTGAACGAATACCGGCAAGGTCATTAGAAATAGGGTCGTTGCGAAGACAGAAAAACGGCCGAGAGAAGGAGTGGTCATGACACGTCCGGAATTTAGGCGGATTTTTGGTTGAAATTGAAAATCACTTTCAATTTCATCGGGCAGTTTAGTCTCATGACGACCCGCTGTCAAGCCTGAACGTCAATTCTTTACTAAGCCCTCGACAAAGGCGGGCTAGATCAGTCGTCGCGCCGCGACATCCTAGTAACTGCCAGAAGTTCATTGCACTCCAAGTGCAGTGCCGCATCTAATTTCAGGTGAAAGATTGAGACCGCGCAGCAATACCTTGTCAAAGTTGAAACGACTCAATGCCTTTCAGCTTCGTCTCATCTGATCGCCTTTAATTTAGCCCTCGAACCAATGTTTTGATTTCGTCTCACTTTCTCCGCACGTGCGGGAACGTGCTTTGCCATCGCCTCCTCCGACTCGAAGTCACCGCATGAATAGGAGGGCTACGTTCTTTGGCTTGGGAAGTACGATTGTTTCAAAATACCCGCCTCGCGGCTTATCAGAACTGTTTGAGATTCGTAGACGCGTATGCCGAAGTCGCACCGCTCTGGGAACGAGTACTGCTTGCGATTTTCATCGGGCTTGGACCACCGCTGGCGAGGCCATTTGGTGGCAATACCAAAACTCTCTGGCAAGAAGCTGATGTGACATTGGGCGAGATGCTTGCCGCTTCAGGCATGTCTCCGCAGGAAATAGTGCAGGCTCTACGCGAATACATCAGACTAAAACGCAAAGAAGACCATCACCTCTCCTTTGATAAAGCGCGGGAGATGATCTACGAACAGCCGTTCTATCCGTTGGTGACGCATTTCACTCTCGCGTTTCAGCCATCTGCTTTCGCGAGAATGAGATTCGTGCGGCGTGCAGTGCATTCAGTCGCTACAAAACATGCCGTCGTCGCCGATATCGGTTGTGGCTCCGGTGCCATGCTGTGTCAGGTGTTGGAAGATCACCCGGAGTGGGTGGGCCATGGTCTCGACATCAGTGAAGCGGCTATCGACTACGCGCGCCGCTTGGCCGCATATAAAGGAGTTGCCACACGCGCAAGTTTCCAAACCGGATGCTTGATGGACCTACCATTTGACGATCGCTCGATCGATGTCGTTATTGCATCAGAAGTCGTTGAACATTTGCCGGAACCGGAACGTGTGTTTAGCGAGTTATCGCGAGTGCTCGCACCCGGAGGGCTACTGCTGCTAACGATGCCTGTTGAAAGTCACACTCCTGCACACGTGCACACTCTCAATAATGCCGAGGATCTGTGCAGTCTGATTGAGAATGCGGGGTTGACTGTTTCCACTATGGAAACAAAGTGGCACGTAGCCTATGGCGATGATCGGAAGCACATCTTTGCCGTAGCGCATCCGTCGCTGGAAGTTAAGCACGCTACCCAGCGAGTCTATTCATTGTCGCTGTCGCAGATGAGTTCTGCCGCCAACAGTGGAATGGTGAGTTCGTGATGTCCGGTGATTGAATAACCGCGACCGGCACCGTCAGCAGTTGGCCGCCGAACGACATTGGTCAGAGGACGATATGATTGGATAAAGTCAAAGTTTGCAGTCGTGATGTCTGAAAGCTCATAACCGAGATTGCGAACCAGCGTCACGCATTTTAAAAAGACTTCAGGCAAGGTCACTGCTGAGCCAATGTTCAAATAGACGCCTCCGCCATTCATCCGCCGCACGAGTTCCGCGAGCAGGCAGAAGTCAGTGTGAGAGGTAGCGCCCAGCCCAGCACCGTCTGTTTTCGGATGGAAGTGGGCGATGTCCGTGCCAATCGTGACGTGAGCAGTGAAGGGGACGCGAGCGTTGTAAGCAGCGCATAGTAGCGAGTACTCGGGATACTCTGGCTTCAACGCGACCACCGCGCGTCCCATCGCTTCACCTAAACCAATCCTGTCTCGCATTCCATCGCGCGCCGCCTGGTTCAGGAGTTTCCCAGTTTCCTCGGCTCCGCCGAACGCGCCAACTCCCAGCGTTGCATCAACGTCTTCTGAAGTTGATCCAGCCACGGCGATCTCTGCATCGTGGACCAGGACAGAACCGTTGCCCGCAATCGCCGTAACATAACCGCGGCCCATGAGATCGATGATGATGGGCGAAAGTCCGGTCTTAATGACGTGCCCTCCAATACCCCAAATGATCGGCTTACCGAGTTGTTTGGCTCGGCGAATTCGCGAGGAGAGATCGCGCAGGCTCTGAACCGCAAGAATGTTTGGAAGACTGGTCAGGAATTCTGAGAGCGTTGCGTTACGTTCGATAGGCCGGCCGAAATCGTTGAGTGAAACTTTGCTCGATCGCGATGAGAGTGGGTAAGTACTCACCTCGTCGAGATTAAGAGGTCCGAGATCGTTATATATTGACATCCGGCAGACGATTCCTCGGTTACGATTCAGGCGGCGGAGTATATCACGCGATCTTTTGATGTTCGCGGGAGCCGTTGCCGTTCCGCGTCAACCGGCCGTTCAGCAAAGGCCGCAGCACCTGGCCTGTGTGGGATTTGCGCGACCGGGCCACTTCCTCAGGCGTCCCACTCGCAACAACTCGCCCACCTTGTTCACCGCCTTCAGGTCCAAGATCGATAATGTAGTCGGCGCTTTTGATGACATCGAGGTTGTGCTCGATGACCAGCACTGAGTTACCCAGTGACACCAGCCGCTGAAGCACGTCAAGCAGTTTATGCACATCCGCAAAATGCAATCCGGTAGTCGGCTCGTCAAGGATATACAACGTTCGTCCCGTTGCTCGTTTCGACAGTTCCTTCGCCAGCTTGATTCGCTGAGCTTCGCCACCTGAAAGCGTCGTTGCCGACTGGCCGAGCTTTATATAACCCAAGCCGACGTCGAGCAGCGTCTGCAACTTTTGCTGAATCTGCGGGATGTTCTCAAGTAACGGAAGGGCTTCTTCTACTGTCGTGTCGAGCAACTCCGCAATCGATTTACCCTTGAATTTTACGGCTAGCGTTTCTCGGTTGTATCGAGCGCCGCGACAGATGTCGCACAGCACGTAAACGTCGGGCAGAAAGTTCATCTCGATCCGCTTCATGCCGTCGCCTTCGCACGCTTCGCAACGTCCGCCCTTGACGTTGAAGGAAAACCGCCCGGGTTTGTAGCCACGCTCGCGCGACTCGGGCAGCATTGCATAGAGCTCTCTTAGCGGCGTGAATAACCCTGTGTACGTGGCAGGATTCGAACGCGGAGTCCGGCCGATGGGCGATTGATCGATCTCAATTACTTTATCGATCTGATCCAAGCCTTCGATGGCGCTGTACGGGCCGGGCTCAGCAAGCGAGCTATACAGGTGACGAGCTAGCGCACGATAAAGAATGTCGCCGACGAGCGTCGACTTGCCAGAGCCTGATACTCCGGTAATCACGATCAATAAACCAAGCGGGAATGAGACGTCGATTTCTTTTAGGTTGTTTGCTCGAGCACCGTAGATAGTCAGCGTCTTGCCATTCGGCGATCTTCTCTGCGCCGGCACGTCGATCTTCTTAACGCCGCAGATGTAAAGACCGGTAATCGACTCTGGATTACATGCGACATCTTCCGCTGTTCCGCACGCGACGAGTTCACCGCCATGAGCACCTGCCCCCGGACCGAGATCGACTACATAATCGGCGCGCCGAATGGTCTCTTCATCATGCTCCACGACGAGTACGGTGTTGCCGAGGTCGCGCAGCGCGCATAATGTTTCGAGCAATTTCTGATTGTCGCGAGGGTGAAGACCGATGGAGGGCTCATCAAGCACGTACAGCACACCGCGTAGTTGGGAGCCAATCTGCGTCGCCAGCCGAATGCGTTGGCCCTCGCCGCCGGATAAGGTCGATGAGACGCGGTCCAACGTGAGGTAACCAAGACCGACCGTATCGAGGAAGCGAAGCCGGTTGACGATTTCGCGCAGGATTGGACCGGCTATTTTCTCTTCACGTTCGTTCAATTTAATCTTGTCAAAAACGGACGTGGCTTCTGAGATAGGAAGCATCGTGTAGTCAGCTATACCGTGACCGTTTAAACGGACGGCCAACGAGTCCGGACGCAGGCGACGCCCTTTACAATCCGGACAAGTGCCCGGCGAAACTAATTCCTCCAGCGCGTTGTGTACTTTCTCTGTCGGTGCTTCGTTTAAGCGTTCACGTAACCAGCGAAGCGCCCCCTTCCAACGGCTCTGATACGAATACGCGCCCTGACGAAACTGCAATTGTCCGTTCAATCCTTCAAAGAATGCTGCGCGCACCTCGGGCAGCAATTCGTTAAACGCCGCCTTTATGTCCGCTTTGAAATGATTGATACACGCGAGCAGCGCACTCCTCAGGTATGCCGAGCCTTGCTTATCAGCTGGTCCCATAAAGACGAGTTTGTCCGCGGGCAAAGAAGCATCGGGAATCAACTTTGCCGGATCGACTTCCAGCACTGTTCCCAGGCCGTGGCATCGCTTGCACGCGCCATACGCAGAGTTGAAGGAGAACGACCGCGGCTCCAACGGAGGGACATTGATGCCGCATATCACGCACGCCATACGTTCCGAATAGAGTTTTTCTTCGCCGTCGACGACCGACACCAGGACGGCTCCGCCAGTCAGCTTCAAGGCAGTGCGGACTGACTCAGCCAATCGGTCATTGATACCTGTCTTGATTAAGAGCCGATCGATGACGGCCTCAATTGTGTGGTTGCGACGCTTGTCGAGCCGGATCTCTTCGTCTAGCGACAGCAGTTCACCGTCGACACGTGCTCGCAAAAATCCTTCCTTCGCCAGTTTCTCGAGCTCTTTTTTGAACTCACCTTTGCGCCCACGCACAATGGGAGCCAGGATCATCACGCGCTCGCCTTGTGGGAGTGAGAGCACGTTTTGAACGATCTGATCCACGCTCTGGCGGGTGATGGCCGCGCCGCATACGTGACAGTGAGGTTGACCAATCGACGAGAACAGCAGTCGCATGTAATCGTAGATCTCCGTCACCGTACCGACAGTCGACCGCGGACTGCGTGAAACTGTCTTTTGTTCGATAGAGATTGCGGGCGAGAGACCGTCAACTGAATCGACGTCCGGCTTTTCGAGTTGATCCAGGAACTGGCGGGCGTAGGCCGATAGCGACTCGACATAACGGCGTTGTCCTTCAGCGTAGATCGTGTCGAACGCGAGCGACGATTTACCAGATCCGGATAAGCCGGTGACAACGGTGAAACGGTCGCGAGGTATTTCTACATTGATGTTCTTGAGGTTGTGTTGGCGGGCGCCTCTAACTGTAATGCGGTCGATGGCCATAGTTGAATTGCTGCCAGCCCTACAGCGATGAATCGCGCGTTGTAGGGAATTGATTATATTAACCGAGGCTGGTGCGTTGGACAACCGATTGCTCTCCCACTCGCGTTTTTGCCAGGTCAAAAAGAACACCAAGAGCGCGAATACGATGGCAAAATAAGCTGTCCAAATGACCGCCGTGTCTCGATGCTTGTATTGAGCGACGCCGCTCAATATCCCGAGCACTGCGGAAAGGGCGACAGCGCCGGCAACAGCGAGATCCATAGCCTTCTCACCTCGGCATTTATCCAGGAACACTCTTTTTCGATAACGGAGTCGGGACATTGTGATAATCTGTCGCGAAATGAAGGCGAGAGGGCCCACCGGATAATGCCCGTCGCCCGGAATCTAAGCTTCCGGGCAAAATTAAACAATAAAGAAGGCATATTCCTATATAGTAAGTCGGGCGAGACCAGCTTATTCCTATTTAGCAACTTTAGCAAGTCACAACGCCTGCCCCATTGGAGTGAGAAGTGATGGGGCGCTCTTACCGCTCGCGACCAGCGAAACTCAGTAAGAAGCTGCGCCTTATCAGGAAGAGATTGGGTCTCACTCAACGAGAATTGATCGAGACGCTGGCCATCAAGGACGAACCGCTTTATCCGTCGAGCATCTCGGAATACGAGAATGGAAAGAGAGAACCGCCGTTGCTTGTACTGTTAGCCTACGCGAAGCTTGCCGGCGTAACGATGGAGACTCTGGCGGACGACAAGATGAAGCTTACGTGGAACAGAGACCAGCCGGCGAAATCTGCATCCTCTTCCGTTTCTTGACACTCCGCAAAAGTCGGTCATAAATTTCTGGTGTGAACCTTCCAAATAGCCTGACACTGCTTCGGATTTTCTTTGTTCCTCTGCTCGTTGTAGTTCTGCTCACACCCTTTTCGGAAAACTGGTTTGGTGTGCCGAGGCACATACTTGGTGTTTCGCTCTTCCTGGGCGCAGCCTTAACTGATTATCTCGATGGACACCTGGCTCGGCGCCGTGACCAGGTCACGCGCCTGGGGCAACTGCTCGATCCGATCGCCGACAAGCTGCTCATATCCGCAGCGTTGATTTCGCTGGTGGAAAATCAGCTCGCTCCGGCGTGGGCAGTCGTCATTATTATTGGACGAGAGTTTGCCGTTACGGGATTAAGGTCGATCGCGGCGGCTGATGGAGTGGTTATTGCCGCGTCAAAGATGGGCAAATTTAAAATGCTGATGCAGGTGGTGACGGTGGCACTGCTGATTGCATCAAGCGTTTCCGGAGCACCGCCTGTAGCCAACTTTGGTAAGCCTTTTCCGGCGATTGAGTTTTGGTCAGTACCGGAACTGCGAGCGGCTTGGCAGCACTTGATCGGCAGTGAGCCGACCACGGGTAACGATTGGCAAGTTTTGCTCTACACAGCGGGACGCGCGTTGCTGTGGCTTGTCGTGCTCTCAGCGTGCACGTCGATGTACGGGTACTTCAGGTCGTTTTATTATGCGGTTCTTTCTCCGCACGAGGGCACATCGAAGACAGGACCGGGAAAAGCGACTAAGGCGAAGGGATCTTCGATTGCCCCAGCAGGCGACTGAACTCTAGCGAACCTCAACATAATCCCCGGTGTGCACTTCCTGTCGAACATTGGTGATGACTGCGGTCGCAGTCTTAACCTGCACATTAATAATCACCGCTTCACCGATAACCTTCCTCGGCATCGATGGCCGGTCATCCCTTATTTTCGAAGCTTTAACAGGAGGGTGCCGGTAAAGTCCCGAATCCTTATGATCGGTCGCGCGATTCGCTTGAATGGAAAGTCCGCCACCCCGATAATGCTCGCTGTTAAATGCACTTTCAGAATTTTGCGCGAGATCGTACAGCTTCACTTTCAAGTTACCCGTACCGAGTTTTCGATAGATGGTTACAGTGTCGCCAGGCACGAGGCGGTCTTCATCGCCGATATCAACATAGATCGTGTCACCCGTAGCCAGCGTCTCACGACCATCCTTTGCCATCACGATCCGGCCCGTGGGCTTTCCTGAGGCCTCACCAAATCTGTCGAAGGAAATCTCAGGCTTAAGCGCGGGCGAAACACGATCCGGAACGCCAGTGAGCAGGTCACCCAAATGGATCGCATCGCACGTGAACGTAATCTGTGCGACTGACATGTCGTTCTTCACCCTAGCGACGCGCAGTTCGCCTACTTCCTGGAAGTAAATACCGAGACTTCCTCTCGTCTCAGCATTTTGCCCGTGCAGACGGAGGTCATCGCCGCGAGGACGCACGATGTGAAACTCCTGGCCTTCCTTCACTCCCTGTCCCGAACCCGAATTAAGGTAGACGTAATCGCCAGTTGAGTAGATATGCTTCTCCTGCTCTTCCTCGGCCCCGACGATCTCAGGGATTCCCTTAAGAGGTGGAAGTCGAAAATAGCCCGCACATTGCATCGTGGATCGTCCGAATCCCGGTGCTCCTGACGATTCCGGCAGAATCATCGTGGGGCGTATCTCCTGAGATTGGCTTGACTGTGATTGGCCAAAGGCAGGAAGGGCGATCAGCGCCAAGCATATTGATGAGAATGCTATCGCCAAATAGCTCTTATTAATGAACGGCTTCATCTTGTTGTCTCCTTAAACGGATCGGTTGGGATTCTGGTCGAAGCTTGCTGCGTTAGAACGGGGTCGCTCTTTAGGTGAGAGGCGACGCCGTGAGGGTAAAGGGCGTTTAAATCTTACCCTCCGAAGTCCGAACGCGTCAATGATTTCTAATTAATTCTCAACAAGTTAGCGGGATGACGCTCGTCGTGCATCAAATCACACGCGAAGTCAGTGTCCAGCTTGCGTTTTGATTGTGCTGTTGGTACTATCCGCATTTTGTCGGAATGCGCTATTGCGTGCTGTAGCGAGCCGGCGTAGCTCAGTTGGTAGAGCATCTGATTTGTAATCAGAGGGTCGGGGGTTCAAGTCCCTTCGCCGGCTCCATTAAGCACTTGAAGCTGCAGGGTAGGCACTTGAAAGGATGCAGGGGTGGTCGAGTGGTTAATGGCTCCGGGCTGTAAACCCGGCGGGCTCACGCCCTACGCAGGTTCGAATCCTGCCCCCTGCACCACGGGCATTGCCGATTTCCAATTGCCGATTGCCGATTGCCGATTAGTCTGATACGTCGCCGGTGTTTTTCAATCGGCAATCGAGAATTTGGCAATCGACAATGATTTAGCGGGTGTAGCTCAGTTGGTAGAGCATCAGCCTTCCAAGCTGAGGGTCGCGAGTTCGAATCTCGTCGCCCGCTCCAGTTTACCTGCTCTTTGCCCGCGTAGCTCAGGGGTAGAGCGCCTCCTTGGTAAGGAGGAGGTCATGAGTTCAAATCTCATCGCGGGCTCCAGGAAATCAAGGAGCTCGCTCCGAAGAACATAACTTAACTTGCTAAGAGGCTACTGAAGAATGTCAAAGGAAAAATTCGACCGTTCGAAGCCACACGTAAACATCGGGACCATCGGTCACGTCGACCATGGCAAGACGACGTTGACGGCGGCTATCACCAAAGTGTTGGGGAAGAAGAATCCCAAAGTGCAGTTCGTGGCGTTTGACCAGATCGACAAAGCGCCGGAGGAAAAAGCACGAGGGATCACGATTGCCACGGCGCACGTGGAGTATGAAACACCGAACCGGCACTACGCGCACGTGGACTGTCCCGGACACGCTGACTATGTGAAGAACATGATCACGGGTGCGGCCCAGATGGACGGCGCGATCCTGGTGGTGGCAGCTACGGACGGCCCGATGCCGCAGACACGCGAGCACATCCTGCTGGCACGGCAGGTGGGAGTGCCGGCGATGGTGGTATGC
>DATEDU010000115.1:0-2697 GCA_035281525.1 Pyrinomonadaceae bacterium | reverse complement strand
ACAATTCGCGCAGTTGGCGCTGGACTGATATCCGCTCGGTTGGGCGTTCGGATATCTATCGTTTCGAGGTTGAAACGTTCGAACCGCAAATAGGCGTGTCGAGCCGCAGTTTTAATTTCGTCCTGAAAGAGCGGATGCCCGTTGAGATCTACGAACTGATTTGGGGTCGCGTCTACCGTCCGACTCCTTTGATCAGAGTAACCGAAATGCCGACGAGGTAACGAGATGCAAACTGTGAAGAGAATCATTTGTATTTTCACGGCTTCAGCAGTCGGCATTTTGCTGATCGCGGTAGTTGCACACGCTCAGGTTGTCACGTCCAGTGACGAAACATCACAAATTGAGCAGTACCTCGACACGCTCATCGCGCGCGCCACGATCGCCGGCGACTCGGCCGGCATCATCAAAGAAGCCGACTCCTATCGAAGTCAGGCAAAAGAAAAGCTCAAACTCGGCGGCCAGGATGAAGCACGCAGATTGTTGAGGCAGGCAGGAGAGTTAATTGCCGCCGCTGCTCCCGATGGCGACGTTAAGCGAGAAGATCCGCTACTTCGCGATTATCTGCGTGACATTACCAAAGAGTTGGTTGCGTTGGATCTTTCAGTGCCTGGTTCTTCGGCTGAAACGACGGTCGCCACCAGTGCACACTTCCATCCCCGCGTTTCAGCATTTCTCAATTACTTCCAAGGCCGCGGAAGAGGACGGCTTGAGATCGGCAGAGCCAGGCTTGCACTGTTGCGTCCTATGATGTCGGAAGTCTTTCGCGAAGAAGGAGTGCCTGAATGGTTAATCAGCGTTGGGTTCGTTGAAAGCACCTACAGCGCTAACGCTCACTCGCCCGCTGAGGCACATGGCATCTGGCAATTTATTCCGGGTACCGGTCAACGTTATGGTCTTAAACGCACAGCCTGGACTGACGAGCGCTCACATCCCGAGAAGTCGACTCGTGCAGCGGCACGGTATCTTCGTGATTTGCATGCGTTGTTTGGAGATTGGCCGCTCGCGCTTGCGGCTTACAACTGGGGAGAGGGACGCGTTGCCAGAGTAACTCGACGCACGGGTGTTCATGATTTCTGGAAACTAGCGAATCTTGGCCTCATGCCGGAAGAGACAGGCAACTATGTTCCAGCCGTCATCGCCGCAGCCCAACTGCTGTTTAATGAGAGGTCGATCAGCGACACTTTCCACGTTGACACTAATGATCGCTGAAACTATAGTCGTTTTCAGTGATACGAAAGTGGCTAAAATCGCTTCTGCTATCAGCGATCATGTTGATCGCCGCCGTAGGTGTGGGTGCGCATCAGCATGAAGGTTGGTGTCCGACATCGAACTTGCCTGATTGTTGCAAGAGGGCCCACGGTAGCGGCCCGGAAGCTTCAATGGCGAGGCTGTGCTGTAACCTGAACTGCTCCGAAACTGGCAGCACCGGAACGAGTAGTTCATCAAGTTTCGCACCGCAACAAGGTACAGCCCCGAATATTTCGGTTGCCGCGATCGCGGCACAACTTAATTTCAGGATTTTACTTCCTCGACAGCTACAGCAAATTCCGCTTTCCGATTCGAACCCCAAGTACATCAAACATCTTGCACTCCTGATCTAGATCCCAAGGGCCGTAGTGTGTCTGTTTTCCGGCGATCTCGTATTCGTCTGCTCAATCTGAGCAAGCGAAGACAGACCGCATGTGCGAATTGATCTAGTTAGGAGAAGAAGAGATGAAAAAGAAAGCAGCCTTAATAATCGTCGGCCTGGTCGTTCTCTTTGGCGGAGCAAATCGTTCTGACGGACAAGTCAAACGAGTCCAAATGCACATCGCTGGCTATCTGTGCGGTAATTGAGTGTACAACATTCAGAAGGCCGTGAGCCGTCTGGACTACGCTCCAAAACTGAAGGAAATCGAGATTACTGATATTAAGAAAGGCCTCGGCGTATTCACGCCAAAGCCCGACAAGCCCGTTTCATTCGCCGCTCTAAAAGCAACATTAAAAGACGCCGGGTACACTTTGGACGCGGCCGATATAACAGTCGTTGGTACGCTCGACAAGGAAGGTGAGCGTTGGGTCGTCGTTGCAAAAACGTCGGGACAGAAATTTGTCCTGGAAGGTCCAAACGTCGAGAAAGCAATAGCAGGGTTAGAGATTGGCGCGAGCTTCGAAATAAACGGTGGATGGAAAACTCTTGGGCAGGGCAGCAGTGCGCGCGAGGCGATAACACCGGTAGAAAAGAAGAAAGCTTCTCATGCGAGGAGCGACAGTCTCTTCTTTTCATTCACGGCCGCGAGGTTCGTGCTGAGCGACGAAAACGATGAACCGGCGAATACAGATTTGTTTGGCGAAGCAGTGATGCCTCCAGCTCCGATTCGCGTCACATCACCAGGGCTGACCGTCTTCAAAGGGGGCGCGATTACGCCGCGCCTCTACTTGATCCGTCAGAGTTTGGGGAGACTCAAGGTGAATCGCCAGGTCGTAGCTGCGAGTATTTCTTATACACCGTCGCCCCACGTTCAGTTAGAAGCAGAGTTCCCCATCTCTCGAACGTCATTTCGCGAAGGAGCCACATCAGGATCAGGCGCCGGTTTAGGAAACATCACCGCGTGGACGAAGTATCGCTTCTTTCGCCAGGTGAAAACCTATGGTGACAGGCAAGCGGCCGCAAGATTTGGTTTGGAGTTGCCGACGGGAAAGAAAGATACTCCGGAT
>DATEDU010000114.1:0-16806 GCA_035281525.1 Pyrinomonadaceae bacterium | reverse complement strand
GGCAGTCGTTCGCTGATTCTCGATCAAGTAACGAACGGAGTCGCCGTACGCATGGCAGTGCTATTCCTCCTCGCGCGAGGAAATCATGCTGCACAGGTGGAAACCGAACCCGAACCAGAACCACCGCGGAATGGTCGCAAGAGTCGTAGGGTGAACAAGGGATGAAACTTCTGGTTTCAAATGGATATCTTATCGATCCTTCTCAAGGTCTCAACGCGGGCCGCGATCTCTTGATTGAAGACGGGCGCATAAAGGCAGTACTCGACAAGGCTGAGGCTGCGCCGAGAGACGTCGAACTGTTCGATGCCACAGGACTGATGGTGGCGCCGGGGTTCATCGACATGCACGTGCACCTGCGCGAGCCGGGTCAGGAATACAAAGAGACGATCGCGAGTGGTGCTGCCGCAGCCGTTGCTGGAGGCTGGACCAGCATTTGCGCGATGCCCAACACCGATCCAATCAACGACAGTCCGGCAGTTACTCGATTCATTATTGAGGAAGGACAACGGGCCCGTTTGGCGAATGTGTTTCCCATCGGCGCTCTTACCAAAGGCAGCGGCGGCAAAGAGCTGGCCGAAATGGGCGAGCTGAAAAACGCGGGCGTCGTGGCGGTCTCTGACGATGGGCAACCAGTGCCGAACGCTGGGATGATGAGGCGAGCAATGGAATATGCTCGCGGATTTGGTCTGACTGTTATCGACCATTGCCAGGATCCATCGCTGAGCGCGGGCGGCGTGATGCACGAAGGTCGCTGGTCCATCATTCTTGGCTTGCGCGGAATGCCGGCGGCGGCGGAAGAAGTGGATGCGATACGCGACACGGTGTTGGCCAGGATAACCCGTGGAAAGGTGCACCTGGCGCACGTTTCCACTCGAGGTGCTGTCGATGCTGTTCGTCGCGCGAAAAAAGCGGGCTTGCAAGTGAGCTGCGAAGTTGCGCCACACCACTGGACTCTCACTGATGAAGCAGTTGCTGATTACGACACCAATATGAAGATGAATCCGCCGTTGCGTAGCCGGGATCATGTGGAGGCTTTGCTCGAGGGTCTGCGAGACGGAACGATTGATGCGATAGCAACCGATCACGCACCGCATCACGCCGACGAAAAAGCGTTGGAGTTTGATCAAGCGCCGTTCGGCATAACTGGTCTCGAGACAGCGGTTGGGCTAGCGTTTGAGCTCGTGCACCAGGGGATTATCAATCTCGAACGGCTCGTGGAATTGTGCTCAACAAATCCTGCACGAATTTTCAATCTGGATGGTCGGGGAACACTACGACCAAACGCCCGCGCTGACATTACGATTCTGGATCCTGAATTTGAATGGACGTTTGACGTTTCTCGATCGAAATCGAAGAGCCGGAATACGCCGTTTGACGGGCGACGTTTCAGAGGTGCCGCGGTCGCGACGATTGTGAATGGCCGAGTCGTCTATTTGCACCCGGATTTCGAACGTATTACTCAATCCAAGCAGAAGGTAGCGTCAGTTAAATAATTAGCCGCGGATGACGCGGAATACGCGGATAAAAACCAGCCACAGATAAACACGGAATCACACAGATCGGAAAAATAGGGAACCAGTTCTGTTTTCTTATCTGTGTTATATCCGTGCTGATCTGTGGCCGATTTATCCGCGTTATCCGCGTGTATCCGCGGCTAAAACTCTTAAAAAGAGAAAACCCGCTGCGCTCTCCCCTTCGCAACGGGTTTCTCTTGTTGGCCGCCCACTTACGTTAGAACCGGGGCGACCGATCTTTTAATCGCGGTGCGCGCTACTCAACATCAGCTGCCATCCGCTTTGTTTTTGTAGGGAACCCGCTAACGCTCTCCCCTTCGCCAGCGGGCTCCCAACGCATCGGACAACCTGCGAGGTTGCCGATCCCTTGAAGACTTACCGAACATTCGCGGCCGGCAGCGACAGGCTCTGATTCAAAACCACTCCAAACTCAGTTCCTGATTTCACAACTGCCTCATGGCCTTTCGACAAGAACGCTCCGGCAACACCCAGCCCTGCACCGATGCCTGCGCCTATACCAGCGCCCTTACCACCACCAGCAATCGCGCCGATGAGAGCACCAGTCGCGGCTCCTCCACCAATGAACACTACGTTTCGCTTCGTAGCTGACTTGCCGGACACTTCGCCTTCGTTGTCAGCGTTCACGTCTTCATTAGCGGTGTCAGTCTCAGTTAAATCACCACTGATAGCCCGAGCTATTCCAGTTGGCATTCTCAACGAGACGAATTCGACGCCCATTGTGCCGGCTTTGCTCTGACGTGCAGCACGGCTGACAGTCGTGACTCGGCCGACGATTTTGCTGCCCGCAGGAATGACTTCTTTGCCACCTGCATACACTGGATCGACAACTGTCGTCAGAAACTGATCGCCAACGCGTGCATTTTCAGAAGTGATCGTTTGGTCCATCCGGACTCGAAGCACAGCGTTAGCTGGAACTGTGTAGTAGATAATTTCAGGAGCCTTGACGACGGGACGTACCGCCGGACGGGTGGCTCGCCGAATGCGAGGCCGCCTCTTGGTTTGGGCCATCGCAGGGGCGACTGTTGATGCCAGCAGGGCAAGCAGCACCAACAGTCCAATGACTAAACGCGATGCTGAACTATGAAACTTTGTTTTCATCTCTCAACCTCCAATGTGCTCGCGTTCAGAACCCACTATCGGGCGAGCCGCGAAGATAGGAGCAACGAACGTGCCACGGCGTTCCAATGAAAAATCGACGAACGAACCCCAATTATTTATTGATTTACGCCTTTGTGCGCGTCAGTTGTGTCACTTGTCGAAGTATGTAGGTGCGGAGGCATTCGTAGGGTGCCGCACCATATGGGGTAGTTTCTGACGTTGCGTGTTTTCACGGAAGATGGCAAACTGCGCCCCCAAGAATGAAGAAGGCTCTTCTTGCCCTGGCAGTTGTTGCTCTCTACGTGTTGCATCAGGACTTTTGGTTCTGGTACACGCCTTATTTCCGCGGTCGCATCCCTTTTGGTTTCATTCCCGTAGGCCTGTTCTATCAAGCATGCTTTTCAATCGCGGCTGCGTTGCTCATGTGGCTGCTGGTGAAGTATGCCTGGCCCAGCCATCTTGAACGCGAGGTTGAAGGTCAAGCGAGGGAGGATTCCACTTGATTCCTGCTATCGTCGTATTTCTATATCTCGCGACAGTCCTTTACATCGGTATCTTTGCTTTTCGACGCGCAAAGTCGAAGCATGAGGCGGAAGACTATTTTCTGGCCAGCCGATCGCTAGGACCTTTTGTCTTTCTCTTCTCACTTTTCGGGACCAACATGACGGCCTTCGCCATCCTCGGATCGTCAGGCCACGCGTTTTCCAACGGCATCGTGACCTACGGATTAATGGCGTCTTCCTCTGGACTCGTGATTCCGTTGACTATCTTTTTTGTCGGGACACGCGTTTGGGCCCTCGGCAAGAAGCATGGATTCATGACTCCGGTGCAGATGTTCCGCGACCGTTGGGAGTGTGGGCACATCGGCACGGTCATCTTCGTAGTCCAAGCGGTGCTACTCGTGCCCTACATCATCATCGGCATCATGGGCGGAGGCACCACGCTGAACGCAATCAGCGGCGGTGTTGTTCCGTTCTGGTTCGGCGGGGCGATTGTCGCGATGGTCGTCATGAGCTACGTGTTCTTCGGCGGAATGCGCGGGACGGCTTGGGTCAACACCTTCCAGACAGTTCTGTTTTTGATTTTTGGAGCTGTGGCACTGATCGTGATTGGCGTAGGTATGGGCGGATTTCAAACCGCAGTGCAAGCGATGCAGTCGACGCCCGCCCTGGCGCCGTTGCTGACTCGAGAGCGCATCTCGCCACTTTACTTCTTCAGCTATACATTCATCCCGCTGTCTGCGATTGCTTTTCCGCACATACTCATCTTCTGCCTAACGGCGCGCAAGATGAGTCAGTTCAGGAAGACGGTAATCTTTTACCCGATATGCATCATGGCAATCTGGTTGCCGTGTGTCTTTCTCGGAGTGATGGCCAATCGAGTGGCGGACGTGCCACAGATCCGAGCCAAACAGGAAGCCCGGCGAATGCTCGCGACGCAAGGCCGGACGCTGGAGCCTGAAGCTCGCGACGATCTGCGTGACAAGTCAGCAGGCGATGATGTGATTCTGCTTTTGCTGCAGCGTTATGCACCGCTTTGGCTCGCGGGATTGCTGGGCGCGGGAATCATGGCTGCGGTGATGGCGAGTGATTCGCAGATTCTGGCCCTATCGACAATGTTTACGGAGGATGTCTTTGCCTACTATGGGCATAAGGAACGTTTTGGAGAAGCGGTCCAAGTGCTGACGGGCCGCATCTTCATCGTCATCATAACTTTGTTTGCTTATGTCGTCGCTTTGCGTGCTCCCGAGACAATTTTTGAATTAGCGATTCAGTATGCCTTCTCAGGTTTTGCGGCGTTGTCGCCTCTTTTGATTGCAGCGCTGTTTTGGAGAGGCAGCACTAAGTGGGGTGCTTTGGCAGTGACGGTTTGGGTTGCGGCTGCAGTTGCGGCCGTGGCGATCTTTCAATATTTGGTGGCGGCGCCTGCTCCTGGGCCTGCGACAGTGATTTGGTCGGTGGGTGGCACTGAGGCTCTGGCGAGGACTCCTGGTGGGACGGCAGTGTTTGGATTCATGCCGGTAGTGCCCATGGTGATCATTTCGGCGTTGTTAATGATTGTCGTGTCACTGCTGACGCGCAAGCCCAGCCAACCAACAATAGCTAAATACTTTTAGTGTTACTTCGTGTTTTTTCATTCGTGTAATTTCGTGTAATTTCGTGGATCGTTTTTAGGGCTTAATCCGAAAAAGCGATCCACGAAACCACACGAAATACCACGAAATTCCATCACCTCTCTAATGCTATGAAGAAAATTATTCCATCGATAATTATGGTTGCCTGCTGCTCCTCAGCGATGGCTCAAACAGCTGGAAGCAAACAGTCGGCTAACAGGCAGAAAACTCAGAAACAAAGTGTGTCTCGTCGAGTTGTCAAAACAGATACGACACGGCCGTCCACTGCACCTCTTTCACCAGCCATAGTCGCTGGCGATTTCGTTTTTGTTTCGGGACAGCTAGGAGTCGATCCGAAGACAGGCGAGTTCGCGGGAAACGGACTCGAGGAGCAGGCTGAGCAGGTTCTGCGCAACCTCTCAGCCGTACTGGAAGCCGCAGGCAGCGACCTGAATCACGTCGTAAAGACCACGGTATTCCTGGCCGACATGAATGACTTCAGCAAGATGAACGAAATCTATGGGCGTTACTTCAAGGAAGACCCACCCGCACGCTCAACTATCCAGGTCGCCCGCCTCCCCCGCAACGCAAGAATAGAGATAGAAGCAATTGCAATACTGAAGAAATAACGGTGGCGGATTGAAGCTTGGAATTGCTCAGTCAAGGTGGAATGTCTTCGCGCCGAAGGCGCGAAATAAGGTAGCCAGGGGCAAGTGCTGAGCGCAGCGAAGCACGACGCCCCTGGAATAAGTACCATCAAAGCAGACAAGCACTGAAAGTGCGGAAGAAGATTCAGTGCTACGCAGGCGTGGCGCTCTTTCAGAGCTTGGTCGTTTCTTGGTGGCTCCAGGGGCGTCGCTCTTCGCTGCGCTCAGAGCTTGCCCCTGGCTACCTTATCTCGCGCCTTTGGCGCGAAGATAATTGTTGCAGCTTAACAGTGCGCTCGTCGTGTTCGGGAATCGCGAAGACTAAGGAGCTCCCCGCATCGTTTCATCCCGCTTCGCCTTGAACTCTGTCCCAGGCTTCCATTCCGGATATTTGTCACCCTGCGCGACCCTATAGCCAATCGTCGTTAACAACTGAGCGTCATCGACTGCTCCACTCAGATCCCAATCAGGCTTAATCTCATCGGAAACCTTGTGATAGTCCTTGTTCGTGTACTCGTCGCGCTTCTGCTTGCTGTAGGTCGCATCCTTGCCAACATAGTCTGTGCCCGAATCCGTATAAAGCGCAGGCACGCCCACCTTCGCAAACTCAAAATGATCGGAACGGTAGTAAAACCCCTTCTCGGGCTCAGGATCAGGTTTCACCTCTCGTCCCTGCCCCTTGGCTGTTTCGCGCAATAGATCGATGAGGGTGCTGTTGTCATCACCGACCATCGTAATGTCTTTTGTTCGGCCCCATTGATTGACGCCGTCCATGTTGATGTTGGCGAGTGTTTTGTTCAGCGGATAAAGCGGATTCTGAGCATAATATTTCGCGCCGAGCAGACCTTTCTCCTCGGCCGTTACCGCAAGGAAGAGAACCGAACGTTTGGGAGGCGTCGCGAGCTTGGTGAAGCCGTCGGCGATCTCCAAAAGTGCAGCAGTACCCGAAGCGTTATCAAGTGCACCGTTGAAAATCTGATCGCCTTGAAGGTTCGGGTCGCGTCCGAGATGGTCCCAGTGCGCCGTGTAAACAACATATTCGTTCTTCAGCGCCGCATCAGAACCCTCGATCTTCGCGACGACATTGGCTGAGTTGATCTCTCGCAGAGTGTTCTGAACATGAAAATTAGCCTTTGCGTTTAGAGTCACCGGCTTAAAGTCTTTCGTTACGGCCGCCTTCTTCAAAGCATCGAAGTTCTGCCCGCCGGCGGTAAAAAGCTCTTTGGCCCGATCGAGAGTGATCCACGACTCTACGGCCACTCGATTCATATTTTTATCCGGCTTCTGAATATCAAAGTTCTCGCGCGACCAGCTGCCCGATACGACTTCGTACGGATAGCCCGCCGGTTCGGTCTCGTGAACGATGATTGCTGCTGCTGCACCCTTCTCTGAGGCGATTTCATACTTGTAGGTCCAGCGGCCGTAGTACGTCATCGCGTTCCCCTTGAACATCTTGTCGTCGAGCTTCGATGGATCGCTCGCGGAAGGCACCGCCGGGTCGTTAATCAGCATGACGATCGTCTTCCCGCGTACGTCTACTCCTTTGTAATCGTCCCAACCGTATTCTGGGGCCACCACTCCGTAGCCGACGAAAACAATGTCCGAGTTCTCAACTTTCGACTCTGGCACAAAGCGTCGCGAGACGGCGACGTAGTCTTTTGGAAACTCGAGATTGATAGTCTTCGCGCCGGCCGTAAACGACGCATGGGGTTGAGCAGTGAACCCGACGAGTGGCACTTTTTGCACGTACGTTCCATCAGGATTTCCCGGTTTGAGACCAAGCTTCTGAAACTGTTCTGTCAGGTACTTGACGGTGAGCTCTTCGCCTGGCGTTCCTGGACCGCGCCCTTCGTACTCGTCTCCGGAAAGTACTTTGGTGTGTTGCAGGATGTCGTTAGTGGTAATTGCCTCAAACGACGGCTTCAGTTCAGCGGGAAGATTAGCACTTGTAGGTGCCGAGCGGGTGCTCGCAGGTTCATTGGTCGTACTTGGCGCCATGCAAGCCACCGTTAGCAGTAGTGCTGCCACAATCACGCAGAAAGACAGAATACTCCTCTTCATGTTTTAAGTGCCTCGTTGTTGGATTTTGAACAACCATGTCTTATCCGAAAGCCACGAGCAAAGTCAAATCGATCCACGAAATCACACAAAACAAAACAAGCGAACTCAATAGCATCGTGTGATATATTCCTAACGATCTTTTTATTGTTTCGTTGTCGCCCTGGCTTGGCGCTTGGATTTTTCAGCTGACCTCATCCTTATTTGCCATAGTCTCGATGCAGGTGGCATCGAGCGTGTCGTATCCACTCTAGCAAACGAATGGAATCGGCAAGGGCGCAAGATCTGCGTCATCACAATGCACGACCGGCGTAGATTCTTTTCACTCGACCCCGGCATCCACCACATTATCGTCGACAGCGCCAACGTAACGTGGCTGGTTGAGCTGCTCAAGAAACTCAAGTTGCAGCTCGAAAAGCTAAGGTACGCAACACCCTGGTTGGTCGCTATCCTCGGCGCGCCCCTCTATCAGATCCTCTACCGACTAAACTTCGACATCTTTCTTGGTTACGAGGCTTGGGCACTCCGAAGGGTACTCCGGCGAGTCGAATCGCCCATCGTGGTCTCGTTCGGCACGTCGATCAATGTCATCACGTTGAAAGCGTGTCGCGGATTAGGCAGACGCGTGATCATCTCCGAGCGTAACGATCCAGAGCGGCTGCTAAAGTACAAACTGTGGGACTACATGTGGCGAAAGCTTTACCACACGGCTGATGTTGTTACTGCGAACACGCAGAGTGGGATAGACAGCATGGCCGATTTCGTTCCGCGGAAGAAACTCGCATTCGTTCCGAACCCACTCGCAGCCGTAAATGGCAACGGCACGCACGAAGACGATCAGCCATCAGTCCACCCATTCGTGTTAACCGTGGGAAGGCTGGTTTGGGATAAGGCTCACGATGTACTGCTCGATGCTTTCGCGCGTTTGGATGGCGAGTTGAATGGCTGGCGGCTCTCGATCGTGGGAGATGGCGAACGCCAGCCGGACTTGAAGATCCAAGCCGAACGGCTCGGGATCGCGAGACGGATTGATTGGCACGGAGTTGTGCCTGACCCGCACCGGTTTTATCGGGCGGCCAGTATTTTTGTAATGCCGTCGAGAGTTGAAGGGCAGCCCAATGCGCTGCTTGAAGCGATGAGTTGCGGGCTTCCAGTGATCGTCAGCAATGGAGCTCCTGGCCTGCTTGAGCTGGTGGAGGACGGTAAAACGGGTCTGGTCGTTCCAGTCAATAATCCCGAGGCTCTGGCTGATGCGCTACGCCGCTTAACTCACGATGGCGAATTGCGCAGCCGCATAGGAGCAGCTGCCCGAGAACGCGTCGCCGAGTATGATTTACCCAAAGCACTGGCCGCATGGGAGTCAGTGATCGGTTTGCGTAGCTCTCAAATGTGAGATCTGAGCTTTGAGATCTCAAATTTGAGATCTCAGATTTTCTGATACCGCGGCCGGCGTGAGAAGATTTCTCCCGATGCGTATCCGTCCGCAAAGATCCCCTCTGGCCGCCCCAGTCGAATCTCCCTCGCTGCGCGATTTAGTTACTGCTCTTCGCAACATCCCGCCCTTCCTAAAACTCGTATGGCAAACACACCGTGGACTGACGCTCGCGATGATCGCTTTGCGCCTCGCTCGCTCGAGTGTGCCGGTGGCTGTGCTGTGGGTAGGCAAGCTAATCATCGACGCGGTAGTCGCGGCTCGCGGGAACGGTATTGACACCACTCTGATCTGGAAACTCGTTGCGCTCGAGATCGGATTCGCGCTCGTCGGTGAGGTTTTGTCGCGCGCTTCTGCTTTGGTCGAAAGCCTGCTCGGCGATCTTTTCTCAAACCGTACGAGCATCTTGCTGATGCAGCACGCGGCGACGCTCGATCTTTACCAGTTTGAAGACCCGGCTTTCTACGATCAGCTTGATCGTGCGCGGCGACAAACAACCGGTCGTATCGGATTGCTGGCGCAATTGCTCAGCATGGGACAGGACGCGCTTACTCTCACGCTACTGAGCGCGGCATTGCTTATTTATAGTCCCTGGCTGTTGTTGCTGTTAGCGGTGGCCGTCGTGCCGGGATTCCTCGGCGAAGCTCATTATGCCTCGCTGGAGTACTCGCTTCTTTTTCGTCGCACTCCCGAGCGTCGCAGGCTCGACTACATTCGTTATCTCGGCGCGAGCGATCAGCCGGCAAAAGAAGTGCAGATGTTTGGGCTTGCTTCGTGGCTCATCAATCGCTACCGCGCGCTTTCCGATAGTTTCTATCAAGAGAATAAGGCGCTGTCGGTGCGGAAGAGTGTTGTAGCCTCGGCACTCTCGGTGATCGGACTCCTTGGGTACTACGGAGCTTACGCGGTGATTTTGCTTCGCGCTGTGAGCGGAACGATTAGTCTGGGCTCGCTGACCTTCCTCGCAGCGTCATTCATGCGCAGCCGCGACCTGGTACAGCGATTACTATTTGGCGCGAGCGGTATCTACCAGCAATGTCTTTACCTGAAGGATCTTTTCGACTTCTTCGAGACCAAGCCAACGATTGTCTCGAGTGCCGGGGCTGCTGAAGTGCCGCGGCCGGTGCGTGAAGGTTTTGTATTCGACAATGTTGGCTTTCAATATCCTGGCAGTGACGCTTGGGCGCTTCGCGGCATTAGCTTTCGACTGAGGAAAGGCGAAAGGCTCGCACTGGTGGGTGGCAACGGTGCAGGGAAGACGACGTTAGTGAAACTGCTGGCTCGTCTTTACGACCCTACGGAGGGCCGCATCACGCTCGATGGTCGAGACCTGCGTGAATACGATCTAAGCTCGTTGCGGCGGAGCGTCGGCGTTATCTTTCAGGACTTCGTGCGGTACGACTTGTGTTTTGACGAGAACATAGGTGTAGGTGAAGTAGATAAGGTTGCTGAATATCTTGATTCTTCGGACAGATTGACACTGCGTGCATCGTCCACAACTGAACCCACTGCAATCGGCAATGGAAATCCACCACCGCCAATCGTCTCGGCGGCGGAGAAGTCTTTAGCGGCAACGC
Source organism: Pyrinomonadaceae bacterium (assembly GCA_035281525.1). Lineage (GTDB taxonomy): Bacteria > Acidobacteriota > Blastocatellia > Pyrinomonadales > Pyrinomonadaceae > PSRF01. Next base: position 6,346 of record DATEDU010000114.1, on the reverse strand, counting down.
TCTTGCCGCGACTGCCGTTGAAGTATCGGCAAATGCTTGGGCGGCGTTTCGAGGGCGGAGTTGATTTATCAGGCGGTGAGTGGCAGAAGATTGGCCTCGCTCGCGCTTACATGCGGGACGCGCAAGTGCTCATTCTTGATGAGCCGACGTCGGCGCTCGATGCGCGCGCGGAGTATGAAGTCTTCAAGCGCTTTGCCGGACTGATGGAGGGTCGCATGGCAGTTATCATCTCGCATCGTTTCTCAACGGTGCGTATGGCTGATCGCATCATTGTTCTTGACGAAGGTCGGATCGTGGAAAAGGGTACGCACGATGAGCTGGTAGCTCAAGGCGGTCTTTACGCGGAATTGTTTGCGTTACAAGCGGAAGGGTATAGGTAGTCCGACAAACTTTAGTTTGTCGTTTGTGCAACGATGTCGACAAACTAAAGTTTGTCGAACATTACCCAAAACAATATAAGCGCCCATCCTGGGAGCCGATGATGATGCGGCCGCGGCCAATAGCTGGTGATGCAGACAGAGGAGAGCCGGCATTGAACTCCCACAGCTTGGCGCCGGTGGCGAGATTCAAAACATAAAACCGGCCGTCATTCGACCCGACAAACACTCGTCCGCCCGCGATCGCTGGAGATGACTCCACACGCGCGCGAGTCGCAAACGTCCAAGCAGCCTTTCCCTCTCGAGTCAATCCATGAACCATCTTGTCTCGTCCGCCGAGAACGACTCGATCTTCGAATACCGCTGCTGAAGAGTAAAACGGGAATTTCCGTACCGGATCCTGGTATCTCCAACCAACGCTGCGGCTCTTAAGATTCACCATCAAGACTTCGTTGTCGAAGGTTCCGTAGTATGCCGAATCACCGCTAAGGGCAGGCGAAGCTCCAGTGTAAGCGCCCGATGAAACGGTGAACACTTCGCGCCCGTCAGCGATGCGAATCGCACGAAAGAACTCGTCGCAACCGGCTATCAATGCCATGCCGTCTGCGATGGCAGGTGTAGCATGGACTGGACCGTCCGTTTTGGCCTTCCAGAGTACCGATCCATTGCGCGTCGAGAGACAGTAAAGGTGCTGATCGTATGAGCCGATCAAGACTTTGTCGCCGACCACGACGGGCGACGATTTGATCTCGCCGTTGGCCTTGAAAGCCCAGCGCTTCTGGCCGTTCGAAGCGTCAATAGCATTAATCCAGCCGTTGAGATCTGCGATATAGACTACGCCGTCGGCGTACGCGGGTGATGATTCCCCAATTGCCGCGCCGGTTGAGTATTTCCAATAGACTGAGCCGTTGTCGAGGTTAAGAGCAGCCAGATCGCCTTTTTGCGAGCCTACAAAGACAGTGCCTCCAACGATGGCTGCCGATGATTCGATCGCGTCGCCAGCCTCGTAAGTCCATAAGACTTTCAACGAGCGTGGTACATCTGAGAGCGAGACTCCGGTGAGGTGATGATTGCCGCGGAATTGTGACCAATTGTCGGCCGGCGTATTTTGTGCATTCGCCGCGAAAACGCAAACGAGAACCACGAAAACACACGAAACAAATCGAGCCACGAAATTACACGCACCTAAAACGCGCATTCATAAACCTCCATTGCACCCGCTTGATCGAAAGGCCGAGGATTGAAAGTGCCAGTCCATTGAGTAGCGGCTTCTTGAGCGAGCATTTGAAGATCCCGTTCCGGGACGCCGGCTTCGGCTAACGTGCTCTGCAACCCAGCAGCGGCGACGAGCTGTTCCAATCTTTGGGCCAACGCTTCGGCCGAATTCTGATCGTTGACCTGTGGCCGACCATTCAGAAGCTCCGCATAACGATCAGCGACCACTGACGCATTCCAACGCACAACCGATGGAAGCAACATTGCCAATGCTGCTCCGTGTACCGTGCCATAATGTGCCGTCAGCGGATTTGCGCAAGCATGCGTCGCACCCAACATCGAGTTCTCAATCGCCATGCCTGCAAAGAAAGCTCCTAACTGCATCGCTCCACGAGCTTCCAGATTATTCGGTTGGGCTAGAACAATCTCGTAATTAGTCTCCAATAGCCGCCACGCTTCGCGAGAAAAGAAATCTGAGATGCCGTTGCGCCTCGTGGTCACAAACGTCTCAACCGCGTGAGCAATCGCGTCAAAGCCCGATGTCGCCGTAATACTACGAGGCTGTGAAATCGTCAGGGCCGGATCCAGTAGCGCGACTCGAAACGACGCCGATGCATCACCGCACGCCATCTTTTGGTGAGTCTCAGCATCCGAGATCAGCGCGTAGCTTTGGGCCTCACTCCCCGTTCCGGAAGTTGTGGGAATGCCAATCATGGGTAACAGAGGCTGCTTGGCCTTGCCGTACCCAAGATAGTCTTTCATTTGTCCGTTGTTGGTGAGGAGAAAGTTGATCCCTTTGGCGCAGTCGAGTGAGCTGCCACCGCCGAGCCCGATAATTGAATCTATCTTGAGCGGCTCTGCGAACGTGCGGCCCGTCTCGATCATCCGCGTGTCGGGATTCACTTCGAAGTCATGAAACCCGAACACTTCGACGCCTGCTTGCCGCAGCGGGCTCAAAGCTTCGTCGACGTGCCCTGAAGTGACCAGACCACGATCCGCAACCAGCAATGTCCGCTTAAAACCGAGCTCACGCGCTACTTCGCCGACGCGCTCTATCGCGCCGCTGCCGAAGATCACTCGAGTTCGAGGTTGAAAGTCAAAACTATGCATCGTCTGGACTAACTTAAAACGAATCAGCCACAGATTTACACTGATCAGACGGATCAGAAATGCAATCAATCATCTATTCTGATCCGTGTCATCTGTGTAAATCTGTGGCCAATTTATGCGTTCATTCACTTACCCGCACTTGCTTTTGCAGCGGGAGTCTCGGCTAACGCGTATAGTTGATTTCGGTTTGTAATGTAGAGCACTCCATTGGCCGGCACGGGCGTCGAATAAACTGAGCTCCCCATGTTGACTTCGCCTATGACCTTCTTCGTCTTGCCTTCTTGAAGTATCACCACATCGCCATCTTCATCGCCGAGATAGATCTTGCCGTCGATCAGCATCGGCGAACCCCAGACCGCCGCGAACACGTCGTGCGTCCAGTACACCTGACCAGTCTTCGCGTCGATCGCGTGCAGAAAACCGCTGAAGTCAGGTTGATAAATGACGCCATCTTTGATGGCGGGAGTTGAGATCGAGCGACGAATCTTGTCGAAATGCCAAACCATGCCCGTCTTGGTGATGTCACCGCGCTTGGTACCGTCGATGCAGTACATGTGGCCCACACCTTCGCCGTGCTCGGGATCCTGACCGTTCGCCAAATAAACCTTGTCCTCGTAAATCACCGGAGTCGAGATTATTTCGTTGCGCGTCTTGGGCCAGACTGAATCTTTGGGATTGGTATCAAACTCCCAGAGTTTTTTCCCGGACAGTGCTTCGTAACCGCGAACCCAACCGTCGCCCTGCCCGTGAACAACTTGCACTACACCGCCGATGGTACCCACGGTTGGCGAGGACCACTGTCCATGCAGAATCCGATCTTCAACCGAGTTGTCTTCCCAAACCAGCTTTCCAGTCTTCTTGTTAACGGCGATGATCGCTGGAGCTTTCGGAGACGGAACGTTCACATGGCTTTCGTCCTGGCCGTTGGAAGTGCTGACGTAGATCAGATCTCCATGCGTCACAGGCGAAGAGTTGGCGAGATTATGCGGCAGCGATCCGACTTCTTCGATCATGTCGTATCGCCAAACGATATCGGCGTTGGCTTCGCCGGCTAACTTTTCGTCCGTCACCGGGCCATCGTTTTCTTTATCGCGAAAGCCTTCCGTGTCGAGGCACACCAGCTCCGCGCGATTCGAAACGTAATACACCCGGTTGCCTTCGACGAGAGGCGACGATGCCACGCCTTGATAAGGCCAATCGTTTACGCGTCCGGCGGCGAGCTTGTCGTGGACCATCTGCCACAGGAACTGGCCGTCGGACTCGCGAAAGGCCATCAGGATTCCTTTGTCTCCGGTAATCTTCGGGTCACGAAGACCTTCATTGTTGGTTCCCACGAAGACTATGCCACCGGAAACAACGGCGTTGCCGTAAGTTTGCGAGCCCAACTGCGCCACCCATTTGACGTTCTTTTTAGCTTTCACGTCCCAACTGATGGGGAGTCCCTTCATGTTGGAGATCATGTTGCGATCTGGTGTGCCGCCCCACATGGGCCAATCACTAGTACCTGGATCGGAGGCGTGCGCACTGCTCAGTAAATAGTTGGCAGTCGGCAGCAAGCAGTAGGCAGTAAGCAGTAAGCAAACGGCACTTAGCGGAAGCCACTTTTTATGACGCTTGGCGACGAACAACGTCGCACGGTTTACATTATGCCGAAGACTTTGGACTTTGGACTTTGGACTTTGGACTTTCATTTGTTCTGATAGACCTTCACATTATCAAAATAAAGCTCTGCCAGTGCGTTGCCGAAGATGCCCGGCGCGCCCTGACGATTCGGAATCGGGTCGATGCGTTCAACCATCCAGGCGGTTGGTTCTGGCTCGCTAGCCAACCACGCCTTACCTCGCGCTCGAGTCTTACCGTCCGGAAGATTTTGCACCTCGAGCTTGAGGCGGTACCACGTGTCGGGCTTCCACGCAAAAGGAATACTGACGGTGCGCGCGGTTTCCGGTTGCCAAGGCTCGATGTGAAGCGTTTGACTGTTGCCAAACGCCGTCAGCACATAGCGTTGAGCAATCACACCACCATCGCCTTGCTGCCGTCGTTTCGTAGTAGCAAAAACGTCAGCTTCGACCGTGTAGTCCGACAAGTTCGACGGGCCCATGTACGCCCGAGCCCGGCTCAACAACGATGACCCTTCGGTAGTCTTTACGAGCACCTTGTTGCCGTTGACTTCGCGCACGGTGAACTTCATCGTGTGGTTGACCCAGGTCAGCGGGATGGTATTCACGGCCATCGAATCAAACGTTTCGTTCCAGGGCAATTGTGCGAAGACTCGCACGCCTGCTGAGCCAGTTACTCCTCCGACTGTTGCCTTGACCAATCCTCCGTGCGTTCCGCCGTCAGCGGCGGCCACGAATTTCCCTTTATCGATCGTGCCCTTCAATTGATCGAGCGACCATTCTGCTGCCGGCTCTTCGCGAATGAAGCGTCCCTGCTCGTCGAAAAGACGAACGCGAAACTGCACGGTATCGCCGGGCCGCAGCAAGAGCTCTGTTGGTACCACTTGCACGTGCGTCGCAGGACGATTCGGATTCGGCAAGCCCTCTACGGGTGCAGGCTGATTTGAAGGGTGGTTTGTCTTCTTACCAATGGCGTAGACATTGGAATCACTAACGATGTAAATGCGGCCGTTGGAAACGGCTGGCGAGGCGATTATCGCTTCCGGATCAGCCTCGGTCCCCAACTGATCCTCGTCGAGTATTTCAGCACCCTTCGCGCTCGGCCGAAGGATAAAAAACTTCCCATTCTCTGTCCCGACGTACAATTTGCCGTCCGCGAGTACCGGGGAAGCTTTTTGAATCGTGCCGAGGTTTTGTAACCACAGCTGCTTGCCGGTAGTGACGTCGAATGCAGCAATGTTAGCGCCGTTATCCAATTGATAGAGACGATCTCCATCGAGTACTGGTGAAGAAAAGCCGCCTTGCCATCCGAAGGTACGCCATTTGATATGTTCTTTTTGGATATCACCTTTGGCTGCAGCATCGACAGCGACGATCATCCCCATCTCGTTTGATTCTAAATTCTCCTCGCTGTGCGTCAGGATAGCCGTGGCGTTATGGACCACTACACCGGTATTGAGTCCTCGCTTGCTAATCTCATATTTCCAGATGGGCTCGCCTGTTTGCGGCTTGATGGCATAGACGGCACCATCGCTCCCGCCTTGAATGAGCAGGCGTGTGCCGTTGATGTTCGCGATGATTGGAGGCGCATAAGTGGTGTCGTAGGGACGGCCACCCGGAGCGCTGACGTAGACAGTTTCGCCCGTCCTTTTATCAAATGCCATAAATCGGTGAGCGCCACGGCCGTGCTGGCCCCACTGAAAAGTAACGCCACTCACGATCACGAGATCACCATCGATAATTGGCGAAACTGTCCGTCCACCGTGCGTAGTCAGCAGGCCAAAGTCTTCGCCCAGCGACCGTTCCCAAATAACTTTGCCGTCTCTCGCCAGGCCCAACAGAGTTCCGCCGACCCCAAACGCATAAATGTTCCCCGTCGCCAAATCCGCAACTGGAGAGGCCCAGCCAACACGATGCGGCGGTACGTCACTCAAGTAAATATTGAATCGATGCTCCCAAATCAGTTTTCCAGTATTAGCATCGAGGGCCAACACGCGCTCTTGCAATGTCTCGCCCTTGCCGACC
>DATEDU010000113.1:0-4364 GCA_035281525.1 Pyrinomonadaceae bacterium | reverse complement strand
AGAATTAGATCAGGCAGTGGCTTGCCTTCATCGAGTACGCGACGATAACGGCGAAAGACTACCTCGCGCATCGAAGCCACATCGTTCGAGCCCGCGACGCCTCTGATCTTGAACTTTCGATATTCAGATCGATTCATACGGCCGTTCTCACAAACAACCATGCCCGCGACGTTTTCAGCGCCCTGAATGTGAGAGATGTCAAAAGAGTCGATGCGTTCCGGGAACCGAGGCAGCTCGAGCGTCTCCTGCAACTCCTCGAGCACCAGTTTCATATCCGGTTTTAAAACTCGAAATCGCTGCTCGAACGCCAACTTCGCATTCTTCTCTCCCAGGTCGATTAGATCGCGCTTCTCGCCGCGCTGCGCGTGAAGAATGCGGACTCGCCGGCCCTTCCTTTTCGTTAGCGCCACCTCGAGCAGCTCTCGGTCTTCGAAGTCAACCGGGACATTGATCTCTTTGGGCACATAGTCGGTCGCATAGTACTGGGCCAACACATCGCTTAGGAACGATGCCGGATCGAAATCATCATCGGATAAGTCTTCCCAGAAGAATTCACGGCGGCCCACGATGTGACCCTCGCGCATCGTAAACAACTGAAGCGCGAGCCTGCGCCCTTCTCGATAATAAGCAAAGAAGTCAACGTCACGTTCCGGCGACGTTGCCATCTTCTGCTGCTCCGAAAGTCTTATGACTGTCCTTCGAAGGTCTCGATACTTTGCGGCCACCTCGTAGCGGAGATCTGCCGAAGCCTGCAGCATACGTTCTTCGAGATTGTCCGCCAGCTCCTTGTTGCGACCTTCGAGCAGCAGCCGAACGTCTTTTACCGCTTCTTGATATTGTTCGGGCGTGCACAGTCCCTTGACGCATGGTCCAAGGCAGCGTTTGATATGGTATTCGAGGCATGGACGTGGAGCTTTGCCGTCGATCTCAATGTCGCAAGTGCGAAGTTGAAAGCTTCTGTTTATGAGGTCGATCGTTTTGCGAGCGAGACTTGCCGGCAGAAATGGTCCAAAATAAAGTGCGCCATCATTCTGAATGCGGCGAGTGATCACGGCCTTCGGAAACGGCTCGTTGATTGTCAGCTTCAGATGCGGATACGACTTATCGTCTTTTAAGTTGACGTTGTAGCGCGGCTTGTGTTTTTTGGTCAGAGTGGCTTCCAGAATCAACGCTTCAACTTCATTGTCGGTGACAATAAACTCAACGTCGTTAATATGCCGGACGAGCGCGTCGGTCTTTCGATCGAAAGGACGAGCCTGGAAGTAGGAGCGTACTCGGCTGCGCAGGTTTTTTGCCTTGCCGATGTAGATAGTCTTACCCGCGCCGTCTTTGTATAAATAGACGCCGGCAGAACGAGGTATTTCCTTGAGTTTTTCTTCCAGACTCATTGCTTAAAATTTCGGAATTACGGTTATTTTAGCTTACGGAAACGCCGATCCACTACGAACGGGGCATTGCAATATTGAGATTTCCGTTTACTCTCCCTCAGAACAAGAAATTCGATGCTGTCGGGTTCGGCTTGAATGCGGTAGACCAGCTCATCGTCGTGCCTGAGTATCCCGCCTTCGACGCCAAAATGCGTTTGCTCGAGGACAAACAGAGTGCAGGCGGGCAAACTGCAACTTCAATGGTAGCCCTTCAGCGCTTAGGGTTTGAGACAGCATATGCGGGCCGGTTCGGCTCTGATCCGGCGGGACAATTCGGATACGCCGAGCTCGCCAATGAAGGTGTGAATCTCGAGTTCGCTGAAATTGTCGAGGGCGCACGCAATCAGAAAGCGTTCATCATCATCGATGCGCGTAACGGCGAGCGGACGATCATCTGGGATCGCGACGATAGGCTTAGCTACAAACCGGATAAAGCACCTGTCGCGCTGGCGTCACAAGGTAAGGTTTTGCATATGGACGCACACGATCCGCCGGCTTGTGTACGACTCGCTACTGCCGCGAAAGAAAATGGCACGATCGTGTCGGCGGATATCGACAACATCTACGAAGGGCTGATCGAACTGTTACCGCTGATTGACATTCTGATCACGTCCCGCGAGTTCCCTCACCGACTGACTGGAATCAGCGACGAACGCACGTCATTGGTCGAGATGAAAGCGAGGTACGGCTGCGCGCTGGTGGGGATGACGATGGGCAAACGAGGAGCAATGGTCTATTGCGACGGCGAGTTCTTAGAGTCTGCTGCTTATGAAGTGCCGGGAGGTTGCCGCGACACGACCGGTGCGGGCGATGCTTTTCACGGTGCCTTTCTGTATGGATTGTTGAGCGGCGCAGACGTTGAGATGTCGTTGAAGTTCGCGAACGCAACGGCGGCGCTCAAGTGTCGGGAGCTCGGCGCCCGCACAGCTCTTCCCACCTTGAGAGAATTGAACGACTTTCTGAACGATCCACAGATTACGCAGATTACACAGATTTAAAGTTTAACCAGTAAGACTCTTTGATATACACTCTCTTTCTTCCGTTGACTTCTAGAAAGCAATCAAGGTTCCTGTTTTTAGACCTGTAAATCTGTGAAATCTGCGTAATCTGTGGATTTTTAGCTAAGCCATGAAAATACTCATCACCATAGTCGCCACTCTGCTTCTCGAGTGGGTCGGAGTTCACGAATCGCAAATCCAACCGAGTATCGCCGATATCGTCTTCAAGAACGGAATCGTCTACACCCTTAACGAACGACAGCCCAAAGCAGAAGCAATCGCAGTCAAAGCCGACCGCATAATCTTCGTCGGCTCAAATCAAGACGCACAGAAGTACGTCGGCGGCCAAACACGTGTAATTGATTTGGAAGGCAAGACGGTACTTCCGGGGTTTGCCGACGCACATCAACATCTGCCCGGCGTCGGGTTCCGAGAAATGAATCTCAACCTTGAAGGTACGACCAGCCTCGAAGACTTTTTGGCGAAGGTAAAAGAGCGAGTCGATAAAGCGAAGCCGGGCGAGTGGATCACCGGGCGCGGCTGGATCGAGACCTTTTGGAAACCACCTGTCTTCCCAACTCGATGGGACCTCGACAAGATCTCGCCGAACAATCCCGTGTTTCTCAATCGAGCCGATGGACATGGGGCAGTAGCGAACAGCGCCGCGCTAAAAGCTGCCGGCATAGATAAGACAACTCCCAATCCATTTGGTGGAGAAATCTCAAAAGACAAAGCGACAGGCGAGCCCAACGGCATGTTGCTGGATGCAGCGCAAGGTTTAGTTCGCCGTCATGTTCCGCCTACCAACGCAGCAGATGCAGAGCAAGCGATCCTGCTCGGTGTGAAGCGTAACATCGAGCTCGGATGGACTCAGATACAAGATGCAGGCGGAAGCTACCAGGATGTCGATCTCTACAAGAAGCTCTACGGTGAAGGAAAGATCAAATTGCGCATCTACAAGGCTGTGCATGGTCCTGGGCCAAGCGCAACCCGGTTAATTTCCGAAGGCCCGACAATCGGCGCCTTCAATAATCGTTTCACACTGCGAACTATCAAAGTCGTATCCGATGGCGCACTCGGTTCCCGCGGAGCTGCCCTGCTCGCACCCTACTCCGATGCACCTGACACGTCGGGCTTTCTTACCGTAAAGGAAGAAGCACTGCGGCCAATGCTGATCGACGCGCTGCGCAACGGTATTCAAGTCGAGACGCATGCCATAGGCGACCGCGCCAACCGCTTTATGCTCGACGAGTATGAACGGGCTTTCAACGCTGTTCCGAAGGAGCAAAGGAAAGTAGCCGACCCGCGCTGGCGCGACGAGCACACGCAGGTGTTGGATCTCGCTGATCTTCCACGGTTTGCTAAGCTCGGCGTAATACCGTCGATGCAGCCTTCACATGCGATTGGCGACTTGCACTTTGCTTCCAGCCGAGTCGGAGTTGCGCGTCTCAAGGGCGCTTATGCCTGGCAGAGCTTGATCAAGTCGGGAGCGATAATTGCCGGCGGATCCGATGCACCCGTGGAACGCGGCGAACCGATGATCGAATTTTATGCAGCCGTCGCGCGAAAGGATCAGAAAGGCTTCTCTGGCGAAGGATGGCATCCGGAAGAAGCCGCGACGCGCGAACAAGCGTTAAAGATGTTTACGCTTTGGCCAGCTTATGCTGCGTTTGAGGAGAAGCTGCGAGGGTCGATCGAGTCGGGCAAGCTCGCGGACTTTACGATTCTTTCCGCCGACATCGTGAAGATTCCCGAGATGGAAATCCTCAAAACTCGGAACTTAATGACAGTGATCAATGGCGAAATTGTCTACGAGGCAAAGTGAACCGTAGTCGACGCAATTTAATCTTCGCTGCCGGCAAAGGACTTGGGCTGGCGGCACTGACTTCAGTCACTGTCGGCTCGCTGCTGAAAGAGCTGCTCGCAGCTTCGAATTCAG
>DATEDU010000112.1:0-29102 GCA_035281525.1 Pyrinomonadaceae bacterium | reverse complement strand
AGCCACAGAAAATGGACGTGCTGTTCGCGGACCGTATACGGCGCCTCATTCATGCTCATTCGTAAGGTAACGAGGCGCCGGAACGTTCGGCCGTTCGCCCTATCTATCTTGAGGATCCTAAATGAAGCAAAGAGACAGTGCTGAAACCTTGCCGACGCGGCAAAGACGCAACATTAATTGGGGCAAATGGAACCTTCCTTGTGGTTGCCCACCTGGCAGCGATTGCGTCTCTCTTCTCTGTAGCTGGCCAGCTGTGATCAGCACGCACAACAACCATCACGCTTATCCTACTTCGGCTCGGCACGGTTTGCGTTGGTACGAGATTGACTTCAACTGGTTAGGTATTCGCGCGTTGCAGTTGGTCGGATTGGCACACGCCATCAAGCGCGTTCATTTTAATCGCACTGCTTCGGCCTGGCAGCTTGTGAGTGGTCGTGTGAGATCGTAGCGTTGTTGACAGTAAATCGTGTCGAACAGCGAAGGATCGAAAATGATTATTTGCGAATTCTGTTTGCTTCATTCGCCAGAAGGTGAATGCCGCCTCGGCCTGAACATTCCGAAAACAATGAAGTGCCGCGAGTTTTCTCCCGGCATCGAGAAATTCTGCGCCGAGCCTACCGATTTCGTAAGTCCCAACCAAATCGTCGAAATGGCGAGATTTTTTGGTCTTGAGAAAACGGAACTTAAGAAGGTCACAATAATTGCCGAAAGAAGGGTCGTTTATGAGTCTCGTAAAGTGTCCTGAGTGCCGGCATTTGTGCTTGTTTGATTCCCAATCGTGACCTAGTTGCTCGCGTAAGTTTGCGATGACTAGCATTCCATAGGTCCCTATACCTTCTCATCCATTGCCCTGTAGCCGCGTCAAACTGACGCCAAATTGTAGAACCACACCTCATTGTGCCTAAGCATGTTCGCGAGTGCTGATTAAGTAACGGAAACTCCACCGTCTCTCACGCCGATTTTCCTGCGGCTGCCTAGCTCTCTTGCATATTGCTGCGGATTTTGATCGAAATTGCTTTTGCAGCTTTGACTGCAAAAGTAGTAAGTCTCACCTTGATAGTGTAATCGACCAACAGCATTTTCCTCTCTGACTTCCATGTTGGCATACCGGATCTCGTTGAGTGTGACCCATAATGTCACCTTCCTTATCTGTTTATTTTATACATCTTGAAAGTCGACGCTATGGGAACGGCCTCTGATGTGACGTCTGCTTCACGTTTCCCGAAGAATACTCCGCGTGAGATCTTCGGTTGGAAAATGTATGATTGGGCAAACTGCGCCTTTTACACCACCGTTGTTGGCACACTCTACGGATTTTACTTAACAGAGCTAACACAGCGAGTTGTGGGAACAACGGTGTCGTCGTCGATCTTGGCCCAGTTGCAATCACGGCAACGTCGTTTTTTCCCACTTGCGTTTCAGTTACCGTGCTACTGCAAATACTTTTGCTGCCAGTGCTCGCGGACTCGCGCTCAGTTTTGCTCCTCAGTTTTCACACATCACCATTGACCCGGAGCTGGTTTTCTTTATTTTTCTCCCACTTTATGAAGCGGCGTGGCAAGTATCCTGGAAGGAATTCTGGCGGTGGCGACGCGTCATTTCCGGATTCGCCTTTCCCATAGTCATCTTTACATCGTGCGTGGTCGCGCTTATATCGAGCGCCCTCATCCCCGTTTTTACTTTAGCTCTGGCCTTTTTGCTGGGAGGCATTGTTTCACCGCCTGATGCCGTTTCACGCGACGACCATTATGCGTAGAGTAAACGTGCCCAAAGCGCTCGTGACCATTGCCGAAGGTGAAAGCCTGCTGCGACTCGAAAAAAAGAAATGGATGTGCTTGTTTCTCGCTGTGGCGCGATGAGCTTTAGTCAGACCGCTTGCGCTGCGCAAAAAAGATACAGGGGGCAGCGTTCCGGCAGCGAAGCCGGGCGAAGTATCCGACGAACAGGTGAAAGGTATGCAGATCAGAATAAACGTCGGAGACAAGGAACCGACGGCCACGTTGAACGACAGTCCAACAGCCCGCGATTTTGCGTCTCTGCTGCCGCTGACACTAACTTTGGAAGACTTCAACAAGAACGAAAAGATCGGCTATCCGCCACGAAGGCTAACAACCGAAGGCGCCAGCGGAGATTCTGATGCCGGCGATGTTGCTTATTACGCGCCTTGGGGAAACTTGGCAATTTTTTATAAAGATATTCCACATGGCTCAGGCAACGGGCTCAGCATCCTCGGAAAGATAGATAGCAATAAGGAAATTTTCAATGTGCCCGGCTCGCTAAAGCTAAACCATAGAACTTGTTAATTCCAGTAATACAAAAGGCAGCCAGATGAAGATTAAGATTGGACCAAATACTTTTACTGCCACCCTTTTTGATAATGAAAGGGCGGACGAATTCAAAGCCAGATTGCCCTTAGCGCTAAAGATGGAGGATTTGAACGGCAACGAGAAAAAATATGATTTCTCAAAAGCCTTTCCAACTGACTCATTTAATCCCGCGACGATCAGTAAGGGTGATCTAATGATTTGGGGAGACAATACTTTAGTGCTTTTCTACAAAACATTTCCGACCCCTTACAGCTATACAAGGCTTGGACGTATTAATGATCCTTCAGGACTCGAAAGCGCAGTAGGGGAAGGAAGCGTAACGGTTACGTTTGAATTAGGGTAATGACAAAGCGCATTTAGGAATAGACGTTAAAGTAAAATTCCGTGTTCGGTCAAAGCGACTATTGAGCGGTTAAACAAAAAGACTTGAGGAATAATGACGATGAACACAAATGGACCGAATGATTGCCGCGGTATACGGGTATTCCTCTGCGGTAATGTCTAACCCCCGCTCTCGAGCTTTTGCGATCATTGCGAGCATTCGCGGCGTATGAGGGCCGCCGCTGCTGGTCAGATGTGGAATGTGTACGGCAGCGCCGGATACAGCAGCGAGACTTTTCTGGTGAGCCCCTTCTGGTCGCCCTCGCAACGAACAGAACGTAAATACTACTGGCAGCGAACAGCCATGCAGGCAGCGCGCCACCATTGATCACGTCGAGGACAATCGCAAATACCAGAAGTTCAACACCGAAGCGTGACCAGAACTTGATCTGACAGTTAAGAGACGGCGTACAGCGGGCTTGGAGCTGTGGAGGGCTCCCGCCGCTGTACGCCTTCTCGATCATTTTCGCGTCCGCCAACTGCTTGGCGCCCTGAAATGTTTGCAGGGGTGTCTTGCCATAACAGTACTTGCCGCCGTGCGTCCGTTCCGCGTTGTAGTACTCGATCCATTGGTCCACGTCAGCTTGCAACTCATCGAGACTGCCAAAGAGCTTCTTGCGAAACGCTACCTGATAAAACTCCTCGAGGATAGTGCGATGAAAGCGTTCGCAGATTCCATTGGTTTGCGGTGACTTGGCTTTGGTCTTCGAGTGGTCAATGTTTTCCAACGCTACTCGTGTTGCTGCAGATTACCGCAGTACTCCGAACCACGGTCGGTTAAGATCCGCAGCAACCGCACGTTCTGCGCTTCGAAGAACGGCAGCACTCTGTCGTTAAGCATGTCGGCCGCCACCAAAGCGTTCTTGCGGTCGTAAAGTTTGACCAGCGCTACCTTGGTGTAAGTGTCAATGAAAGTTTGTTGATAGATGCGACCGACGCCTTTCAAAGTGCCGACATAGAAAGTGTCTTGTGCCCCCAGATAACCAGGATGCTCGGTCTCTATCTCGCCGTGTGCTTCCTTCTCCTGTTTGGCTCTTTCCAGCGCCCGTAATTGCTCCTCGGTCAGCACCAGGCTTTCTTGCGCCGCCTTTGCCTCCAGCGCTTTTAATCGTTTCTTGAACGTCTCCACATCGTGCCGCACCAAATGCAACGGACTCCACCTGGTGAGGTGAAGATCCCACGCTTCTTCAGTTCGTTTGAGACTCGCACCTGGCCCAAGGCGGGCTGCTCGATCGCCAACTCCATCACTGCATGCTCGACGTGTTCTTCGACCCGGTTCTTCAATACCGGTTTGCGCCGGCTGATCTCTTGCAACGCTAACTCACCACCACGATCGTACAACTCTTTGAAGCGATAGAAACTATCGCGGCTGTAGCCCATCACCTTGCATTCCTGACTGACATTGCCGAGTGTTTGGGCCAACTTCACTAAGCCAACTTTGTTCTTGATGATTTTTTCTTCGCTCGTCATGCTGACACTCCTTCTGAGCTTTGCGCTCAATTTATCAGAAGCGTCAGATTAAGTCGTGACTACTACAAATGGTGCGTGTAAGCTTTTGGAAATGGTGGAGTTGTTGGTGGAGCAGAGGGGGATCGAACCCCTGGCCTCCGCATTGCGAACGCGTTTTAGTTGGTTCCACTGACCACTACACGTTCATATCCATTCATATAAATTCAACAAAGCAGCCGTCCGAAAGATCATTCGCACGCCATGTGTTCCTACATATTGCCATCCATTGCCCTACAGTTGCGTCAACCTGACGCCAAAATCTTCGGATACATATTTGCCGCGATTCATAAAGCATGGACACGGATTGTAGGTCCATCAGAAGCAGTACCTGATCTCACCAAACTAGATGAGGCAGGATTTACGGACCTGCAGACGTCAAAGTCATGCTTCGTGCGCTTGAGTCTCATGACAAAAGAGGTCCATCTTAGCCTTCGCATCGCGCGAGAAAGCCTTGGATTAGATCGACTAGTGATCTCCGCTTTCTTAGTTTGACTTGGCTTCTTCTTTTTTGCGCCGCTCAATAATTGGTGCTAGGCTACCCGCATGCTGTGATTGAGCTGCTAATGCGGGATTCACTTTAGCTCACTGCTTCGTGGCAGATGATTTGATTTCCTCAGCGGATAATGAGTGTTCTCAGCGTTTTCTCACCGTCAAAATGAGCGCTCGGTTCTACCAATTCGGCCCGTTCCAAATAGACAAGGTGAACCACGTTTTGCTGCGGGATGGAGCGCCACTTCCGCTAAAGCCAAAGGTCTTTGACACGCTCCTTCTGTTAGTCGAAAACCGCGGACGGGTCTTGGACAAGGACGAACTTCTGAGTCGACTCTGGCCCGATACAGTGGTTGAAGAATCTAATCTGAGCCAGAACGTCTACCTATTGCGGAAAGTATTGGGCGAAGAGCCGCAAGGGGAAGCGTATATACAAACGATGCCGAAGCGTGGCTACCGATTCGTGGCAAGCGTGAATGAAGTTGAAGACGCCTGCACTGACTTGCCTCCCAAAGCCGATTTTAGACCGCACTTGTTTATTGAAGGGAAACACCAGACCAAAGATTCGGCCGGGTTTGTCGCGGAAGCAGAGCAAGTTATGCGGAAAGAAGTACCGGCGGCAAATTGGTGGAGACGGCAAGGGTGGTCGTCGAGGCGGGGCGCGATGTGGGTGGCCGGTTTCCTTTTGGCGTTTGGGGTAGCTGCGGCCTTCTACGTGCGGATTACAAGCAAGTCAGAATCGGCGGCATCGGGCTCCGCTGTGAAATCAATCGCAGTGCTTCCTTTTAAGCCCTTGGGATCAGATCGCGAAGATGAAAACCTGGGTTTCGGGATGGCGGACACATTGATTACCAGGCTAAGCAACATCAAGCAGCTTGTAGTCCGCCCGACGAGCGCGGTGCGCAAGTACACATCGCCGGATCAGGACCCGGCGACTGCCGGCCGGGAGTTGAAGGTGGAAGCCGTGCTGGAGGGAAGCCTCCAGCGCGACGGCGATCGCGTGCGGGTGACGCTGCGGCTGGTGAAGGCGAGCGACGGATCGGCGCTGTGGGCCGGAACGTTCGACGAGTGGGCCGACGATTTCCTCGCGGTGCAGGACCGCATCGCCGACAAGGTCGCGCGAACGCTGGTGCCGCGGATGACGGGCGAGGAGCGGGAGCGGGTGGCGCGGCGGTACACGGACGACGCCGAGGCCTACCGTCTCTACTCACTAGGTCGCTTCCACTGGAGCAAGATATCGAAAGAAGACTGGCCAAAGGCCGTCGATTACTTCAACCGTGCGATCGAGAGGGACCCGGATTACGCGCTGGCCTACGCTGGGCTGGCCGACGCGTATACATCGATTATGACCGTTTCGTTTCTACCGACAGCGGAAGCGATGCCGAAAGCCAAACAGGCCGCGGCTACGGCGCTGCGGTTGGACGACACGCTGGCCGAAGCCCACGTCTCGTCGGGACGGGTCAAGGCGTACTACGAGTGGGATTGGACTGGCGCCGAGCGGGAGTTTCAGCGTGCGATCGAGCTCAGCCCGAACCTCGCAGGCGCTCACAGTGAGTATGGAAACTTCCTGACGGTTGTCGGACGGAGCGAACAAGCAATCGTAGAGGCGAAACAGGCTAGAGAGCTGGATCCGCTAACGCACGTGAACCACTATCACTTGGCGTGGGCGCTTATCTCCGCCCGTCGCTATGACGAGGCGATAGGAGAATGCCAAAAAGTACTTGTGACATTCCCACAAGCACACGACTGGATGGGCCGCGCTTATATCGGAAAGGGGATGTATGACGAGGCCATCGCGGAGTTTGAGAGGAAGCTCAGCCTCGCAAAAGATGAGCCGCTAACAACGAAATCATTCCTCGGGTACGCCTACGGCATCTCCGGGAGGCGCGTCCAGGCAGAGAAGATTCTGGCTGAGCTCGAGGCGCCATCCGAGCGACGGCAATCCCTGGCGTATTATTCGGCGGGCGTCTACGTCGGACTGGGGCAGAAGGATCAGGCTTTCGCCCGGCTGGAAGAAGCCTACCGCGACCACGCCCGTATCTTACCTGGTCTCAGAGTTAGCCCTTTGTGGGATCCCCTCCGCTCGGACCCGAGGTACGCGGACCTGCTACGACGCATGGGACTCCCGCAGTAGGGTCACCACACAATCAAAATTGTTAGTTCGTCCGAAGAAAGGCGGGCGCTTTACAGCGCCCGCCTTCTGTCGGATCGGGCGTGAAGACGCAACCTGCCACCTTACGGGACGTAATAGACGCCTTGCGGAAGCGGCAACTCGATCGGTACCTCGAAGAAGCGCGCTGGCTCCGGGTGGATGATCACTGAGCCGTCCGTGGCGAAGAACGTCGCGATCTGCTCCTGGTAACCGAGGGCGACCGCGGCCGCAGCCTGGTGGTCGATCTGGCCCATGAGAAGGTGCGGGTCCTGCGGCACGCCCAGCCTACCCGCGCCGACGAGGAATTCCGGTTTCTCGGCGACGGCGAGGTCCGTCCGGAAAAGAGTGGCGCGGTCGGCGAGGTCCCCCGCCCGGAGGAGCCGGGACAGGCTCGGCCCCTGTGTGTCTCCCTTCGCGTATTGGTAGAGGACTGATTTCGCGGGGACGCCCCCCAGCGGATCCCGGCGCAGGTGCGGCGCGAACGCCAGTGAGTCGCCCGAGAGCGTGACCCATTCTCTCCTGTCGTAGAGCTCCTGGATCGCCATGGCACCCGGCACCGTGTTGATGACGGGCGACCGGACCTCACGGTTGGTCCCATCTTCTAGCTGGACGGTGTATGGGACGCCGTCCCGCAGCGGAATGTTCTCGTCGAAGCGAGGGCTGCCGACAACCGGGGTCCCATTGATGTGGGTGACGCCCGGCGGACTGATGAGCGACGGCGTGCGCGTGGCAAGCACCGCGCCGTCAACGGTCGACCGGAAGGCGCGGTCCAACCTCAGGTCGGCGAGCGTGCCGCCCGAGTGATTAATTACCCCCGCGCGCACGCTCGGTTCGAGGGCGAGGAGTTGCGCCCCGTAATGCCCGCCTAGAGATTGTCCGAAGTAGTAGACGCGAGAGGGGTCTAGGTCCGGCTGCCCGTCGCCCTCGACGTCCACCCCGACCTCGATCACGCGGACGAGCTGCATCAGGTCCGCCGCGGTCTGCCGGAGCCCGTCGCGGCTCCCGAGCAGCCTGCGTGGCGAAGCCGCCGCGCGGCCTTCCCCCTCCGCAATCACGTGATCGCCGTTCTGGTCAATGCCGCGACCGCCGGCGGGCAACGACACAGGGCCGAGGCCGGTTTGGTTCACGGTCAGCGTGCCGTGCGGTCCGAAGCCGCTCCCGGCCATGTTGATCATGACGACGGCGATCCCGCGCTCCGCCATCTTGGAGACGACGCTTAGAGGGTGGGAGTTCGCCGCCGGACCGGTGTTCTTGTTGGGTCCCGAGCCGTGGCCGAAGATTGCCACCGGCCACCCGCCGGTGGGTTCGGGCCCGGATGGCAGGTAGAGGTTGAAGTACACCTCGTTCATCGCCTGCACGAGCGGTGTGCCGGTGCGCGTCCCAACCTCCGGGATGTACTGACCGGGGCTAACCCGATAGTCCGCCGAGAGGAACTTACCGAATGCGATCCGACCGACAGCGCCCGGAATGAAACGCAGCAAGTCGATGCGGACAGTGACCGGGGTGAAGCTAAGCGGGTTGTCACTACGCTGCTGGTTGAAGGTGATGCCGGTTACGGTGTCGAGCGGAAAGACGGTCCGGGTGTCACCAGAACCGAGATTGAAATCGGCAGGTGCGGGTACCGCAGCTTTGATCTGGTCGCGGATCTTCTCCAACACCGCCGTTGCACTTTGCGTTGTGAAGACGCTGGCAGCCACGATGGCGCTCTCTTGAACGCCGGCTTCGCGGGCCGTTTGTAACGCGTCGAGTAGCGCCTTCCGATACGCATTCAAATCGCGGTCGTGCGTCTGCCCGAAATTAAGATCATGTCTGAATCGCTGGAAGCCTTCGCTCGCCTCGACGGGCCTGCCTTCCGCATCGCGGAGTTCGTTCGTCACAACGAGCGCGTACCGCGTGTGCTGGTCGAGCAACTCATCCGATTCGACGTGAAGCGTGTTCGTCGCGGGATCCCAGACGATCTGGTTGATGCCGACGACCTTACTGCCGGCGCTGCTTGCCGACAGCGTGTCACCGAGTTTGATGAGGAAGATCGTCCGGCTATTGACGGTCGTCACGTCTATGGTGCCGTCGAAGGGGATGGAGAGCCGCGGCTGAAGGTTGAAGCCGTCGAGAGTATTGATGACATCCACGTCCTCGCAGTCGGAAGGGCGAGCTAAGCAATCAGGCTTGGGCAAGTCAACCCGTAGTCCTGTGTTTTCGCTTGAATCAGCGACCGTGAACAAGTCGCTGGGGAATGGACCATCCGTTGGATTATGGAAGTCAAAGAGAGCGTGCACCTCACCCGCCGCTCTTGACGGCGCGACGAGTAGGACAGCGAAGAGTATTGTCAGCAGCAGAGCGCTACAAAAGCGAGCGGCCGCGTTGCCAGACAACTGGGCGACTGACGCGAGAAATTTGAATTTTTTCATGTTGGTTCTCCTTGGCTGAATTTGTGATCGACGCGGATGATGCGACGGAGGCGTAAATAAACTCCTCAACGTCTGATCAGTCTTTTCTCAACGTTTCCTCATCGCCGCTATGAACAATTTTTCTGCACGTTTTCCTCGTTGCACAGGTTCACAGCCAGCACTTTCTGACTTGAAAAGAACACAGCGCTGTTTGTCTTGACCCACTCTGTTGAAGTTTTGTTTAAGGGAGGAATGACTTGGTTTTCTGTCAAACGAGATCGCGCATCGCGACTGTCATGTGTTTGAACGTCTGAATGCCGCCCAGTGCGCCTAATGCAAGGATAGGCTTGAGTTCAACGCATGGGGCAGTCAGCGTCTATGTAGTCATCAAGTGCGATCTTGCTGGCCGGTCCGGAGTTTATTGCTCCGCAAGCGGAGTTCATCTTCGTCGACGCCGCCGTTCAGGCAGATCAATAGCTATCGCCTTCACATCGGGTGGCGAATCCTGGGAAAAAAGGAGGTGGATTGTTTATTTCACAGAAACCTGAAAACTACACTAGCCGTAGCAGGTGAAGTCCGAATTTAGTCTCCACCCAGATCAATCATCACGCCGTCCTTGTACAGGAACGCGTGAAAGTCGCCAATTGTCGTTTCTGACTGCCCTACGATTTCTCCCCGGTTGTTGATGGCGAATGCTACGCTAAAGGTTCCTCCCAGCGTGCCCAGGTCAACCATTCTGCCGTTGGTGTAAAGAAATGCATGTCGCTCCCCCGTCGCGGTCTCTGCTTGGCCCACAATCTGACCCGAATCGTTGATAGCGAACGCTTCGCTGAAGTTGCCACCCAACGTTCCGAGATCTCGCATGACGCCAAACTCAAACACAAACGCGTGACGTTGGCCGGGTATCGCGAGGCGTGACCCACCTACGATCTGGCCGCGACTGTTGATTCCTCGCGCCGTGCTGAGATTCCCACCAAGCGTGTCAAGGTCATGCATCACACCGCCGTAGTATAGGAAAGCGTGTTGTTCCCCACTTGTGGTTCGTGCAGCGCCGACGACAGACCCGAGATCGTTCACAGCGAAGGCCATGCTGCTCGTTCCCCCCAGCGTTCCGATCTGTCGCATCACACCATCCTCATAGATCACCGCCCGCATTGGGGCTACTGGATCTTCGGGATTGCCGTTGTAGACACGTCCGACAATCAGTCCTGTGTTGTTGATGGCGAATGCCTGACTGTACTTGTAACCGGATAGTGTGCCCAGGTTATGCACCACGCCATCGCGATCGATGAAGAAGGCCAGCGAAATGAATGCTCCACCAGCCTCCAGATCAATCTGATCGGTGTCGGCCTGACCAACAATCTCCCCCGCGTCATTGATGCCAAAAGCGTCGCTGGCCGGTCCACCTAAAGTGGCAAAGGTCTGAAAGTCGTTTTTGTGCAAAACAAACGACTTAAAAAACTCGCACCCGCTGATGCACGTGCCGCCGGCGATTGTGCCCGAGTTGTTGATGGCATTTGCCTCGGAATATTGGGCCCGCGCTACTTCTGCGGCACCGATAAGGACAAACATCATCAAAAGGTGCTTAATGATTGTCGAGATGCGTTTCATCTTGGTTCTCCTTAGTTGAGATTTGCGATCGCCGCGGATGATCTGATGAGTCCTTAAACAAAGTACTCAACATAACCTCAGCCTTTTTTCAACGTTTTCTCACCGCCGCTATGAGCAATCGCGCGGTGCGGAAGTTCCGGCCGTTCGTAAGTACAGAAGTAGATGAAGCCCGTTAAGAGGCGCGAGAAACTAATAAATCAGGCGGTTAGAAGTTCAGCTTGAGTGCAAACTGAATTAGTCGTGGGTTGTTGCTTGTGGAGGTGATTCGCCCGAAGTCCCCGGGATTAATAATCCGACCAGTGTTCGGATCAAAGCTACCGGTTGCGAAAACCGCATTGAAGTCGCTGATGGGATTAGAGAGATTGACCTGATTGAATAAGTTGAAGAACTCTGCGCGCATCTCGATATTCTTCGATTCACGAAATGGAAATCGCTTGATGATCGAAAAATCAACGTTGCTTTGTCGCGGCCCGCGGAGAACGTTGCGACCGACGTTGCCGATATCAGTTCCCACTGCGTTCGCAATGGCAGAGCCGTTTGAACTGGGTATTAACTGATTGGCTGCCACCACTGGCCGGACAAAGGCAAACGGGTTGAAGAAGTATCCCGCAGGGATGTTGCTCGTAGCCGTGCTACGAGTTGCACCTGGTGCCCAGTTCGGTCGCGCCAAGGGGTTGGTTCCATTGTTGAGTCCATAGAAAGACCCGGCACCTGTGTCCACAATATCAATTGGCTGACCAGACATCGCCACAAAAATTCCCCCTACTTCCCAATTCGATAGCAGAAAGCGAGCAGCAGTTGACTTCGCAGCTAAAACGGGCTGAGGAATGTCCCACAAATAACTAAGAACAAACCGGTGTGTCCGGTCGAAATCTGACACGCCCCGATTGGCGCGATTATCCAATTGATTGCCGAGGATTGTGCTGAAATCAAACTCGTCCCTGCCGGACGCGTTATCAATTGACTTGGCAAACGTATATGACGCGAGTACGCGGAGACCCTTGGACAATTGTCTCGTCAAACTTATTTGGAGCGCATTGTAAGTCGAGTTCGCAGTAGTTTGGGCCTGGCCGAAGGTAACGATCGAGACTCCCTGAATTGGCGCCCGCAGCTGAGCGTTCTGAGGAGTATTAGTGGTAATGACTGCTCCGGTTACGCTATTCACGAGCGGATGCTGCGGACCGGCGAGCCGCGCCTGATTAATGGCGACGACCCGAGGCAGATTGAGGCCTCTCGTTCCAACGTATGCCACTTCGAGCAACAGATCCTTTCCCACCACGTATTGCACGCTGGCGTTGTACTGATGGAAGTACGGCGTACGCACATTGCGATCAAGAAACTGCCCGGTGAGTGTGGCGCCTGGGACCAAGGTTGGAAACTTGTCCGTCGCAGGCACATTTAAGAAGGGATCGGCTAACGATGGCGGAGCAAGCCTTGTCCCCACCAGGTAGGTTGGAGGCGTTTGGATGTTGTTCAGCGGGCCGCTGGATCCGCGCGAGTAGAAGATGCCATACCCACTACGCACGACGAGCCGGGAAGATGCGAGCGGGGAATAGGCGAATCCTACGCGTGGTGCAAAGTTATTCGGGTCGATGCTGGTGACAAGGCGCTTGCTGACGTTGGGTACCTCTGGAAGATCATATGCTGGGATGACATTTCCAGCCTGTACGAATCCGGCAATCGGTGGTCCCTGCGGAACACCCGCGCTGTTGACGAGCACGCGTGGCTTGTATAATGACGGATCAAAAGTCGAGATGCGCCCCCGCGTATCATAAAATGATGGATTCAACTCATAGCGCAATCCAAGATTGATAGTTAACCGAGGTGACAGCTTCCAATCGTCCTGGATGAAAAAGCTGTAGTCGGTTGTGCGCAGGTTGCGATCGTGGATCCCGGAACCGAGAAACGAAACACTGGCGTTGCCCCTCAGAAAATCCGTGAAGCTGTTGAAATCGATTTGACCCCGTCTGAAGAAGTTCAGCGCGATGGTCACTTGATACTGTAAGACATCAGCACCTGTTCGAATTGTGTGACCGCCTCGTATGATCGAGAGAACATCAGCAACAGTTGCGGAATGATGCGTGGCTCGCAAGTCGATGTTTGCAAAGCCGGTGCCGAAAGTCAGGCCGCGGGCGTTGGGTGCGATACGAATCAGTGGCAAACCGGGAAAGCTGGCGGCGTTGGGCCGGCTGATTCCAACGTCGGAATCTTTGATCGGTTGTTCGGGAAACGAATTATTGCGCACGAAGTTGTACCCTGCCCTCGCCTCGTTCACCACTTTCGAGCTGAAAGTATGAATATTCTGAATAGAAATTAACCGATGGTTGAGTTGCCGCTCATCGTCGAAGCCCGGAACGTTCGGACCGTTGAACATCGCGAGGGTCCACGGCGCGTCTGCAAAGAAGAATTTCGTTGCTAACCAGTTCTTCTCATTGATTCGATAATCAATATTGCTATTGAATTGATCTTCCTGAAAATGCGATAGCGCCCAGCCGGAATATCGACCGTCAGCCTGGGGTGTCGGAATCAGAAGCCGCGTGTCGGATAACCTTGCATTCAACAACGCCAGCGCGACGGGGTGAATTGAAGGAAGATTGAACGTGCTACGCAGTGTTTGTTCGGAGCGATCGTTGGTCAGACCCTGCGCGATCAAGACGCTGGGAGATACGCTGTTGATCGACGCACCGTTGCGCTCGTGTGTGTGCTGATAGGAGACAAAGAAAAATGCTTTCTCTTCCGTGATCGGCCCACCCAGTGTTGCACCAAACACATTCCGCCTGAGCGGAGGGCGCTCCACGTCAGCCGCCTTCAAGAAAGGATTGTTGGCGTTCAAGCTATCAATTCGAAAATAATCATAGACCGCGCCATGAAGGGAATTGCTACCACTCTTTGTAACAGCCTGTAAGTTGCCACCTCCGGAGCGGCCAAAAGTGGCGTCGTAAAGCGAAGTTTGAAGCTTGAATTCCTGAATCGTCTCAGGCGCGGGAACTGCGATGAATAATGCACTGTTGGTACCGACGGTGTTAGCGTCAACACCATTAATCTGGAAATTGTTTTGCGTTCTGCGAGCTCCGTTAACCGAGATGTTTTGCGAGTTGCGCCCCACGCCCGTATTGTCGGCGAGACCGATGTCAGCGCCGGGCGAGAGTCCCAGAATCTGAGTAAAGTTCCGGGTTGCGAGTGGCAGTTCGGAGACCGCTCGAGATTCAACGATCCGGCCAAGACGTGGCCCATCAGTTTGTGCTCCCGGTGCCGCGTTGCGGATAGTAAGCGACGCTTCGATCACTGAACCAACGGTCAGATCAGCATCGATCTGAGTAGTTTCGGTGATCGCTACTCTGACATTATCAATGACGACCTGCTTAAATCCGCTGGCACTGATGCTGATCTGATATAAGCCGGGAGGTAGAAGAGACACGGCATAGTTTCCCTCATCATTGGTTTTAGTTCTTCTCTCCTCCGCGGTGGCGCGGTTGACGACAACGGCTTCAGCACCCAGGATTACCGCTCCCGTTTGATCCTTGACCGTGCCGGCGATGCGGCCAGTTGTCTGGGTTTGAGCAAGCGCGGGCAGAACAATGGAGAGCAAGAGAAAGGGAAGAGCCAAAAGAGAGGTCACTGCTCTTCTCACGATCATCGGTTCCCCCCAGGGTGATGGGATGAGGTTGATGCGCTAAAACAAACCGTTGGAAAAACGTCGGAACCGCAAGTTTAACACTACTGGCTGCTCAAATGGCAGTGAAGTGCTTAGTTCAGAAGCCTGATTGCGGCGCCGATTGTAATAAAAGTTGGATGGAGCAGCAATGTTCATGGCTGAAATGGACCACTCTATTCAGCACAGCATATTGTTGCCATGTTTGAGCAGCAAATAATTGCACTGGGTAGGTGAAATCTAAAAAAGAAGCTAGACGAATCAGCCGTACCTATCTCACTCGACTGGAACTTCACGACATTCCTATCGGGGCTTAGCATCCTTAGATCACCTGAAATTTTCCTCTTCTCAGCTTTTGCGGAAATAAGGAGAAGATCGCTCGCCCATCGCTTGCGAATTACAAGATTTCGCGCGTTATCGAATTCTCGGAAACCGAGTTACCGAAGAGTGGCTCCGGCAGGATTCTTAAGAATCTGCGCGAGCGTTTTCGGGGCAATCGTCACCGCGCCGTAAGCTAACTTCCGAGAAGAAAACTCCGTAGATCGAGCTCAGACCACCGCATTACGCGACTAGTCTAACCTGAAGAATATGTTCACGGCTGTTGAAATCAGCCCCACGATAATAACAGACCCCCGCATAATCAGCGCGGAGGTCTGACGTGAGTTCGCTCTGATTGATCTGCAAACTTCATTTTCATTAGCCTTTTTTGATACTGGTCCAAGTAAGGAAACACGGTTTGCAAAGACAATCCTTCTCAGCGACGTCAATATCACGCCAAACGACTTCTTAGCTTATTTGTTTGTGTTCTTGTAAGTGGTTGAAGAGAAGTATGTTAACTGGTGGAGCAGAGGGGGATCGAACCCCTGACCTCCGCATTGCGAACGCGGCGCTCTGCCAAACTGAGCTACTGCCCCACGCCGGAAAGCATATTAGGGAGCGAACACAGTTGTGTCAAATTATCGGATCTGGTCCTGCCTGTAGATCAGGTCGCTGTAGATGAACCCGTCGGTATGCACCCTCGGCAAACGCTACACAGTGCTGCGGGCTTTGACCATCCGCCAGATCCACAACACAACGACAGCGCCGAGAAACGACAAAATGAACCCCGCCGGGCGGTAGCCGCGTTCGTCAGCGCCCCAGATTGCCCAGCTGACTAGGCCACCCACGACGGAGCCGACGATTCCCAACAGGATCGTGGCAATGATTCCCATCGGGTCTCTCCCCGGCATCACGAGCCGAGCCAAAGCGCCAGCAATCAAACCAATTATCAACCACCACAAGAAACTAAGCATTTTCGAGCCTCCTTCTTCAAGACGGCATTCAGCCCTCAAACAGCGAAAGCGGCTGCTTGAGGTAGCGACAAGCCCAGACATTGATGGTGTATGCGGGGCCTATTCTAAACCTGTGTTTGGGGCGAGTCTAGAAGTAAATCTGTGTTGGGGAGAGTCAGAACTGACCTTCGACTTAATCAGAAGAGCAGCTTTGGGCAGCAAGCTGAAGTACTTCCGAGAGTCGCTCGACATTCTTGCCGCCGCCTTGCGCGAGGTCAGGCTTGCCACCCCCGCGACCTTCAAGGCTTTCACACGCGGCGCGCATTAACATATTCATATCGCCAGGGGCGTCCGGCGATCTCGCGAAAACAAGCCGTGCGGTTTCACCGTCTCGCGAGCCAAGAAGCGCAACAGTTCGCGGGTGGGACATTAGGGCTTGGGCTAAGTGCTTGAGGGATTCAGCGTCGCGATTGTCGAAAACTTTGGCAACGATTCGAAGAGACCCAGGCATTGAGACCCCGGCGTTAGACCCGGTCGCTATCGCTCCCGGTTCTGAAACAGACCCCATCGCTATCGCTCCGGGTTCTGACAAACCGTCGGGGGCGCCAATGCTCATTAGCAGCTCCTCAGCTTCTACACGTGCCGCAAGCTGCTCCAACGCTCGAATGCGACGATGAAGATCTTTGTTCTCATCTAACACGCGCGCAGTGAGTTTCGCGGCATCATCCCTCGCTCCACTATAAAGCGCGGCAACATCACGGGCAGTCTTGTTCGCGCGCCGGTAATCGTTCAACGCTCTGACGCCGGCAACAAACTCTATCCGCGTCAACCCTTTTGCACGCTCCCACGAACGCACTCCGATCATGCCAACCTCGCCTGTTCGATATGCGTGTGTGCCGCCGCACGGCGTGAGGTCGAATCCTTCAATCTCTATCACTCGCAACTCACCTTCGCGCACGGGCTCTTTTCGGAGAGGCAATTCGGCAGCCTCCTCGGGGGTCACATGCCTGATCGTGATCGCGCGATCTTCCCAAATCACGTTATTGGCGAGCTCGACCGCGCGCTCGATGATTTCGCTACTCGGATTCGCTATCTCTACATCAATTTCGCACACATGTTCGAGGACTCGAAAACTCCGCGTAGGTGCTTTGAAGAGGTTAACGAGCGCCGCTGACAAAATGTGCTGGCCGGTGTGTTGCTGCATGTGGTCCAAACGGCGGGGCCAATCAATTCTCCCTTTGACGGTTGATCCGACTGCCGGCGCTCGACCTTGAACCACGTGCAAAACGCCTTGCTCTTCATTATCGATACACTCGACTACTCGCGTGCCATTCAATGTTCCGGTGTCGCTGGGTTGCCCGCCGCCCGTAGGATAAAACGCTGTGCGATCAAGCGTGATCGCAGTCCAGCCGCTCACGCGCTCAGAGACGTCGATGACGCGCGCCTCGAATGCGACGAGATGCGAATCAGCGTAATAGAGACGTTCGGTGTGCAGCATGGAGTGGTCTTAGGACGTTAGACTTAAGTCTTTGTTAGTCGAGTAATAAATGAAACCTTTCAGGTATGCAAGCGAGAGAACGATCCACGAACAAACAGAGACCACGAAATAACACTAAACTAAAGACACGAAGAAACACGAAAAACAACTCTTTGACAGCCGTTGCTGAAACCAACATAATCCGCCACTGTTTCCCATCACTGTCTTTTACGTTCACAAGTTGGAGTTTCTTTCCATGAATTCGACGCACAAGGTACGCCCGCAGCTCTCTGCATTACTATTGGTGTTGGCATTTTTTGCCGCTGTAGCGTCAGGTCAGGCGCAGACCGAACCTCTGACTTCGATCACCTACCGGCTCTCAATGTCGAACCCGGCATCGCACCTTTTTGAAGTAGCCATTGACGTCGAGCTTCCTGATAACTCGAGCATAAAGTCGCTCGATTTTCAGATGGCTAAATGGTCGCCAGGACGCTACGCAGTCTACGATTTTGCAAAAAACGTGCAGGAGGTTCGTGCGTCGAAACCCGTATGTCCGCGTCCTAATGATCCGAGATGCCGGCCAGTTTCGCTGCCGGTGACTCGCGTCGACGATCAGACTTGGCGAGTTGACACGACAGGCGTTTCAAGCTTCACGCTCTCCTATAAAGTTTTTGGCAACGATCTCTCCGGCACGTTCTCGCAGCTCGACACTCGTCATGCCAATTTCAACGGCGCGTCCATCTTTATGTACATCATCGATCACAAACCCGACCCGATTAGGCTGGTGATAAATCCTCCGGGCGGATGGCGAATCGTCAACGGCCGAATGGATGCTCCAAACCAACGTGAATGGCGGTTTCCCAACTGGGACATCATGGTCGATACACCGACCGAGATTGCTCCGGACTGGACCATTAATGAATTTCAGGTAGATGGAAAGAAGTATTACGTCGTCGTACATTCGTTCGGCGCTGAGCGCGGTAAGCGACCTGCACTCGTGCACGAGATTGAAAAGATTGTCCGCGCGGAAGTCGCGATGTGGGGGCCGCCTGAGTTCGATGCATATACATTCCTGCTGCACTTTGCTGCTGGTGATCGTGGCGACGGGATGGAACACTTGACGTCCACTCAAATCATCAACACTGGAGCACTGGCCGAACAAGGAGTATTTGAAAGCACACTCGACACGGTCGCTCATGAATTCTTCCATGTCTGGAACGTAAAACGTTTACGGCCGGTGGAGTTTGGTCCGTGGGATTTCTCCCGACCGGCAAACACTCGCGCACTTTGGATCGCCGAAGGTCTGACGAATTACTACGGACATTTAATGATGCGCCGCGCCGGCATTTGGGACGAATCGCGTTTTCTGCTACGTGAAGCTGAGACTATCAACAACATTGAGAACGCGCCCGGAAGCAAGCTGCTGAGTGCCGAGGAGTCTTCATTGATTGCTTCATTTATTGATCGTGCGCAACACAGCCAGAAGACAAATCTTGCCAACACTACAATAAGTTATTATCCAAAAGGTGAGTTGCTGGGTCTGGTTCTCGATCTGCTGATTCGAGGGAAGACGAAGGGCAAGGCCTCGCTCGATGACGTGATGCGCCGTATGTATGATGAGTTCTATCTGAAGAGTCCTAACGCCACGTACTATCTTCGCGGGCAGGGCTACACGACCGAGGACTTTCAGAGAGTGGCATCAGACGTAGCCGGCGTCGATCTTGCTGATTTCTTTGCGCGATACGTGCGCAGCGTGCAAGTTCCGCCTTATGACGAAGTGCTGTCATACGTTGGGCTGCGGCTGGTAAAAGAACCAGCGCGAGAACCACCGGAGCGATTTGAGTACCGGATTGAAGAAAGAAAGGGTGCGACGGCTGACCAGAAAGCGTTACGCAACGCGTGGTTGAATGTCACCATACGCACCCAAAGTCCTTAGCGCTTTCGGCGCTCGGTCCGCTCTTCGAACTCTCGTCAGACAAATCTGACAATGGCAACATTCCAGAACCAGTCCCTAAATACTTTCCCCTCTAAAGTTGAGGACTTTAGCAGTCATTTGACACGGCATTTAATTTGCCGAAGGATCAAGTCTTCAAATGACCACTCGCAGGGCAATTATCATCTCAAACCCAAAAACCGGTCGCTATGCAACTCGGCGCATAGCACCCATCGAAGAGATTTGCGCACAACTCAAGGCACAGAACCTTGACGTCGAGCTGATCAACACGACGGGACCAGGCCATGCGACACGAATCGCAGAGGCAGCAGCTCGGAACGGTACGTCGGACGTCATCGTTGCAGGTGGAGACGGCACCATCAACGAAGCTCTTCAAGGGCTTGTCGGCAGTCCCGCGCGACTCTCAGTTTTGCCAAGAGGAACCGCAAACGTCCTAGCTCGCGACCTCGGTCTGCCACTTGATTGCGGGCAGGCTGCCGAAGTTATCGTGCGAGCAAAAACTCGTCGCATCCACGTGGGATGTGCTGTCGATGAGAAGAATGGAGTGAGACGGTACTTTCTCTTGATGGCTGGTATCGGGCTTGATGCCTCAGTTGTCAGCGGTGTACATCCTGGACTTAAAAAACGGTTGGGCAGAGGTGCCTTCTGGTTGTCAGGTTTAAGTCATCTCGCAGACTGGAAGCTTAAGACCTTTGAGATTGAGATCGCTGGTAACACTTTCGTCGCTACTTTTGCGACAATTGGAAAGGCAGCTACTTATGGTGGCGAACTATCGGTCACACCGCGAGCTCAGCTTGATCAACCAGACTTCGAGATTTGCGTTGTCACTACACAGAGCCGTGTTCGATACCTGCAATTGCTCTCTCACGCGTTGCGAAGTGGGGTGCCGCAGGACAAACCCGGTGTACATTTCCTCCGGGCGTCGCACGCGCGCGCATCGGGTGAGGCGAATGTGCAGGTGGATGGCGAGGTGATTGGCTCTCTGCCGATGACCTTCCAAATCGCCCCCGAAACGATCGATGTCATCGTCCCGTGAATCATTGTTGGGGAATTAGCTCTGTTTAATTAACTGGAGCGCCGAAGGCGCGAACTGTGAAAGCCTGGGCCAACGGCCCAGGACTAGTGTATCCTGTCCCCACCTCAAAGCGCTGAAAGCGCGAACTAAACAGAAAGCGAGTTAAAGACATGCCTCAATCCTTGTCTTCGATCCTCATTCACCTCATCTTTAGTACAAAACATCGCGAACCATTCATCACACCGGAAATTGAACCGGAACTGCATCCTTACATGGCCTCCATCTTCCGCAGCCTGAAGTCTCCGGCGTTAGGAATCGATGGGACACGTGATCACGTCCATATACTTTTCAGCTTGAGCAGGGTGATCACGATTGCCGAGCTTGTGGAAGAAGTGAAAACAAGTAGTTCCAAATGGATCAAAAATAAAGGTAAGGAGTTCAGACACTTTATTTGGCAAAAAGGTTACGGTGCGTTTTCCATCGGTCAATCGCAAGTGACGGTTGTAAAGCGCTACATTCAATCCCAAAAAGAACATCATCGACGAATTACTTTTCAGGAACGTGTGGGATTGAAATCTCGCGCCTTCGGCGCTTCGGGAAGTATTTGTTCTTCATTTTCCTGGGCCGTTGGCCCAGGCTATTACATTTCGCGCCTTTGGCGCTCATGTACCGCTTGCCCTAATTTGTCCACTTCCTAACCTTGATTAGACAACGTCACAGGGCCTAATTACTCCAGGCGGTAGTTTGGGGCCTCTTTGGTGATGATCACATCGTGCACGTGGGACTCACGCAAGCCGGCAGACGTAATTCGCATAAACTGACTCTTCTCCTGAAACTCCCTAATCGTGCGGCAGCCTGTGTAGCCCATGCCCGACCTCAATCCACCAACAAGCTGAGTAGTCATATCCGCCACAGTACCTTTATAAGCAACCCGACCTTCGATGCCTTCCGGAACTAACTTCGACTCGCTCTCAGCCGTCTCTTGAGCATACCGGTCGCGCGAACCCTCACGCATCGCCCCAATCGAACCCATCCCACGATAAGCCTTGAATGACCGCCCTTGAAAAAGAATAACTTCACCCGGAGCTTCTTCGGTCCCGGCAAAGAGCGATCCGATCATCACTGTGTCAGCGCCGGCGGCGATTGCTTTCGCCACATCGCCTGAAAACTTCACGCCGCCATCCGAAATGACGGGCACGCCGTGGCTTTGAGCCGCCTTCACGCAAGACTGAATAGCGGTGATCTGCGGGACGCCGGCACCAGTCACTACTCGAGTCGTGCAGATCGAGCCTGGCCCTATGCCGACTTTGATTGCGTCAACTCCCGCGCCCGCCAACTCCTCTGCGCCCGCGGTGGTGCCGACGTTGCCAGCAATTAGATCCGTTTCCGGATGACGCTTTTTAATTTCGTGAACCGCATCAACGACTCGCGACGAATGTCCGTGTGCGGTGTCGATCACCAAACAATCGACACGCGCCTTCACCAACTCGTCGGCGCGCTCGCGAAAATCACCCGTCGCGCCAATAGCCGCCGCTACTCGCAATCGACCCAGCTGATCTTTCGCCGCTGTTGGATACTTAATCGCCTTCTGGATGTCCTTTACGGTAATCAAGCCCTTGATGTGCTTGTCGCCGTCGACCACGAGCAACTTTTCAATGCGGTGTTTCTGCAGGACTGATTTTGCCTGCTCGAGAGTGGTGCCGACCGGGACCGTTACCAAAGGCTGGTTCGTCATCACGTCAGAAACCGGAATGTCGAACCTCGTCTCAAAGCGCAAATCACGATTGGTGATGATCCCAACCAGATGCCCATCTTCATCAACCACGGGCACGCCACTGATGTGATACCGCTCCATCACACGCAAGGCTTCGCTTACGGGGCGGTCGGGCCGAATCGTTACAGGATCCACGATCATGCCAGACTCAGAACGTTTCACCTTGTCGACTTCTTCTGCCTGCCGTTCGATGCTCAGGTTCTTATGCATCACGCCGATGCCGCCTTGTTGTGCAAGCGCGATTGCCAACGCAGCTTCAGTAACGGTGTCCATCGCTGCCGAGCAGAGCGGAATCTGTAGTTTGATATTGCGAGTGAAGTGTGTCGCCGTATCAGTCTCTGACGGTAACACGTCGGAACGAGCTGGAACTAAGAGGACGTCATCAAAGGTCAAACCTTCTTGAATGTTAGGCGAAATCATAAGTGCGCTAGTACTCCTAAGTAGTAGGTAAGATTAATACCCGGTCGCTATCGCTCCCCGATAATCACCCGGTCGCTTCGCTCCCGGTTCTGAAACGTCTGCAATACAAAACTGCCCGCTGGTTTTCAGCGGGCAGCGTCTTTACGATGGCCACACATCTCTGCATTGCACCGTTGTGGCGCAAGCAGATGGTCAAAGCAGATATTATTGCCAGACTTCTTCGTGATCAGCTTTCCAAAAACCCACACGCGCAACAGGTAAAGTTAGTTGCTGTATGATTGCCGATATCGCTGCCGGACGCGTCACACTTGCCGAGCGTTGCTGAAACCAATGTAACGCAGCCAGGGCCGCGAGCGTTAATACCGCGAGTATTAAAATCGCTAAAAGTACGGTCAAAATCGGCGAGCGAGTCGCCGGCACATCAGTATAAACCTTTGATTGGTAAGGAGTCGTCACGACGTCATCCGCCGGTTCACCTTGATCCCGCATGTAACGTGCGTAGGCTTCGACAGCTTCTTTTTCGTCGTAACCAATACACCGGGCATAAGCTCTAACAAAACTGCGGTTGAAAATTCCGCCCGGCAGACGCTTGTAGTCGTTTGATTCTATGGCTTCGAGGTAGCGAATGGAAATGCGGGTTTCGTCGGAAATCTCTCGTAGCGGAATGCCACGCTGCTCGCGCGTTAGTCGCAACTGTTCGCCGATAGTAGCTGCCATTACCAATCCGCTTCAGCCCTTACGCCTGGTTCGGTTGGTTTAACTTCCGCGATGCCAGTGAGGAAGCTCGGAGGGAACTAACTAATGGCACCGCCGAATTCAATTGCAACGTGCTTGCTAGTCGTTCCTAACCCTTGGCCGCAATATAACTTGCGATGCTAAACGGTGTCAAACTGAAGTCGATCGCTAAACGAGGAATAAGCGGGGAGAGTGGGAAAGGGCGAACGGTGAAAAGGGAAAAGGGTCAAAACGAATCGCTTTTTCCGACCTTCCCTGTTTCACTGTTCCCCATTTCGCCCGTTCCCCTGTTCACCCTTTTATGTGTTCATCTTGATTCTTGCCGCTTGCGGTGATAGCTTGACGCTGTAATCCGTAACAGTCGCCTTTAATTTCTACAATAGGAAAAGAGAGGACACCCGAGATGCCCTTAGAAGCGCTGGGAATGGTGGAAACCAAAGGTTTTGTAGGAGCTGTCGAAGCTGCTGACGCGATGGTCAAAGCAGCCAATGTGCAACTCCTCGGAAAGGAATATATCGGCGCCGGCTACGTCACGATTTTTGTTCGCGGTGATGTAGGCGCGGTTAAGGCCGCGACCGACGCGGGAGCAGCAGCGGCGCGCAGAGTCGGTGAGTTGATCAGCGTCCACGTAATCCCCCGTCCACATTCGGAGGTAGAACGCGTTCTGCCTGTCGACGGCCGGACGGGTTTAAGCCCGGATGAGCGTGCACTTCACGGAGGGGCGCGCGGCCAGCTTGGCCAGGGAGAAAGTCGCTCGCTGCAAACGGGTGCTCGCGAACCGAATAAAGAGCGAGCGAGATAATTGCCGATTTCCCAATTGCCAATTACGAAATAGTTCGAGGATGGTAAGAATCAATCGGCAATCGGCAATTGCCAATCGGCAATGGAGGTAACTATGTCGGTCGATAAAGATCTCGTCTCAGTGCAGCAGGCTCGCGACATGGTTGAAGCTGCGCACAAGGGCCAACTCGAGTTGGCTCGCTTCGACCAGGCGAAAATTGATCGCATTTGCGAGGCCATGGCCAAGGCCGCACTGCGTGAGTCGGCAAGACTCGGCGCCATGGCTGTCGAAGAGACAGGTTACGGCGTTCCGGCCGACAAACAGGAAAAGAACCGGTTCGCAGCAGAAGATGTCTGGAACTACTTTCGTGGTCTTCGAACTGTCGGTGTCGTTTCCGAGTCGAAAGATGTAGTTGAAATCGCAAGTCCGCGCGGTGTTGTTGCGGGAATAATCCCCTCGACCAATCCAACCTCCACTGCCATCTTCAAAATTCTCATTGCCATAAAATCGCGGAACGCAATCGTGATGTCGCCGCATCCATCCGCCGCTCGCTGCATCAACGAAACAGCACGAGTCATGCGTGAGGCCGGCATAAAGGAAGGACTGCCGGGTGAGACTATCGCCTGCATGACGACGGCGACGATCGAGGGAACTGAAACCTTGATGAAGAACAAGCTGACTGCGGTAATCCTGGCGACTGGTGGAATCGGGTTAGTGCGTGCTGCGTATTCGTCAGGTAAACCTGCATTCGGTGTTGGTCCAGGCAATGTGCCGGTGTTCGTCGAGCGCACTGCCGATGTCCCCAAGGCGGTGCAGGACATTCTGACTGGAAAGTGTTTCGACAACGGAACCATTTGCGCCTCCGAGCAAGCAGTGGTTTGCGATGCTCCGATTGAGAGTGCAGTGCGAGAACAGTTCAAGGCACAAGGCGCATACTTCCTTTCTACTTCCGAAGCAGACCAGTTGGGTAAGATCGTTGCGACGCCGCAGCGCTCGCTTAACCCGGCTATCGTCGGCAAATCAGTCGATGTTATTGCTGAGATGGCTGGTTTGAGTGTGCCGCCCGGGACTCGATGCCTGCTCGCTGA
The DNA here is from genome assembly GCA_035281525.1 of Pyrinomonadaceae bacterium. Classification (GTDB taxonomy): domain Bacteria; phylum Acidobacteriota; class Blastocatellia; order Pyrinomonadales; family Pyrinomonadaceae; genus PSRF01. The sequence goes on along the minus strand of DATEDU010000112.1, from coordinate 4,079 downwards.
TGTAGCGGGCGTCGGTCGCGATTACCCACTTTCAATGGAAAAGCTTTCGCCCATACTCGCGTTTTATGTTGTCGATGGAGTTGTCCAGGGAGCTGAGCGTAGCCGTGAGGTTTTGCAGTACGGAGGCATGGGCCACACTGCCGGCTTACATACCCGCTCACGCGATGTCGCAGTGCGAGTCGGCGGGGAACTGCCTGCTTCGCGAATTACTGTGAACACTCCGACGACGCACGGAGCTATCGGTTTCTCGACTGCTTTGCCGCCTTCGATGACATTGGGATGTGGCTCGTGGGGTGGCAATGTTACTTCCGACAACGTTTCACCGCTCCACCTGATGGACATTAAACGCATTGCTTTTGAAACGAGACCTGTTAAGAGTGCTCGTCCCGCTGCGTCGGTGAGACCAGCCGCCGCTTCGACAACGCCGCCGGCGCCGCGACCAAGCCGCCAACCCGCAGTCACCGCGGGCGGAGCAAAGATCGATCGCGAAGAGATTGCTGCTATCGTCGATCGTTTCCTTGCTGGACGAAGGCCAGTTCCGACAGAAGAATCTCGACCAACTCCTCAATCAATTGAGTCTGAGGCCGGCAGCATGTATTCCCAACCAGCGCCACCTGCTGAGCGAAAAGTAACTCGACCTGTAAACGGTGGCATGTCACAGCCTGCATCGGGAGCTACAACATCAGACAGTGCTCGCAACGGACGTGCGGCAGTCGACTTCGTCAGCGAAGATGATGTGCGTCGAGCGATTCAAAAGGGCGAGAAGATATACATTAGCTCAAAGACGATCATTACGCCGGCGGCTCGAGATATCGGCGAGCCGGCCGAAGTGTTTGCCAAGGTTTGAAAGAAGGTACCAGGTGCCAGGTGCCGGGTGTCAGCAGGCATCTGGCACTGCCGGCACCCGGCACCTGATACCCGGTACCCAGCATGTTTTTAGCTAAAGTCGTCGGAACCGTTTGGTCGACTAAGAAGACGCCGGATTTGGAAGGCGTCCGCTTTCTCATAGTCCATCCATACGATCTCGACAAGGAGCCAACGAAAAATATCGTGGTCGTCGCCGACCGGTTGGGAGCTGGAACTGGCGAAACGGTAATGTGCGCCTTCGGTAAGGCAGCGCGCACGGCAATCGGCAATCAGGACATGTCAATCGAGGCTGCGGTTGTCGGAATCGTTGACCGAGTGGACCTTCAGGAATCCATTTCCGAGGAGATGCGCGAGGCCGCCAAGGAACTGGCGCGAGATAATGGGCGGCCGTGAATAAGAGTGATAAGTGATAAGTAATAAGTGATAAGCCAATCAAAAAGCCTTTAATTCCTTATCACTTATCACTCATTACTTATCACTTATCACTTTTCCAATGTCGAATGAAGATTTGATCTACAGAATCACTCGGACGGTGTATGGGCGACTGGGCGCCGAGGCAGACGAGCAAACGGTAGAACAACTCGTTACGGACATTTATCGTGAAGTCGAACCGTTCCTGCAGAAGAATGGTGCCGCGCCTACACAGAGTCCTTCATTTCCCACAACTCAAAGCATCTCCACATCACGCGCAGGATCTTCCGACCGCCTGGTAATCTCCGTATTTGGCGTCGATCATCCGGGCATCGTCGCCGCAGTCTCACAAATACTCGCGGAGGCGAACTGCAGTATCATCGACATCAATCAAACGGTAGTGGAAGGCAAGTTTGCAATGGTCATTATTGCTGACACGACTCGTGCGGGCGAAACTGCGGCTGCTTTGAAGGAGCGGCTGAGACTAGAAGGTGAGAAGCTGGGAGTGCGCATCTATGCGCAACGCGAAGATCTCTTCAACGCAATGCATCGGGTGTAAACTCCCAATTCTATGGCTGAGCCTGAAATTGCCCGTCATTGCCCCGATTGCGGCGCGTCCATTCGTGACCGCGCATTTTTTTGTCCGCAGTGTGGCGCAGAGGTAGCGCTTACTCCTCCCAAAATTGCAACGGAAAACCCGGACGAAGAAATGAGCGGCGTGGAGAAGTTGCTGGAAATCTCTTCCACCGTGATTGATGAGGCGGCTTACGACCCGAGCTTGCGATTCGTTTTGGTCGCAGCGCTGTTATTTATTTTGTTCGTCGTGATCTTGATATTCAGTGAGTTGATTACTTAAGAAGTACTGAGTACTGAGTTCTGAGTGCAGTACTCAGCAGTCAGGCACTCAGCACTCAGCGCTCAGAGCTCTGAACCCGAAACTCTGAACTCGAAACTCGTATGGACTACTCGCAAGCCGAAATTCTGCAAACGGTCGCAATGACGGAAATGGAGCACCTCGATGTGCGCACCGTCACTCTTGGCCTCAGTCTGCGAGATTGCGCCTCTGAATCGATTGAGAAGACTGCAGAGCGAGCAGGAGAGAAAATCAGGCGTGTGGCAAATCGTCTCGTCAGCACGGTTGACGAGATTGGCGACGAAATCGGAATTCGCGTTGCGAACAAGAGAATAGCCGTTTCACCCGTTTCGATGATTGCCGAGAGCGCTAGTGGCGATCGTATCCAGTTAGCACAGGCTATTGATGAGGCAGCAAAGGCTGTAGGTGTAGATTTTATCGGCGGCTATTCAGCGCTCGTACATAAAGGCGCCACCGATTCTGAGCGCCAATTTGTCGACTCCATACCGGAAGCTCTGGCGACGACCGAGCGGCTCTGTGCTTCAGTCAACGTTGCAACGACTCGGGCCGGCATTAACATGGATGCGGTTCGACAAATCGGTCAAATAATCAAAGACGCTGCCCAGCGCACTGCCGATCGTGGTGGTATTGCATGTGCGAAGTTTGTCTGCTTCGCAAATGCAGTTGAAGACAATCCATTCATGGCTGGTGCTTTCCACGGAGTCGGCGAGCCCGACGCGGTAATCAACGTCGGCGTTTCTGGTCCTGGCGTGGTCAATTATGCAGTTCGGCACGCTGCCTCTGATCTGCCTCTGCAGGAGCTGGCGGAGATCATCAAGAAGTTGTCGTTCAAACTTTCCCGCGGTGGCGAGCTCGTGGGGCGTGAAGCTGCGCGCCGGCTCGGCCTTCCTTTTGGAATCATCGATCTATCACTTGCGCCCACGCCCGTCAGTGGCGATTCCGTAGCCGACATCATTCAGGCAATGGGATTCGAACGCGCCGGCACGCACGGTACAACTGCGGCTTTAGCGTTGCTAACCGATGCCGTGAAAAAAGGTGGCGCTATGGCTAGCGGCTCGGTGGGCGGCATGAGTGGAGCTTTCATTCCAGTCTCAGAAGACGCAGGGATGATTGAAGCCGCGCGAGTAGGTGCTTTGTCTCTGGACAAACTCGAAGCGTGGACCAGTGTCTGCTCAGTGGGCATTGACATGGTTGCCGTGCCCGGTTCAACTTCTGCTGAAACGATTTCGGCCATCATTGCTGACGAGATGGCGATCGGCGTTATGAATAACAAGACGACGGCAGTACGCATCATCCCGGTGCCTGGTCGAGAAGTTGGCGAGATGGTCGAGTTCGGCGGATTACTCGGCAGCGCGCCGGTGATGCCGGTCAACGTTTTTTCTTCTGACGGTTTTATACGCCGCGGGGGACGGATTCCCGCGCCAATACACAGCTTGCGAAATTAACGTGCAGAAAGAGAGAGCTTATGGAAGAAGCGTTGGGGATGGTTGAATGCAGAGGGCTCGTGGCGATGATCGAAGCAGCGGATGCAATGGTCAAAGCAGCCAACGTGCAGCTGGTGGGCTACGAGAAGATTGATGCGGGGTTAGTCACAGCCATCGTTCGAGGTGAAGTGGCTGCAGTCAGAAGCGCGGTAGATGCCGGAGCCGCCGCCGCGCGCAAGGTCGGTGAAGTTGTGTCCACGCACGTCATTCCACGTCCACACGCTAACGTCGATGACGGTATTCCTGTATTGCGCACCGGCGAAACGACGCGCAAAAAGATCAGCGGCTCCGTCAGGCCGCGTGGCTAATCAAGCCCGTTACCAGGGGAGCGCGTCCCAGATGCGCGTTCCAGTAGATCGTTCCTCACCCAATCGACGCGCCCTTAGGATCGAAGCCGCATCTACAACTGTTCGCAACGGTACTTCTCCGGAAAAACTCTGATC